>NZ_JAMQPV010000003.1 GCF_026151395.1 Leptospira limi
AAAAATCTTAATATTCCATACACCAACAATACCCATATAACAGACACCCTAAGCCCTAAAATACACTTGCAATATCTTGACAAAATAGAATAATACAAGAACTCACCAGAGATTCCATTCCATGAAAACGTTACTATTTATCCTCATCGTCGCCTTCGCATTTCCAGTTTTTGCAATCAACACAGTCATTTTAAAAAATGGCAAAACCCTCAAAGGGAAAGTAACGGATCAAAACGAAAAGGGCCTCACCATCCAAACAAGTGATGGCATCCAAACCATTACGAAATTCCAAATTCTAAAAGTTGTGTATAAAGATGTGAGCGAACAAGAAGCAGAAAAAATTCGCATCGCTGAAGAGAAAAAACTCCGAGAAAAAGAAGAAAAGGAAAAAGCCAAATTAGAAAAGGAACGTTTGATTGCAGAAGCAAAAGAACAAAAGAGCTTAGAAGAAGAAGCCAAACTTGCAGAACAGGCAAAACTTTTGGAAGAGAAAAAACTAGAATCTCAAGCTGAAAAAGATGCCAAAGCAGAAGCAGAATGGTTGGCAACGAGAAAACTTGGTCCGTCACCAGCAGCTTCCGAATGTGGAGGTCGATTAGCGCTTATTTGGCGATCTGCTCTTATTCCTGGTTGGGGGCAATTTTGTGGCGGGTATTATGTATCCGCGGGAACGTTTAGTTCTATGTTTTTTGGAACTTTAATTTATACCTTAGGTCCCCTACGCACCGAAGAAAAAAATGCAAAATCACATTACGATACAATGGTATTATTAAACCAAATTGGAGGACCAGGAACACGCCTTACTGCACAAAACATTAGTTTGCCGAGTGAATTCCTAGCAGGTTATATCGAAACCTCCATTACCGACGATCTAATCGTAAAAAGTAAAAATGATGCAAAAGGAACAAACACAAAGTATCTAGCAGGACTTGGCACGGCAAGTATCATCTACATTACAAATATCATACATGCCTACATGATTGGAAGAGATACATACCCAGAAAGACCAGTAGTCCAATCTGGAGGCAAACAATTCAAAGAGGGATGGGATTTTGAATCTAGTTGGGACAAACCTCAAGGTGTAAATGTATATCGACCTCAATTCAATTCGATTTATGCAGAACTTCGGTATTCAGTTTTATTTTAAGGAAATATTTATGAAGCGAATCATCTTCACAGTTTTAATCTCAATTTTATTTTTCCAATGTAGAATATTTAAACCATCTAGTTTGGATCCTTCAGAAGACATAGGATCTTTACAAGCATTACTAAGATTACTAGCTTTAGCAGATGCTTTTAATACTCAAAGCCAATCTGTACTATTCATGAAGTTTACCGACTCCAATGGAGCTCCCTATGCAAATGGGGTCATCGAATACTCGGTCTTAAATGAAGCCGATGAAAATGGAGTGGCGACTTCACCATATGGTGAATCAGGTAATGTTCAAATTTACACAGCAACTCTTGATACCTCAGGCAGGACATTTTTGTTTTTTAGCGAAAGAGGGATTGCTAATGTTTCCTTAAAGAATGCAAGTAATACCTTTATTGGGACGGCATCATTTCGCCTTTACAACGGAATCACAAAACAATTATTTTCCATTTATAAACAAACAGGTAATGCACAGTATATACTGGAAGATTTAGCAAATTATCGAAATAGACTAGCGACGGGTACAACACTCACTTCACTTGGTTCCGCCAACGGAAGGCAATTCATCTATCTTGAAGTACAATCAAACTTTAATGGTACCAATAATTTTACAACGACAGGCTACATTGCTTCCAGTGCGGATGGTGAATATTATGACCAAATCACTAAAATTGACGGAGTCAGCTTGTCAAGGAACAGCACAACGGAAACAGTATTAAAACTTTCTGTTCCCATGTTCAATGGATCCGATTATGTTTTTTTCCTTTCAGCAGAAACAAGAAATTACCCGGCTTTAACATTTTTAAGTAATAAAAATTTCTATGTTCAATTCTCAGCATCCTTACCTCCGGCATCCGCAACTGCTATTGAGAAAACTTTACCGAACCTCCATCGATTTTTTGAAAGTGATGATAAAACTTGGTATTACCCAGCTCTTTCCTTAGGAAGTGGTAAGTATCTGGGAACCCCTCTGCTTTCTGGAGTCCCTAGACCACTGATCATACAATTGGATTCCGATACAACTCCTGATTTAGTGGGTGATTTTAGTTGTTCGGTTGCAACTCCGGATGTTTCCTTAGTTGCTTACCAACTCATTACTCATTTGGGTGTGAATTACTTACAGTGCCCGGTCACTTTCGGGAGTACATTTGTATCAAAGAGTATCAAAATTCCAGAACTCACAACAAACCAAGTTACCTTTGATGCGCTCTCACCGACTACTTTTGACTCACCTATTTTCCCTGTCCAAGACCAATTGGTTGCCATTTTATTTACTTCGCCCAATTTTTTTGGTACAACGTTTCCAAAAGGCTCCTATGCAAACTCGAATCCAATCATTCCCAAAAATAGTTCGCAAATCTCAGGTTTTAACACTAGTATTGGCGGTAGTGCATCAAGGTTAAGGACTGTTAAAAGTTCCAATTCAAATCATTATTTTTTACTTTCGAATGCACCCAATTTTTTCAGTCCAACAATCGAAATTTATCGGAGTAATGATAACTTAACTAGCGTTACTCAAATTCCATCGCTCCCAAGTTTATATAGTACAGGCATTACAAATCCAGAACAACTCCAATCTGCCAATGGCAAACTTAACTATAGTTATGCTATATCAGCAGGGATAGGGATCGGTTCATTACCAGTATACCTCAACTATTCCACTCGTGATGATGGAACGTGGGAAAGTTTACCAAAACTGATCAAAATAAAATAAAACCTGAGATAGTATGTGGTGAATATCCTTTCGAATCTATTAGATACTTATTTGATAAACTTAATTTCTTTTAAAAAATTCTGAAGGATCAATTCATATTCAGGTGAAATGATTGTGTTTTGGTCCAATGAATTTTTTTTTGTCGAATAAGTTGCCAATTTTTTGGAAGTCGCTTTTAAATTTGAAACGATCAATTCTGCATCCTCTTTTTGTGTTTTGTCTCCATCATTAGGAAACAAAATTAAAACTGGTTTGGTGATTAATTTTGCTGCATTCAATGGTGAAACATCATCAACTAATAAATCACCTTTTAGTTCCGCGATCGATAAACTGAGCGGAGTAATCAATCGAATCAATCTAGAATAGAGTCTTTCATAACGATGTTCCACATAAGACCGCATGTCTTTAAAGGGAGTATCTGCGATCACAAATCCGATTTCGTATTGTCCATCTGCAAATTGTAAAGCGGTTGAAGCTCCCAAATCGATTCCAAAAATTCCAATCCGATCTTCTGGAGTATTGTCTATCTCCGAAAAATATTCAACTGCCCTCTCTAAATCCAATTTTTCATGGTATCCAAATGTGGAATACTTACCATCGCTTTCCGCATAAGCTCTGGCATCATACAAAAACAAACTACAACCACGTTTCCAAAACGGTGTGGAATACGGTAACATTTGGATTTTAAAATTGGATAATCCGTGTAAAAAAATCACCCCGCAATTTTGTTTTTTGGGATTTTTAAAATACCAGCCTCTCAATCGCAAACGTCCATTTTGAAAACGAATTGATTCCGGAGTAGGCAACTTAAATTCAGAAAAAGAGATTTGTTTACTCAAATTTTCTTCGTCCGATGCTCTTGGATAGGAAGGTGTTAGAATTTGTTCGGAAAGAAAATAAGAAGCAACTAGCAGACAGAAGGCGAGAATGAGTAAAATCCAACTTAGAGTTTTTTTCATGAACAAGTGCCTAGTAGGAAATTCTAGGAACTTAGCCAAGTGGGAAGCGAATTTTTCAAAATCTTCCAATTTAAGCCGAAAAAGAATTGCCCTCTTAACAACTTTACCTTCATCTTTAGGAAATCTATGAAACAATATTTAGCGTTTTTCTCCCTACTACTTTCTGTATCGTTAACCAATTGTCGGACTATGGATGCAGCCATCCAATACCCTGAAACAGGAAAATCCAATCTCGGAATCACAAAAGTTGCTGTCCTCATTTTTGATATAGAAGAAGCAAAATGGGGTGACGAATTCACAGATGCGGTTTCTCTACAAATCGCAAAATCACTTCCTTTCAAAGTCATAGAACGTGAGCAACTTTCGAAAGTTGTGAATGAACAGAGTTTTTCCAAAACAGGAATCATTGATACGCAAACAGCTGTTAGAATTGGAAAAGTTCTAGGTGTGGATGCTCTCGTTTTTGGCAGAGGTTCTGCTCTAAAAAAATTCGATGAGAAAGGAAAACTCATCCCAAATTTAGTCGATACAGTATCCCTAAAAATCGTTCACATAGAATCCGGACAAGTCATTGTCAATGCGCGAAAAAAACCAGGAGCTGATTGGACCATGGCACGACTTTTACAGTATAGTCTAGGACTTGGACTGATTTGGAGTCGTGAGGATATTTTAGTTGCAACAAGCCAATATGATTTTGTCGCAGAAAGTTTAGTCGATCGAATCGTAAGTGAACTCGCTAAATAATTTTTATTAGCCTCATTCGATTGCACCAAGTAAAATTAATCGTGTCTAATTCTATAGAACTAAGAGGAACCTTAAATGAAAATTAATATTGGAATTCCAGAAGAAGAGAGAAGTGCTATTTCCGAATCTTTAAAAAAACTGTTAGCTGATACATACACTCTCTACCAAAAAACACACAGTTACCATTGGAATGTTACAGGGCCGATGTTCCAAACATTACACCTTCTTTTTATGACCCAATACACAGAACTCTGGAATGCAATTGATCCAATTGCAGAACGAGTCCGCTCTCTCGGGTATTATGCACCAATGGGTGGATGGGAATTTGCAAAGTATTCTAGTATTTCAGAAGACAAAGAAGTTCCAAAAGCAAAAGATATGATCAAAAATTTAGTGGAAGGGAACGAAGCCGTGATTCGCACAGCACGAGCAGCCTATGCTCCTGCAGAAAAGGGAAATGACCAAGCAACCTTGGATCTATTAACACAAAGACTCGACATTCACGAAAAAACAGCTTGGATGTTACGTTCGTTACTCGAAGAATAAAGGAATCAAACAAACTCGTTTTGTAACCAATTTCCAAGTTCTTCCAAAAATACTTTTTGGTGGGTAAAGTGAATATAATGCCCACCACCTTCAATTTTTACTTTTACATTATTTTTAAAAAACCGATCCATTATTGAAAGATCAGATTCTTTTATGAATTCGGAATTCCCACCTAACAAAAACAATGTCCTAGTATTAGAAATTCTATCAAATGAAAATACATCATCAAAAACTCTTCTAGCGTGATTGATTCCTTCTACATTCAATTTCCAATGATAGGAACCATCTTCTTTTCGTTCTAAACTCATCTGTAAAAATTGGCGGATAAACGTATCTTTCACATACTTCGCCATTTCCGTATCAATTTCCGTACGTGTATTAAATCCACTGAGTGGAAATGACATAGACAAAATCTCATTGTCATACGCAAACGGATAAGACCTTGGTGCAATGTCTTGTATGATGAGTCGACTGAGAATACCCGGGTGCATCAAATCAAAATACATCGCCACAAGACCACCCATTGAATGGCCGAGTAAAATCGGATTTTGGATTTTTAAATCATTTAGGAAAGTTTCCAAATCATCTGCCATGAGAGGTATGGAATGTTCGTCACTGTGCGGAGAATCACCATGATTCCTTTGGTCAATCGCATAAACTTGACCAAACTCGGATAAAAATCTGGCGACTGTCACCCAGTTTTTTGAAGATCCAAATAACCCATGTAAAATGACTATATCACCGATTGACTTTTTTTTTGGATCGGAACTTTGAAATGGATAAACTTTGTAAGTTAATTTCACAAAACTTTCCTTATGTTTGAAACTTAAATCATGATTAGTGAAAACATTCTTTTTTTAGAATCTGCAAATGAGGAAGGATTTGTTTTTTTTCGCGCGGACCAATTTCCGATGCATAACGGAACATTTGGTTGATTTCTGATTTGATCCCTTCACTCACTGGAGAAAAACATGGAATCGAATCTGGATCTTTTGTCATGGAACTTAGGGATTTTACAATCTCTTTTGTATAAAGCGTTACATAGTTACCAGTCGGGAAAAGATACACATATCGTAATTTCCCTTTGCGGATCTCTTCCAATCGACAACGTAAGTCCACTCCGCAATCAACAATGGGAATACTTTCTGTCGCCAAGTAACCTGCATAATCCGAGTGTTTTGTTTTGGGATACGATTCCAATAATTTCCAAAAATAATTGGAATCTACATAATAGTTTCCAGAAGAATAATCATATAATAACTTTGTTTGGTGGCGTTTTAAAAACTCAAGAGTCTCTGGATCATTGTCTGGTTTGATTCCTTTTTCGTTCATCAAATCCACAGTTTTTTTTAAGAAAAAACCTGCTTTCGCTCGAAGGAAAATAAACTCATCTCCAGTAAATTTACCAGAAGAAGAAATTGAAAAAATGGTATCAGTGATTTCCTGTTTTGCCAAAAAATCCACTTGTTTCGATAGAATCAATTTCTCTGCTTCAAATAACAATGTGGAGAGGTATTGTTTTGGCGGAACCGAGCGCACCACAGAACGTTTGATAAATCCGGAAAGTCCATCTTGGAGTTTGACTGGAATCCAATCTTCTTTGGGACTTTCCAATGAATTTTGATCATACGTAACAGGTTCACCAAATTTTAGTTTTCGCAGTACATCACTTTTCCCGTCTGCAAAGAGATGTAAATTGAGACCAATCACTGGGATGACAATTTCAGAATGGTTGTCCCTTTTAAAAAGTTCGGATGGATTGGTCTGTTTTGGTTTTTCAAGAAACGTTGGAGCAGAAAAAAGAGAAGTTTCGCCGAGTAGAGCAACTAACAAAACAAAGCTGATTTTTTTTAGAATTCCAAATGAAAGACTAGTACCAAAACTTCGCATTTTGTATCCAATAGACAAGATTCGAAATCGATTTGAACTAAGTCCGATTGTCCCTTTACAAAATAGTTTCAGTAAAGGGACAGGTTTCATCTTACTTCTGTAAATCCTCAACCATTTGTTTGATGCGAGCGACACCCTTTTCGATGTCTTTATCACCTAACGCATAAGACAAACGAATTGCTTTGTCATCTCCAAAGGCAATCCCAGGCACTGCTGCCACATTGTATTTGTCGAGAAGGACATCACAAAAAAGTTTCGAAAGAGAGGTTTCTTTTTTTTCAGCAAGCAGTCGTTTGAATCCAGGCAATTCATACACGCCAGTGATGTAAGGGAATGCATAAAATGCACCCTCAGGCATACGGCATTCCACACCAGGGATCTCACGTAAAAGTCCCACGATGAGTTTACGACGTTTGTCAAAAGCCTTGAGCATTTCTGCAACAGGTGTTTGGTCTCCAGTGAGGGCCGCTTCCGCAGCTGCCTGTGAAATAGAAGATGCGTTACTTGTGGATTGCCCTTGCATGGTATCCATGTTTTTCACAATCTCTGCATTCCCTGCCCCGTATCCAATCCTCCAACCCGTCATCGAGTAAGCTTTTGATACACCATTGATGACAAAGGTTTTTTCCTTCATCTTGTCGGAAATCATCGCAGGGTTTACAAATTCCAATCCATCATAAATGATTTTTTCGTAAATATCATCGGATACCGTAAGGATGTCTTTTGGTTCCAAAACCTTCACAAGTGCTTCCACATCCGAACGAGTGTAAGCTGCTCCTGTTGGATTGGATGGGGAATTAAAAATAAACACTTTTGTTTTTGGAGTGATGGCTTTTTCCAATTGGTCAGCTGTGATTTTAAATCCACTGGAAATATCCGTTGGTACAATCACAGGAGTTCCTTCTGCCAAACGTACGATATCCGCATAACTCACCCAATATGGTGCAGGGATAATCACCTCATCTCCAGGATTGAGAGTCGCCATAAAAAAATTATAGAGAACTTGTTTTCCACCCGTTCCTACAATGATTTGATTTTTTTCGTACTTTAATCCGTTTTCGGATTCAAACTTCTTGATAATGGCATCTTTCAGAGAAACGGTTCCACTCACGGGAGTGTATTTGGTTTTCCCTTGTTCCATTGCTTTTTTAGCAGCTTCTTTGATATGAGTTGGTGTATCAAAATCAGGTTCCCCTGCTCCGAATCCAACCACATCAAGTCCACTCGCTTTCAATTGATTGGCTTTAGCCGTGATTGCGAGAGTGGGAGAAGGTTCTACGACATCGAGTCGTTTTGCTACAAGTTTCATTTTGTCCTCTATTTCGTGAGTGATTCTTCTGGCACTGTTTCTTTGAACTGATCCAAAGTATAGATTTCGTATTCATACCCTTGTTCGGTGAGGAAGAGTTGTCTGTTTTGACCAAACCTTTCTTCGTTGGTATCACGCGAAATCAGTGAGTAAAAAATTGCTGTGTTATCTTGTGATTTCGGACGAAGGATACGTCCTAATCGCTGTGCTTCCTCTTGTCTTGATCCAAACGTTCCCGAAACCTGAATGGCAATGTTTGCATCTGGTAAGTCGATGGAAAAGTTTGCCACCTTTGATACGACAAGTTGTTTGATTTGACCCGTACGGAACGCTTGGTAGAGTTCTTGTCTTTCAGGTAGTGGAGTTTTTCCCGTAATCAAAGGAATTTTGAAGGTTTGGGAAATCTCTTCTAACTGATTGATGTACTGTCCAATCACCAAAATGTTATTAGTAGAGTGTTTCTTTAAAATATAACTGATCGCACGAAGTTTTTCTGGGTTTTCTGAAGCCAATCGGAATTTCTCACGATCATCCGCCACAGAGTATTTCATACGAAGGTCATCTTCCATAGGAACACGGATTTCCACACAATTAGCTTCCGCAATCCAAGACTTCGCTTCGAGTTCTTTCCAAGGTACATCGTATTTTTTAGGTCCAATGAGGGAGAACACATCTTCCTCGAGTCCATCTTCTCGAACAAGCGTAGCTGTCAAACCTAACCTTCGTTTGGCTTGGAGTTCCGATGTCATACGGAAAACTGGAGCCGGCAATAAATGCACCTCATCATACACAATGAGTCCCCAGTTGTTAGCACTAAAGATATGAAAGTGAGTAAAGTCCCCACCTTTTTTCTTTCTATGAGTTAAGATATTATACGTTGCAATGGTAATCGGTTTGATTTCTTTCATCTCACCCGAATACTCACCAATGTCTGACTCAGGGATATCCGTTTTGTCTAAAATTTCATTTCTCCACTGGCGAATGGACAAAGTGTTCGTTACAAGAATGAGAGTTTCCGCACCAACAATTTGCATGACCCCCATACCCACGATGGTTTTACCCGCACCGCAAGGTAATACCACAACACCAGACCCACCTTCGTTTCGTCCACCAGCATGGAAAGCTTCTACAGAAGCTCTTTGGTAATCCCGCATTCCAAATTTAATTCCACTGATGGTAACAGGACGTAAGTTAAATGGGTATTTATTTCCTTCATCGTAACCCGCAAGGTCTTCCACTGGAAAACCAATTTTAATTAACGCTTGTTTGATGTGACCACGGTATTCTTTTTTGATTCGAATTTTATCACCTTCCATTCCATCCACAAAGGGTTGGACGGCACGGTTGTTTGCGATTTCTGTGATAAATCCTTTTTCGTTAGAGATGATGTACAACTCTCCCGATTCTTCTTTTACCAATTTTACTTTTCCATAACGCGAGATTTGTTCTCTCACTTCGTTCATCACGTTTTTGGGTACGGAGTAACGAGCAAATTTAGTAAGGCCTTCAATGATTTCATCAGCTGTCATTTTGATAGAAGCAGCATTCCACAATGAAAGTGGAGAAATACGGTAGGTATGCATGTATTCAGGGCTTTTTTCGAGCTCGGCAAACTTGGCAATGAGGTCCCGACAGGCTTCAAATTCTGGGTTATCAACCTCTAGAAGCATTGTTTTGTCACTTTGTACGGTGAGTGGCTTGGTCATGGTATTCCCTCTCAATTTAACCAGGCTGGGGAGAGAAACCGCCCTGTCAACCCATTTGATTTTAAGAGATTTTGGATGCATTTTTCCGCCATTTTTAGGGCAAAACCAAAAAGAATGAACAAAAACAAACCAACTACCGTCTAAGATATGTTATTCTATATTCCAAAAATTGATTGAATTTTCGTGATAGGTTTTGGCGTTCCCACTTTTTTTGCAATGGATATTGGTTTGCAAAAAGGGTCAGGCTCACTCCGGGGTTCGCTTTCGCTCCCGTCATTTCTCTCGCCTAACGGCGAACAGAAATGACCAAGCCCTGCGGATCCTTAACGCGTAAGATAAGATTCTAAAATGGACTCGGTGGCCGAATCCAAATGCATACGATCTGTCAGATACTTTCGAAATTCCCTTGCACCTCTTTCCCCGTGATACAATCCTAAAATATGGCGAAGCACATGATGGACCTTGCCGCCATTTTCACGAACACATCGTACATAAGGAATCATAGATTCCAAAACAGATTCTCTTGTTTGCGGAGTTTCCTTTGATCCAA
Organism: Leptospira limi; assembly: GCF_026151395.1. Lineage (NCBI taxonomy): Bacteria > Pseudomonadati > Spirochaetota > Leptospiria > Leptospirales > Leptospiraceae > Leptospira > Leptospira limi. The sequence goes on from NZ_JAMQPV010000003.1 coordinate 10,572, forward strand.
AATAAAAAGAATCTACAGTAGAAAATAAAAACGGATGATCATAAGCCGCACGTCCAATCATTACACCATCTACTTTTGTTAGGTGCTCCCTGATATCTTCATGTGACTTGATCCCCCCATTGATGGTAATGGAAAGATCAGGAAAATCTGTTTTCAGTTGGTAAACATCTTCATACCGCAGTGGAGGAACCGTTCGGTTTTCTTTGGGAGAAAGTCCTTCGAGGATTGCAATCCTTGCATGAACGATACAATGGTCCACACCTGCTTCTTTGATTTTAGAAACAAAATTGTGTAGGTCTTCGTAACTTTCCTTTCCATTTACACCAATTCGATGTTTGACAGTCACTGGAATTTTCACCTTCGCTTTACAAGCGGAAACCATCTCTGCCACAAGGTTTGGTTCTTTCATGAGGCAAGCCCCAAAACTTCCACTTTGGACTCTATCAGAAGGGCAACCCACATTCAAATTGATTTCATCATACCCATAATCTTCCCCAATTTTTGCACATTCCGCAAGAGCCGCTGGTGAATCTCCCCCTAACTGGAGAGCAATGGGATGTTCTTCTTTTGAAAAATCTAAGTGTCGATGGTTATCTTTTCCCCGTAGGATGGCACCTGTTGTCACCATCTCCGTATAGAGTAACGCATGTTTGGAGATAAGTCGCAGAAAAAAGCGGTAATGTCGGTCCGTCCAGTCCATCATCGGAGCAACAGAAATGCGGTGCGATGGGACTGAACTTGGCAAAAAGATTCTCCTATGCTTCTTGTGGGTGTTCCTCTCTGGATGGAAGGCTTAGAACCGAAGCAATTTCTGTCGGAACCCCTCTATGGATTTCTTCAGAAGCAATTACTGCAAAGTTCCTTGGGGGTAGTTCCTTTGTCAAAAAGAATGCAAAGGCTTGTCTTAAGTACCTGGAAACAACAAAGATAAGGAAACGATTTTCATCCAATGCTTTCTGTAATTCATTATAAACCGATTCTAAGATCCTCACTCTGATATCATGAGGAAGGATGATGAGTTTACTACCATCGGTTTCATCGAGTGTGATACTTTTGTTCATACGATCAATGATCCTTGGATCAATGGTTACCACATGTAACTTCCCATCTGGAGAAAGGAAATCATTGATGATTTGGCGAGAAAGCGCCTGCCTAACATGTTCTGCTAAATCAAAAGGATTATTTGTACGAGGGAGATGGTTTGCAATTGCATCCATAATTTTGGGAAGGTTCTTAATGGACAAACCTTCTGCCAAAAGATTTTGCAAAGTCTGTTGGATGATCCCAAGTCTTCCTTGTTTGTCATAATCCAATTCACCCACAAGTGTAGGATGAGTTTGGCGTAAATGTTCGAGAAGTGCTTTTACTTCCTCTCTTCCAAGAAGTTGAGATGCATAATTGGAAATGAGTTCTTTTAAGTGAGTGATGATCACAGTGGAAGGATCCACCACAGAATACCCCTTGTTTTCCACTTCAATTTTATCATTTGGATCAATCCAAGTAGCTTTTAAACCAAACGCCGGTTCCGTGAAAGGTTCTCCGACAATTGGTTCCAAGTTACGAGAAGTATTGTTCATCGCCATAAGCCTATCTGCTTTAACGATCGCCTGCCCTACTACGACACCATTGATACGTATGCTATAATTATCGTGAGGGATCTCTAAATTATCAATGATACGTATCGCGGGGATCACAAGTCCAAAATCAATGGCGAATTTTTTACGAGTATTGGCAATTTGTTCGAGTAAATGCCCACCGGAAGAGGCATCCACTAACGGCAGTAAATCGCGTCCAAGTTCCACCTGTATGGCTTCGACAGAAATTTCTTTGATGTAATTTTCTGGTTTTTTCTCTTGGACTTTTTCTTGGGAAACAGTTTCGATTTTTTTGATTTCTTCTTTGGCAACTTGTTCGATCGAATACCCTAAGTATCCAATGGCTCCAGACAAAAAGAGAAGTGAGAAAAAAGGAAGCCCAGGGATGAGACTTGCCATCCCAAGTGCACCTGCAACTACATATAAAGTTTTGGCATTCCCAAAAAGTTGGTCTTTGATCTCTACGGTTAGTTTTTTTTCGGAACTAGATCTTGTGACAATGATACCAGTTGCGGTTGTAGAAAGTAGACCTGGGATCTGGGAAACAAGTCCATCTCCAATTGTAAACTTCCCATACGTTTCAATCGACGCAAGGAAGGATTCCCCACGAATTGTAGAACCAATGAGAATCCCACCTATCAGGTTAATGGCGGTTATGATAAGCCCTGCTCTCACATCCCCTTGTACGAATTTGGATGCTCCATCCATGGCCCCGTAAAAGTCCACTTCGCGTTGGACTTTTTTTCGTTTTACCTTAGCTTCCGCTTCCGTGATCGCACCACTGTTGAGTTCCATATCAATGGACATTTGTTTTTGTGGTAATCCATCGAGTGTAAACCTTGCTGCCACTTCCGAGATCCGAGTTGCACCTTTTGTGATTACTAACACCTGTACGATGGTGAGGATGATAAAGATAATTAGACCTACTACATACTTTCCTAGACCTGATTCTCCACCTACCACAAAGGTTCCAAATGCTTCGATCACACTCGAATTCATTGCAGGCCCTTTGGAAAGAATCTGTCTAGTTGTCGATACGTTGAGTGCTAAACGAAAGAGTGTGGTGATAAGGAGTAAACTTGGGAAAATCGAAAACTCACTCGGTTCTGTAACCGATAATGCTGTCATTAGAATAAGGAGCCCAAGTCCTATACTCACAACAATCAGGATATCCAAAACAAATCCAGGGAGTGGGACAATTAACATCCCAAGGATCATTAAGGTTCCTACACCTAACACAACATCGGATTGTTTTAATATATCTCTAAAGTTCATATGGTTATGCCATTCCTACTTTTTTTTTGAACTTCTCAAGAGTGATGAGGATTTGCACCACAGCTTGGAAGAATTCTTGTGGGATTTCTTCTCCCACTTCAACTTGTGCATACAAAAGTCGTGCTTGTTTCGGACTTTCGATAATTGGGACATCATTTTCACGGGCTATTCTTCGTATTTCTAGTGCTAGGCGGTTTTCACCTTTTGCGATCACACGAGGTGCAGAATCTCTGCCCATTTCATAAGATAATGCTACTGAATAATGAGTTGGGTTTGTGATCACCACATCAGCTTTTGGAACTTCTCGCAACATATTCCCTTGCATCATGTCGCGCGCGAGTTGCATCCTGCGGTTTTTCATCACAGGGTCCCCGGAATCTTCTTTCATCTCTCGTTTGGCTTCCGAAGGAGTTTGTTTTAAGGATTCTTCAAACTCTGATTTTTGAAAAAAGAAATCGGCAACGGCAATCCCAAGTAATAAAAGACCAACCGCCATCATAATCTTAAAACCAGAGTAAGTAACTAGTGAGATGGCTTGCATCATCCCCATATTCCCAGTGAGTAAAACCTTTAGAAAATCTCCAGAAATCAGGATATAACTAACCACACCAATTAACACAACTTTTGCGAGCGACTTTACTAAATTAAATAATGTTTGGCGATTCGGCAAAACTCGTTTAAAATTGGGAGATATACGATCAAACCGAAAGGATAAGGCTCTTGGTGAAAACATAAATCCCACTTGCACCACATTTCCCACGATCGCAAACACGAGAGTGATCGCAAGGACTGGCCATAGTAGGTTAAAAAAATCTTTGGAAACTCCAGAAAGGATCACACGGAACTCTTCTGCCCCAAAACGTTCGTGGTGCATTCCCATGGGTAAGTATTTTTTAATGAAGATTGCTGTGTTTTTAATGAAGGTATCACCAAGCAAATAAAGGACCCCAGTTCCACCTAATAAAACCAAGGTGGAAGCCACTTCATTGGATTTGGGAACATTCCCTTTTTCCTTTTCTTCCCGCCTACGACGCTCACTCGGAGGTTCTGTCCTTCCCTCATCGGCCGCTGCAAATAGTTGTAGTTGGATTTCATAAGGCCCTGTGACAAATATTAAATTTGGATCACTTACAGGCGTCAGTTGGTCATCCAGAAAAAACCAAGCATTTAATATTTCCTGCAATCGATCCAAAAAAGTCCGAAACATCCCCTGTATGGCTTGGACCATATACCGAATCATCGGAACTTGTCTCAATATACTATGATTCGCCTTCATAAACTTGGCCACTCCCGAACAAGTAAACTCGCTTTGTCCATAGAGATTTGAATCCCTTGTACCATTTGTGTGGCGATAAACGTAAGAGTTGCAATGAGAGTCAGTGTTCCAATAAACACTTTTAAGGGAAACGACATGGACATCACATTCATTTGTTGTGCTGCCTTTCCCATCAGTCCTTCTGCAAGAGAGACCAAAAAAAGTATGCCCATGACAGGAAGGGCAATTTTAAACGATACGACAAACATAGCACCGATTGCATCTTCTACCAATCGATACAATCCACTATTCACTTTTCCAGTTAAGGAGATGATACGAATTTTTTCAAAAGAATAGGCAAGAGTTTCAATGAGGAAACGATGTGCCCCGATCACAAGGAATAAGGCAGTCGCCATTAAGTTTTTCATCGTTCCAATAGCAGGGAGTGAGTTTTGTGTCACGGGATCGAGGATCTCTGTATATCCAAATCCAATTTGGTTATTAAAAAATTCACCAGCCATCTGGAAGGCACTAAACACGAGTGAGACGAGAAACCCAATAAACACACCAATGAGCATCTCCGAAATGATCATAATCCCAAAATTCACCATATGACCAGGCACAGGTGGCATGTAGTTTGCCACAACAGGGTATATGATCAGTGAGACCATAAAGGAAAAAATCATTCGAAGGGAGAAGTTAATCGATTCTGATGAAAAAAATGGGGCTACAAGGAATAACCCAAGCAGTCGTACTAAAACAAAAAGGAAAGATTGAAAGTGTAAGATGAATGCTTCCATATCATATCTTTTCGATCATAAAAAAGATTTCTCTTGTATAGTCCGTCATCACACGCACCATCCAGGCTGAAAAAAAGACAATCACTGCAAAAATGGAAACGAGTTTTGGTACAAACGCAATCGTTGGTTCTTGGATGGAAGTAGTTGTTTGTAAAATCCCGACAATGAGACCAACCACAAGAGCTGTGATGAGAATTGGACTTGAAATTTTCAAAGTCACAATAAAGGCTTCCCGCATCATATTGACCACATCTACTTCTGTCATTTATAACTCCTTACGAGTTCTAGTACAAGTAAGTTCCATCCATCAATTAAGATGAAAAGAATGAGTTTTAACGGAAGGGAAATCATGACAGGAGGTAACATCATAAAACCCATCGCAAGTAGTGCCGAAGCCACAATTAGATCGATGACGATAAAAGGGATAAAGATATAAATTCCAATGATAAATGCTTTTTTGATCTCACTCAGCATAAAAGCAGGCACAAGCACATAAGATGGTACATCTTCAAATGATTTCACATTTTGTACTTTGCCAATTTTCAAAAACAGAGCTACATCTTTGGTTCCATCTTTTCCGAGTTGCCTGATCATAAATTGTCGCAGGTGTTTCATGGATCCTTCCATAAATGCAGACTGGTCAATTTTTCCGTTTAAGTAAGGTTGTAGGGCTTCCTCATTCACCTTCCCGATAGTCGGTGCCATGATAAAAAAAGTGACAAACAAAGCAAGACCCATCATAACTTGGTTAGGTGGAAGGTTTTGTAAGGAAAGAGCTCGTCTCACAAAATCAAAAACAATCACAACTTTGGTAAACGATGTCACACTCATCACAATCGCGGGCGCAAGCGAAAGGATCGTGACAAGAAACAGAATCATCAGCGATAAACTGGTTTCCCTTGGTCCTCTCGCCTCATTTACGTTAAATGATAGATTTGGAATTGGTATCCTTGATCCTTTGTCTTGGGCAAGAAGTCCCGCAAACCCACTGGCAGAAATCAGAAACAAGATACTAATGAGAAAAATAACAGATTTATGTCTCTTTAAGAAGGAAAAAAAACGAAGTTTCATGCCTCTCCTCCCTCCAAAAGTTTACGGTGTTTGCGAAGCCGTTCCAAACCTTCTTTTGCCTTTCGTTGGATTTCGGCCGCTCCATCCATTTCCAAACCTTCCATTTGGTTTGAATTGATGCGAATTTTCCTTTGTGCTTTGGATTGTAAACTTTCAAGCACTGTTTCCAAAAAGTTGGGAACGTAAGGATCCGCTTCTTCTTTCATTTTTTGGATTTGGTTTTTTTCCTCTGGAGCCGTGACTTCTGTGAGTAAACTCACTGATCCATCAGCAACACCTAACACAAGAGTACGGCCACCTACTTCGATGATTTGCACCGATTGTGTGGCAGACAAAGGCAAACTCGAAAGTACCTTCATAAACCCTTTAACAGGGTATTTTGCTGATTTTGATTTTTGCATTTGCAAAACCAAATAATAACCAGCACCAACAAGGATCGCGAGTACAAATAAAATCTTAACTAAAATCCAAGTTGCCGAAGGTGAATCATCTTGGTTTTCATTATAACGTTCTTGGATTAAATTGGGTTCTTCTTGTTTATTTCCATCCGCCGACTGACCCGCGTTAGCTGAAGGACTAAACCCATTTCCTTGTTTCCCATTTGATTGGTTGCTTGAGTCTAAATTCGAACCTGAATTTCCATTCGAACTACCTTCAGAGGCACTCGGTTTGGATTTGGATTCACCTAATTCTTGGCGTAAAATCTGATCGAGTTCTTTGGTTTCTGAATTCTGAGAAAATAGTGGGAAAAAAGAAAAAAGAAAGAGTACAGAAAAGTACATAACTTTCCCACTTCGACTTTTCTTTTTCCTTTCTGTTTGGATCATTTTTCGCCTTTGAGTCTGTCGGTAGGACTAACGATATCAGTGACACGAACACCAAAGTTTTCATCGATCACCACAACCTCACCTTTGGCGATGAGTTTGCCGTTCACAAGTAAATCCACTGGCTCACCAGCTAACTTGTCTAGTTCGATGATAGAACCTTCCCCTAACCCCAAAATGTCTTTGATGTACATTTTGGTTCTTCCGAGTTCCACGGTAAGAGCCATTTGTACATCCATAAGGAGATTGAGATTGGTTTGCCCTGGTCCACCACCAGCCGTCGCAAGTGATGGAAAGTTGACACCTTTAATTCCAACAGAACCTTGTCCGCCACCCATGCCCATATTGGGTTGCATGTTGACATTCATTCCGCCGGACTGTTGTTGTTGTTTTTGACCACCACCCTTCTGGATATCCAGGATGGAATTTGCCATAGTCAAAGAGATTACATAATAGACTTTAAAAGATCCAACACCATCAATATTCAAACTGAGGGAAGTTTTCACCAAACTACTGTCATCTGGAAGTTGTAAATCACGCCCAGAATTCACAAGTGAAATCTCAGGTGGGCTACCAGACATAGTTCCACCAAGTTTCATACCAATTTGTGCAGTAACAGTGCCAAGGATCGGAGCAAGTGAATCTTTTAGGGTTTGGAGTTGTGCGTTATCGAGTTGGCCTGGAGGAGCCATTCCTCCCATCATCACACCTGCAATTTTTGCAGCGTTCTCTTGTGCCATGACAAGACAAACTCTTCCCGCCAAACTGCCGCTAATGGTTGAATATAAACTTACCGACTTAGAGCCCAACTCTTTTTGGATGTCAGCAGAGGAGCTCGATTCGGTGGCAGGGTTCATAAAACGAGTGTTTTTTGCCAAGATCGTGCCAAGTGTGTTCCCCGCCACCTGGAATGCAGAGCCGATCACATCGGAAATAATGTCGCGGTCAATAGGAGATAGGTTGTCCGATGACGAACTGGATGCGCCACTTAAGGAAGAGAGGTCGAATGTATCATCCGCACCTTGTAGTAATGCGTCTATCTCGTCTTGTGAGAGTGAACCTTCACCCATGCCCTTTTATCTCCGGAAAAACTTAGGATAATGAGACATAATACGAATGTTTTTGTCACTCAGTTTTTTTCCGAATTGACAAAAAGTAACCAAACCTCAGTCAAAGGCGCCGGAATTTCCCTCAGCGTAGGCTCGTAAATGGTCATAGGAATAAATTCCCGTATTGTGGTAGTCGCTCCACACGATGGAAATCGCATACCGACCTACTTTGGTCCAAGAGATGAGTTTGATGGAGTCTATATGGCCGGTTGCTTGCCCCACTTTCCCACCATGACCACCCCGGCAAGTCGCACAGGGGCATTTTTTACGTAGGTCTAACAACGAGTATTTGCTTCCATGCCCGTCTTTCCACTCGATATAGAGGTAGTCGTCATCGAAAGAAATTTCTTTTGGGAAGGTAGCAAGTTGTGAATTCATATTAGAATTTTACCGGTAGGCTTGTTTTTTTGGATTTAAAATGTCCGACAGTGGTTCCGTATTGGATTTTATCTCCAAGTTGGATGTTTGTCAAATCAATCGTGTCGTTTTCAAACACTAAGATCACGGTGGAACCCATTTCAAAACGACCCATCTCAGAACCTTTCTCAATCATGATGGAGACGTCTTTGTAATGGTGTTCTTTGGCAAAACGAATCCAATTATTGGTCACAATTTTATTATCATAGGTCACGCGGATTTTTCCCACATTGGATGCCCCTACTTTGATCACGGCAATTTTACCATATTCAGTTTGTAAGAAGGTGATGAGTCTCTCGTTTTTTGGGAAAAGACCTCGGATATTGAGAACCGCTAAGTCGTTCACAGGGAATAACTTTCCTGGTTCATAATAGTATCCTAAAATTTGTCCAGCAAATGGACTGTGGATTCTATGGTAATCTTGTGGGGAAAGATAAAAGGTAATGTATTTACCGTTCGTAAAATGTGGGTAAAACTTCTCGGAACCTAACAACTCTTTTACGGAATAATCAATTCCTTTTGCTTGGATGATGGTAGATTGGTTGATATTTCCGAAACTTGTGATTTTTGAATCTGTTGGAGAAACTACTGCATTGGGTGCGGAGTCAATGATACGGGCTTCGGCACGAAGAGCACGAGTGAAAAACTGATTGAGGGAAGCATACTCTTTGATTTCAAGTTCCGCTTCACTTAAATTGATCTTATAGGCTTTTGCAAATGCCTTTAGGATCGGGATCATCATAAATCTTGGCAGTTTGAGAGTCGAAAAATACCCAAAAATTTTGGAGATTAGGTTTTTAGGAAGTAAGGTTAAAAAGAGTAAATAAATATCTTTGAAAATTTCATACCTTGCCCCTGATTCAGAGAGGTATTTTTTGAGTTCCAGATTGGCAGATTTGCCAAGTAACATGAGAGACACTAGCAGTGGAACACTTGTGATGACAGCTGACACATACCCCCAATGCATCACAAAACTTAAAACATCAACGCCATACTTTACATACAAATAAGCAAAACCAAGTGTTGACCCAATGAATAACATCCTAAAAAAGTTAGCAAATTTTTCACCAAACACATAAAAGGCGTTCTGTTCACCACTGTAAAACCAACCAGCCAAACTCAAAACCCCAAAACATAAAAAGGACACAACAAACAAGATGACAGGAATGGAATCCTTTTGTTCCAGAATTCGACCAGGGAACATTAAAATTGTTTCGAGGTTTACTGCCCCATATGAGTACAAAACGTACCCAACCATGGTCGCCATAACAAAACCTTCGAAGAAGGATGCGAGCATACTCACTAATCCTTGTTTTGCAGCATAGTCAGTTCGAACTACTCCAGCAATCCCAGATGACTTTCCAACAGCAGTTTCTGTTGATAAAAAGAAAGTACTTAAGGAAACAGAAAGAGCTCTTAATACTCCAAATGCTCCTCCACCTTGCAAGGCTTTAATTGAAAATGCTTCTTTGGTTACATCTGACAAAAATCCAATAAAGGAAATCATCCCATTGGAAAAAAGGGAAATGTAGCCAAATAAAAATAATAAAATTCCAATTGGTGCAAGGACACTTGCTGCTTTCCCAACTCGCCTAACACCACCGATTACGATAAACAGTAAAATAACAGAAAGAGATATGGGGCCAGACAATCCAGTTAAGCTAAGGCCTTCTTTGGTTAAGTAAGTGAGTCCCACAAAAGGAAATATCCCCCCAAACACAAGCACTGTCACAAGACTTGCCAAGGAAAAGGCAACCGCGAGCCACTTCGCACGAAGGGCTTTTTCGATGAAGTACATGGGTCCAGACAGATAACGGCCACTCGGAAGTTGGTTTCGAAATTTAACTGCCAAGGTGGACGAAACAAAACGTATAGGCATCACAAAAAGACTCATGACCCAAATCCAAAAAAGAACACCAATTCCACCGTAGGCGACGGCAAGAGCAGTCCCGATGACCGAACCTGCAAGTAATGAGGAACCTATCCCTGCAAAAAAAGCTTGGGAATGTACAAGTTGCCCTCTGGACCCTTTAAAATCCATGTTTCCCGTTAGAATTTTGAGGGACAAAAAGAGGAATCGGATCTGAGGGAATCCCAATCGAATGCTTAAGTAAACTGATGCGATGAGGATGAGGTAAAAATATGGGCTTAGGATGTCTGATCCTAAAATGAGATTAAACTTAGATCCGTTTTGAAAGAGTGTTTCCATATAGGTTCTTCCTCACGAAATTGGATGAAATTGTTATGTCAAGATGTATTGTAATCCTTTCGTTTCCCGTTTTTCTAATTTCCTTTCTGACAAGTACGGGCCTTACTGCAGAACCATCTGGAATTGAAGTGGGGATGCGTTATGGTGCTGGAGAAAGAATCCCTGGGCGGTTTGATGGTGACTTAAGGCAATTTTCTTCCACGTTTAACCCTCTCGTTTTTTCTGATGTAAATATCAAAGGTGGGAAAACAACCAATCTATATGAAGGATTTGTTCGTTTTTTATTAGATTCTAGAAATCGAGTTGGCTTTTATGTCGGCAGGAACGATTGGCAAATCCTGCAACTAACTGAAGTTACAAGTGATTCATACTACACAAAATTGAATTCCGAAATTTATTCCTATCATGTCCTTGGGATGTATCATTTTTCGATGCCTATCTTCCGAAATTGGGAATGGGAAAATGGAGCGGGAATGGGTTTTACTTCTGCTGATTGGAATATTCGTGGGTATTCCATCGGAGAGCCGCTACCCAATACTCAGTATTTCAACCAAAGAGGTAGACTTAGAGGCAGCGGACTTGTTTACCGTGTTGAAACTGCCATCAATCACAGGTTATACGAAAATACTTTTTTCCAAGTTGGAATTGGGTACCATCACATCGCAATTGATAAATTTAGCGGAAATTATAACGGAGAAACATCAAGTTTTTACATTCGGGCGGATGGTCGAGTGGGTGTCATAGATGATACAAGGATCATCGATGCGACTGTGAGCACTGCACAAACATTTCGGAGGTTAGATATGAATACAGGTGCATGGACATTGTATTTTTCAGCCTTCCAAAGGTTTTTGGATTGACGATCCTAAAGAAAGGATGAAATTCTTTAAGAAAATTACATGAAATCCCCAAAAATCATTACCATCGGTATCAAAGAATTGGCCCACCAAAAGGTCATATTGGCTGCTTGGTATAACTTTCTAAAAGAAAACTTCGATGCAAAAAAAGTTTCCGCAGAAGAGTTTACATTGTTTTTGCAAGCACATGTTATGTATGATTTGGATAAAGATCAAATTGAATTGATGTTATCTGGATCAGAACCATTACTAGAAGAATTCAAAAAGTCAATCTTTGGATGAACCTCCAGATCTTCGGCACAAAAAAATGCAAAGATTCTAAAAAGGCACAACTCTTCTTTCAGGAGAGACGTATTCCTTTTCAATTTATCAACTTACAAGAAAAAGAAATGAGCAAAGGGGAACTCAGATCCATACTTGGAAGTGTAAATTTAGATGATTTGATCGATACCGAATCTAAACTTTATGAAGACAAAAACCTAAAATACATGTTATACGATAAAGAAGAGGCCTTATTAACAAATCCCCTTCTGTTTAAAACCCCTATTGTGAGAGATGGCAAAAAAGCAACGATTGGATTTGTTCCCGATGTTTGGAAACAGTGGATTCATGATTCCAAAAAATAAATGATAGAAACAAAAGTAGAAACCATCATTCAAAAACCTGTTGCCGAAGTTTTCGCTTACATTCGCAATATGGAAAATCAAATTCACTTTAACAAAAGTATCCACGAAGCAATAGCAATTAACCAAGACGCTACAGAATACAAAATCCAAATTGATTTGGGAATCTTCAAATTAAACGAAACTTACAAAATCAATGAAATTGTTGAAAATAAATTGATTGTTGCAAGTTGTACAGCAAATGGAATGAAGTTCACTGATCGATATGAATTTTCTGAAAATGGTTCTTTTTGTTCGATCAGTGTCACTGACAAAATGGAACTGAAAGGCCTATTCCAATTGAGTGAAGGCCTTGTCAAAATGAATCTTAAATCACAAATGATTGAAAATCTACAGTCGTTAAAAAAGATTTTAGAATCTTAATCCCTTCCTACTTTTCAGAGTTTTTGCGTTTTGCATGGCCTTTTACAAGTTCAGGCAATAAAGGCAAGGAAGTATGGATTCGATGCATTTCAAGGGCAGGCCTTGCTGGGATTCCGAAATATGCAGTTTTTTCCTTTGAGTCTTCTGTTAGTCCAGATAAACCCAAAAGAATAGACCCCTTTTTCATCGTTAGGTGTTCTGCGACAGCAGATTGCCCTGCCAAAAAACATCCATCTTCGATGGTAACCGATCCTGCTAGAACTGTTGCACCTGCGATATAAACGTAATTCCCTACTCTACAATTATGACCAACGTGAACATGGTCATCAAATTTTGTAAAATTTCCGATGGTTGTAGATTCTAAGGCAGCTCTATCTACCGTACAATGTGCACCCATTTCCACATCATCACCTATAATCACATTCCCAATTTGTGGAACTTTGTAACGAACACCTGCATAATCGTAAAATCCAAATCCATCGGCGCCAATCACAGTATTTGAATGGATCAAATTTCTTTTTCCTATTTTGCAATTATAATAAATGACAACACCAGACTTGATAACTGTTTCATCCCCAACTTCTACATTTGGTTCCAATACAACATTTGGATACAATACCACATTATCTCCGACAACAACATTCTCTTGGATGACAACAAAATCCATGATCGTTACATTTTTACCAATCTTAGCAGTTGGATGGATACTTGCTTTCCCAGAAACAGAAGATTGAATACTTGGCTTCTTCTCAAATAACGAAATCACTTGAATGAATTTTACTTTTGAACCTTCCTCAGGAACAATGATAGCGTTCGGAAAGGATGATGCTAATGAATCAATCGTCAGAGCAATTTTAACTTCACTTGCTTTTTGATGTTTATTTAAATACTTTTTTGAAGCCACATAATAGATGCTATTCGGATCTACTGCTGTATGATGTTCTAAGTCTTTTATGCCATTCACTTCCAAATCACCATTACCAGTGAATTTTGCATTTAAACGTTCTGCTAACTCTTTCAGTTTCATATTCAACCCTTAGATGAGAAAAATTACGAGAAGGGACATATTTCAATCATAATTTTCAATCCCTATCTTCTGAAAAAATAGAAACTTACCGAAATTAATTATATGCCTCTTCATAAAACCAACAAAGTACTAGTTTGCATTTTGTTAACTTACACTGTTCAATACTTTTCTTTGCCATTTCCAAATTTGTTAGCTGAAGAAGGTGTCATTTTCGAAAATCCATATAAAAAAACTGAAAAACAAACAGACGTTACCCAATTCACTATTTATTTTTCGAAAAAATCCAATCTGATTCCCAAACAAGACCAAGTGAGACTACAATCAGTCGCAGATTTTTTATACCGGAATCGAAACTATGAGGTTATGATCAGTGCCCATGCAGTGGAAGGAAAAACAAACAGGGAGAATGTATTGATCAGTGAAAAACGATCATTAGAGGTGGAACGTTTTTTACTCATCCACTCTGTAGAACCTAACCAAATTAGAAGACTTTTCTATGGAAATTCAAAATCTCCAAACCAAACAAAAGAACATGAAGCTCTGAATCGAAGAGTTGAAATTTCACTCCAACCTATTGGTTAAATTTTTCTTCCCATTCTAACCAATCTTTCTCAGTATCTATATCATTTAATTCGGGTAAAATTGAGACAGTAAGATTAAGTTCCTTAATTTTTTTGATGGTTAAATTAAATACCAATTCCGTACTCCACGGAATTCCTTCAAACAAGGAAGCTTTAAATTCTTTCATACCCAATAAATAATAACCTCCATCTTTTGCCGGACCAATGACAATATCATAATTTTCTAATGCATTATATGCATCTTCAAAAATTCCTTCTGTTAAATAGGGGCAATCTGTTCCAATGATCAAAATTTGATTAAAAGACTCTTCAAATTCTTCCCGAAAGGCATCTTTCATTTTTTTGCCCAAGTCACCTTTGGTTTGTACTTTGAAAGAATACCCATTCTTAAAATAGGAATTTGTTTGGATTGGAATTTGGTCCCAATAAACAGTCTTCGAAATGTTTAGTTTCGTCGTGATGTCTTCTGTGATGTGTAATAATTTCTTATAGATATCTAATGTAGTTTTATCGCCGAGTGTCTTAGCTAAACGAGTTTTCACTTGCCCTTGGATCGGTTGTTTTGCGAAAATAATCAATTTCTTTAAATCCATATAAACCTATAACCACAAATGATAGAACCCAATATAAGTAAAAATAATTCTCAGAAACGTAAATCAGATATGATAAGAAAGTAAGGAATACAAGCAATGACTGCCATAGTAGATGTATCCGATTTACCACTCCTAGTAGAATGAATAAAATCCAATACCAAGGGTGAATGACGGGCGACCATAATAAAAAACAAAAATAGAAAACAAACAATCGTTTTTCCACAGGGAAGTTACGAAAATTTTGGTTTATGAGTAAATAGAAAAAAAGGAGACCACACAAAGACAACGAAAGAAATCCTGATAGATATGCATGTCCCATCTGATTCAAAATAAAATAAAGGAACGGTTCCAATAGTCCAGCAAAACGAAAGGAATGAAAAAACAACCCAATGCCCTTACTCCCCTGTGATTCTAAATTTGCAAATACAGTCAGTTTCCAGATGATAAAAGAAAAGATTACACCAATCAAAACATATAAAATATTGCGTTTCTCTTTTATATAACCAAATGCAAATAATAAGGCGTTAAATTTTAGCTGTGTTAGAATTGATAAAACCATGCCTTGTTTCCAATTGTTTTTAGTTTGGAGTAAGAGAAATATCCAAGGAATTAATAAAATCTCAGGGTGCATCTGGGAGATCCCTTCAATGAGGATGATCGGATTTGCAAAATAGGCCCAATAAAACTCCAATGATTCATTTGGAACCATACGCCGGATCAGTGACAAATTCACCAAATCAACCAAAACAAAAACGATCTGAACTCCTAAAAACATAGAATGGAATAATGAATTTAGAACTGAACCTACCACAAAAAACAGAAGTAAAAACAATGGGTAAACAGAGTAATAATGAGAACTATTCATATTCGAATATAAGATCTTAAAATGTTCGTCGATATTGGGATGTAGGTTCATCCACTCACTGGGAGTGAGTTCATATGGGAATTGGCCACTCAAAAGTATATTTGCATCAAATAGATATCTGTAAACATCATCACTGAAATGAGGAGTTGACCCAATGACAACACATCGGAGTACAAAATTGTATAAAAAAAATATCCAAAACTGATTTTTAAAAACGTTTAGTTTTTTTCCTAAAAAGAAAAAATACAAACTTAATAAAACTGCCGAAATGATAACAATCGTAAATGAATTTCGATCAAATCCATTTACCACAAAAAACAAAAGAAAAGGATAAATGAAAAAGAGTAACATTCCACTCCCAAGTTTTTCACTTACCAAAAAAAAGTAATTTAAAAAATGTATAAAGAATTTTACACCCAACTCGAAGTGACATAGAGAGAGTCCCTGAAATTTTGGAAACTCCAGCAATCCTCTTTCGGTATTGAACAGGAATTTCAATCACCTTCATATTTTTTTGTAATGCCTTAATATGCATTTCAATGTTCCATCCCCAGGTTGTATCTTTCATTCCAAGAATCAGTAAAGATTGGTATCTGATGATTCTCAATGGTCCCATATCTGTGTAATGTGTCCCAAAGAATATTCGAATGAGAAAACATGTTAAGGCATTGCCAAAAATTTGAATGGGAGAAAGTGATCCCATTTCTGCATTTCCCAATGTCCTTGAACCGATTACTAAATCAGAATTTGATTCGCGAATTGTCTTAATGAGTGTTTGGATGTCATTTGGATCATCTGATCCATCTGCATCGCAAAAAAGAATGTATTCTGGCTGGTAATTATTTTTTTGAATCCAATCTAATGCGAGAAGGCATGCATTTCCGTAACCTATTTGAGGGCAGTCCAATACATTGATACCCATTCGATTGACAACGGAGAATGTTTCGTCCTTTGAGGCATTGTTCACGACAATAAAATTTTTAATTGATAATCCTGAATTTTGAATTAGACCACTTAATGCCCGTTCAATGCCTTCTTCTTCATCCCTAGCCGGAATGATACAAAGAATATTATTCTCCTCTTCGTTCTGCATTTCTTTTGAATAAACTTTCCAAAGGAGTATCTTTCCTCGATTTACTTTTTACATAATAAACACTTTCGATCACAATGGAACTATGAGGGTAAATCGCCTTAATTTGTTTTACTTGATTTCTATAAGTTTCAGGGACATCATTTGAAGACTGAACCATATAATCTGAAGTGATATCTTTCAGACGAACATGGATTGCTTGGAAGCGAAACTTGGTAATTAAATTGGATTTTGGAATCGATGGCAATTCCCATTTAAACGTCTCTCCGAATGGGATACGTGAATCGCCGATTTTTTTTGCTTTTGGTGACCACTCCCACTCTTGACCAATTTTTGATTCATTCCTATAAATTACGTTTCCAAACTGATCGATACCCTCGATCACAAAACGATAAAAACGTTCTGGATCACCTGAGGTAACATGATGGTTTGCATTTTGATTTTGCAATTGTAACTGAATGTTGCCATTTTCCCATTTAAAATTAGAAAGGACAAGCCCTGGTTTGTATCCCAGACGAATTTGTTCTTTGTACAAATCAAATCGTTTGGGAACTCCCCCACCGATAAAACCATGTCTGTGAGCAACACGCACAGGACGATTGAAGGAAGATTTTACAAATGATCGTTTCACTTCTGGTAAGTGACAATAAACACATGATTTGTCCGAACTTGTATTTTTTAATTCAGTCCCTGTTTGAAAAGAACAAACCAAACTTTGATTAAGCGTATAAGTTTCATTATGGCAATCATTACATCTATTTTTCAAAAACTCACGATTGATTTGAACTGGATGGGGAGGAGATGTCCCACCTGATCCACCAATCACATAACTTTGATTTGATTCTTTATCAACTCGAACATGGCATGTTGCACAAGTAATGGCCTCCTCCTTCATCTCAGGATTAAAATATGGATTACTGACTTCAATTGGATTAAAATAATTTCCTCCACGTAAGGCGATCGTAATCATTTCTCTTTGGTTTTGGACTGGAATATGGCAATTAAGACAAATCCATTTGGGTGAATTTGATTTTGCTAATTCAGATTGGAATTGGACATCACTCAGAGCATTTGCATGTGTGGAAAGTTTCCACTCTTCATAAATTTCTGTGTGGCAATTACCGCAATTTTTTGCTGTCGGTGCTCCTACTCCTTTTAGATCGGGAAGAGTAGGTATCGGTTTTGCCCAACTTTTCCCTGGAAACACTTCTTCGATTGGGACTTCCCTTCGATTTTCATTTAGATAGTAGCCAGTAACAATGGTTACTGAAATGAGTAAGAATATAATAAAACGCTGTTTCAATTTTATTTTTCCAATGGTAATTCTTTGTAAGAAGACCATTCCCACATTGATCCTGAATAATTATAAGCGTTATAACCATAAGATCGTAAGATTCCAACAACAAATGCAGATCTTACACCACCTGTACAATAGGCAATGACTGGTTTTGACTTCGTAATTCCTAATTGTGTGAGTGAGTTTTCCACTTTTTCTTTTGTTCTGATTTTACCATGGTCATCAAATAAATTTTGGTAAAAAAAGGATTTTGCGCCAGGGATATGGCCTCCTCTGAATTCCCCATATGGTGTGGAACCAGAAAATTCTCGTGGTTCCCTTGTATCTAAAATTTGGTAAGACCCTTGGTTTAAGTGTTTGGTGATTTCATCCTTTGTGATATCTGTATGAAATTGGCTTTCTTTTTCTGCAAATAAGAAAGATTGATTCGATTCCCCTAGGGAATTCATTTTATTTTTTCTTTGATTTATTACTTCTTTAAAAGATGACACATCTCCATCAAACCAAAACGACTTTGTATATCCAACTTCTCGTAAACTCCAGACAATCCGACCTTCTTCTCCCCATCCATTTTTTCCATCACCTAACACAATGATGAGATCAGATGTTTCAATTCCTAAACTAGAAAGTTTTTTTTGAAGGGATTTTGTCTCGAGTAATTTCCCACGATTGGGAGTTTCTTTCTGGGAAAGGTCTTCCCAGCTGAGAACAATTGAATTTGGCATTCTTTCTTTCACACGAGAATGAAATGACCTAGTGTCGATTGTTTTGAATTCGGGGAGTCTTAAGGTCTCATTCGTTGTTAAGAACCAAGTTTCCGTTTTGGTTTTAGGATGAGCTTTGGATGGACCTGCCGTTAATTGTAACCAAAGAGCCCAAAATAAAGAAATGGCAAATAGATAAACTCCATAGGTTTTCTGGATTTTCATACAATTCCCCTCCCAAGTCAACATTGAGACTCTTCTAAGACGAATTTTCGTCAATAAAATAAACATTTCCTCCAAGAAAGCGAATTTTTCTTGCCAATTTGAGTCCAATCTGTAGAACCTTTTGTAGGAGGATTCATATGAAACTCGGGTTTTATCCAGATGTCGTCAACGAGAATGTCACAAGGATTGTCGCATCTACAGTTGTTGTTTTAGGTGTCGTTGCCATCATATTTCCGAACCTCGTAGTCTTAGCTTTACTTCTTTTGGGGTTTTTACTCCGGTTGAGTTATGGGCCCAAATGGGAACCTTTTGCTTTTTTTACATCTCGGTATTTAGTTCCTTGGCTCGGGATCTCTTTTGTTCCAAGTGCTGGACCTCCAAAACGTTTTGCCCAACTCATTGGATTCTCTTTTAGCTTAACAGCGATTGTTTTATTTTTAAATGGTTTCTTCTTCTCTTACCAAGTTGTCCTCGCAACCCTTGTGTTTTTTGCATCTCTTGAATCATTTTTAGGATGGTGTGCAGGTTGTTTTATGTTTGGATTACTGATGAAAGTGGGAATCATCCCAGAAGAAGTTTGTGAACGTTGTAACAATCTAAATTTTAATAAATAGTGACCGTCATTTGATTGATTGGTTTTTATTTTCTTCCACCATTTTGGTTACTGCTTTTTTTCTAAAAGTAGTAACCTTACCAAACCAATTTTTTAAAGTACATTTTAAATTCTTACTTTTCCTTGGCCTAGGTTTCAGAATCCTTTGTTTATTTCTAGATCCAATATGGGAAGATGATTGGGCACGTTACCTTTGGGAAGGCCAACTCATTCGTAACTTGATTTCGCCGTATGATGTTTCACCATCTCAGTTTTTCTCATTTGATTCCAATGATTCATTTTCATCAGAACTTCTTTCTAATATCAATCATCCTGATTGGACAACGATCTATAGCCCATTTGTTTTATTCTATTTTTCGCTTTTTACCTATGGATATTCAACAATTCTATTAAAAACTAGTTATTTGATTTTCGAGACGATATCTATCTGGTATTTCAATCGATCGAATTGGAAAAAACCAATTCTTCTCTTTTGGATATATCCAATTTATACCAAAGAAGTCTATGCAAACATGCATTTTGAAGTTTTGGTAATCACATTCTTTTGGATGTATTGCTATTTCTTAAAAAATAAAAGATACCAACAGAGTGCGATTGTATTTGGACTTCTTTTACATACAAAATTATTGGCAGTTATTTATGGAATCTTACTTTTTCCCTATGTTTATTTCCATAAGAAAAAACACTACTTACTTCAATCTTTAAATTTCCTTTTATCATTTTTGATTGGGTTTTTTAGTTTTTACTTTCTTTACCTTCTTGTTTTTCCAAAATTTACTGATTTTGGAATGATCAACTTACAAAGATTTAGTGAATCGTTTACCTTTAACCAAATTTATGAACCTATTTGGAGGTTTTGTTTTTCATTAAACCTGAGAAGTGTTCCTTTTTTCTTTCAATTTATTTTGTTATATATTTACCTTTACCTACTGATCCCGCAAAAAAAAAGAAACGTAAGGTTCATTCTGTTATGTAGGAAATACCATTTTGTTTTTTATTTAGGGTACTTTTTACTTACCCTACTTCCGGTTTACAACCCTTGGTATTTTTTAATTCTGATCCCACTCCTTACCATTTCTCGTAACCAATCAGTACTCCCTTGGATTTTAATCTCTGTCCTTCAATTTTCATACCTAACAAACATTCGATTACACTTACCCTACCAATTTTTTTACGAAATTTCGGACCAATTTCTCCTCCTCCAAGCACTGATTTCCATTTTTTGCCTCTTCTACTATTTCTCCCAAATATTCATTTTACTTTACAATTTATCCAATATATCGAACATGTCCAAGAAAGGATGATGTCATGGAAGGACAAAACGAGGAAACTACAGAACAAAACGCATCGGACCAAACTGTTGAAGAGGTCTTAACAGTCGTACTTGGCGAAACCTTGAAACGACGTAGGCTCGAACTTGGACTTTCCATGGAAAAACTCTCACAATTATCAACTGTCAGCCGGGGAATGCTCGGGCTTATTGAATCTGGAAAAACAACTCCTAGTATTGGAATTTTATGGAAACTTTCTAAAACTCTCAGGATCCCGATTGGTGAAATGATTCCTGATTTGTTTTCTCAATCCCCACGTTTTGTTGCATCCAATGAAGGGAAAGTGTGGGCATCACAAAAAAACCCAATAAAATCAAGGGTTTTTTACCAAGAAGAGAGGGAACGACTCAACCTAGTGGAATGGATTTTAGAACAAGGAAAATTAACCCAATTCCAACACCTCCCGCAGGCTCATGATATTAAAATTTACCAAGTCAGCGGAACTTCCAAAATCAAACTGAAAAACAAATCCTTCCAATTAGAAGTTGGTGATAGTGTTTTTTTTCCCATATCAGAACTTGATTCCATTGAAAATGGTTCGGACCTTCCAACGAAGTTCTTATGGATCTCGACTAAGAAATTTCGATAAAACATTCGGATCGTTCCTTTTCCAACACCCTCCTTCGAAACTCTGTTCTAATCTTTGGAAATTTGCCTAAAATAGTATACGTTATTGCAGAGTATTCCTCTGCTAAAACAAATTCAAACTTTTTCCTTCAACCCCTGTTTTTAACTTAGGGTAACCAATCTCCTCATTCTTTGGTGCAAGCCCCTACAGAGAAAGGATTGGAATTCAAATGAAGGATTCAATATGAAAACAAGTCTTCAACATCAGTTGGTAGCACTTTTTACCGCGGGGTTTCTCGGAGCCTGCGGTGGAAACAACCAAGATGACAATCAAAAAAACCTACTCTTAGCGGCACTCGCGCTTTCGAATGGAATCAAAGTAAATACAGCAGTAGACCTGGCAAGAGAGTCTAACGACGATTATAACTTAAATGAATATGGACTTATCACTCCACAAACCTTAGGTAAGTGGGTTAATAATTGGTCATCAACAAAACCGAATGGAATTACGGGTAAACTTGTCATTTTACAAAATGGTCCAAGTGCAACTGTTGGGAAAGAATACATCGCAGGGAATGGAAACGATGTAGTTGTTTATTCCTTCACTTTTTCTGACGGTGCTAATGCGTTAGATGGTGGTGATGGGTTTAGCCAAAAACGAAATAGTGGTCTCAGTGATACCGTATCCATCATTGCCAATGGACCAAAAATCGATGCTATTTTAAATCGTTTTGGAATCGATCCTATTAATGATCTAGTTGTCTTTGTTTCCTCAGCAAACGCATCAAGCCATGTCCAAGGAACACTTCGTGGTTTTTATTCCTTTCGGTATTGGGGATTTGATCATAAAAATTTAGCCTTCCTGAACGGAACACTTCCTCGATTAGCTGTCACAGATGGAAATTTTGTACCATTTAGTGCAACAACAAATACTCCACCTAACTTAAACAATCGATATAGTGTGAAAAGTCTCAGGGTAGACAATACAATCCTGATGTTACCAGTAGAAGATGTGATAAAGGCTGTAAAAGATCCAAATAATGTCAATATTGCTGGAATCACCTCGAGTGTTTTTGTATCTGATGCAAGGTCTTCATCAGGGAGTAGCAACGAATACAATGGCGTGATTCGAAGTACAACTTCTGAAGTTTCAGGAAAATACGTAGGATTTGAAGGCCATATCAAAGGAGCAAGGGACGTACCTTGGACAGGATTATTGGACACAGAATTTCGATTCAAACCAAAATCTGATCTAAAAGCATATTATGATGCGAGAGGATACCAAAAGGGACAAACAGCAATCCAACTTTGCAGAACCAATAATCGATCCCAAGTCACAGGTTTTTCCTACATTGCGATCTTAGGTTACCCTTCTACTTATTATGATGGTAGTTGGATTGAATGGGGTAGTTTAACGGGTGGTGGACCAGCTCCAAAACTTCCACCAGATTCACCTTATAGAACCGATGTTCCTGAATTATCGGATATTATCACTTATAATGTGGCCGGAGACGTTGATCCCAACTTACCAACTAACTTAAATTCGTTTGCTACGACATCTCGAAAAATCATCGAAGAAGATAAAGCTTACAAACGATAAACCAACATAACCACTAAGTGAATGGATTCGCTATTCTCTTAGTGGTTATTCATATATCAATACAGAAACAGGGAAAGTTTTATGAAATATATAATTCAATTTTTAATCGGAAGCCTATTACTTACAAATATCATTTTTGCTTCAGGAGGTATCGGTGGTGGCGGAATTGCCAATATACCCCAAGGTCAAGATCGTGAAAAATACCATTTAGGCAAAGCCATCTTCAACCAAGAGCTTACTCTTGAAAAACAATCGAATATTAACTCCAATGAACAAGATGAAAGATTGGAATACTTACAAGGTAGTTTACCCAATACAGAAAAACGTAGGGTCAACTTACCAGACCTATCTGGTAAACTCACAGAGGAACAACTACAAGCATTGGAATACTTTGTCCAAGTTCGTTTCAATATAAAATTACCTGAAAAAAAGAAGGATAAAGAATGAAAAGACTCTTTCCTTTTTTCAAAATAACCATACTTACATTTTCTCTTTCAATAACTAGTTTGAGTTTATATTCCCAACAGGCTTGGGCTCCTTATGAGAGGCAACTTTGGGTTCGTCCCGTATTCATTCATTCTGAATATGATAGTGCTTTTCTAGCAGGACAAAAAGCAAAGTATGATGACAATGTGAGAATCTCAGTTGCGAATCTAGCTTTGGAATATGGAATCACAGATCGCCTAACAGCTGACCTCACAATAGGTTTTGGTAAACTAGGGCGACATCGGATTTTTAACCGATATTTAGGATTACAACAAACTCCCGAAGTCCCCGACAAATACGGTTTTATGGATTCACGGTTTGGATTACGGTATAAACTAGTCGATGAGTTTGACTCGAAATACCGATGGATGCCGACCATTTCGTTACGAGTAGGCGGAATCAAACGAGGTGATTATGACCGGAACCCTCAATCTTTGGGAGATGGGGCGAGTGGTGGTGAGGTCAATCTGTATCTAGCAAAAGACTTTGGATTTTGGGGGATGGGTGGACTTGGAGAATTGTCTTACCGAAAAAGAGAAAACCCAGTACCAGATGATATCCTGTATTATTCTGCTCTTTACAAACGATTTTTTGAATCCTTATTCCTAACGATTGGTATGCGAGGACAAATTGGCCAAGGTGGTTATGCGTACGCTGATCCTAGGCAACAACCTCCCTGGAATTTAGTTCGTTACCCGCAACCTAGTGTTTACGGGATCAATCCTTACGATGTTTATGTACAAAATGAACGACCTGCTTGGGGAAGAAAAGAGGTCTTTCATAATGCAGAATTAGGATTTAGTTACGTCGATAGTTTTGGAAACTTCTACACTTTATTTTATTCAGAAACAATTGCAGGTTATAACACAGCAAGGTTACAAACTGTCGGCTTTGCCATCACTTTACCTTATAACTTATAAGAGGACACAATGCGATATCCAAAATATAAACTCCTTATTCTTTTTTTATTTTCTGTTCTAAGTTGCAAAGGCCAACCTGAGTATGCTTTTTTACCTCAGAACCTTAAAATTGACCTAACACCCTTTCTTTTCAGGAACTATACACCGTTAGAACTTGCGACTCTTTCCAATTCTGATTATAACCAGAACCAAAGTGGGCTCATTACAGGATCAAAACTTTCAAGGTATTTATCCAATTGGTCTGCGAACAAACCGAATTACGTTTTTGGAAATCTAATCGTATTTCAAATACAGTCTTCAGGTTCGAGCGGAAGGTTTGTATTTTTTGATGGGAAACAAACTTACGCGTATCCTGTTACAAATCTAAATGATTTATTAACTGATACAAGAGATGATGGAGTTTTGTCTGTTGACGGAATTGTTGGCAAGGGTAAAAAAGTATCTGATTTTTTTGCCATTTATGGAATTGATCCAGCGATTGATTATGTAGTCTTTGCACAAGACACTTCCAATCTCTCAAATTTATCATCTTCTACATTCGCCTACTATGCATTATTATATTGGGGTTTCCCAAAGGAGAGATTGGCTGTTCTCAATGGGTCAATTGCCGATTTAACAGCTTCCAATACTCTTTTTACGACACCTACATACAATTATGCGAATAGTAATAGAGCCGGTCTTACCAAAACTTTGTTACGTGATCATACATCGATACAACTGACGATTGGAGATCTCATTCACTCCATAAAAAATGGAAATTCCAACCTTGAAGAAGTTGATCCAGTTCCCGTTGAAGGTTATTACCTCATTGATGGCAGACCAAATGCTGCTTTCACTGGTACAATTAATTCAACAGCAGCAGGTTCAAAATACACAAATTGTACAACCAAAACAAATGCTAGTTTTGTTTCCAATTCCTGTGTAACAACGTATGAAGGGAGAGTTAAATCAGCTACAAATCTCGTTCCAACCGATTTGTATGACGGAACTAGTTTTCAATTCAAGTCCTATTCACAACTAGTGACTTATCTATCTAATACTGGTTATATAGACCAAAAACTCATTTACTTGTATGGAGAGGAAGGGATTCGCACTTCGGTTGTATGGTTTGTCTTACACCAGATCCTAGGAAAACCAACACGGTTTTATGAAGCAGGTTGGAAACAGTTTGGTGCTTTAGGATTACGTTCGCCTAGTTCAGGTTCGAGTCCTAGTGCCATCACCCAACCTGCCTCCTATTGGAGGACTGACATCTCTGCACTTGCAGACTTCATTACTGCAAATGCTGACACCAATGTACCAAACTACCAGTTAGACTTTACCAGACAATTTACAAAATCTTCAAATAAAATCAGGTCCGAAGATAAATTGTTTTTACGGGGAAGTAGTACAAGTGGTGGAACTAGTGCTGGAGGTGGTGCTCCCTCTGGTGGTGGAGGAAATGCTTGCGGTGGATAATCAATCGTAAATAACATTCTAAGAGATGAAGGTTCTTACTTTACAACTGTCGGTATTGATTTGTATTTTTATCAATTTCTACGGTTGTAAAGAGAATTCATTTCTTGCTAAACATTGGAAACATCCCTTACCTCTGTTAAATGGTTCAAACCAAGGAATCCAATTAAAACTTTCTTCTTTAGAATCGAATATGGATCCAAAACAGTGTGCCACTTGCCATGAAGACCAGTGGAAATCGTGGAAGAATAGTTTTCATGCGAAGTCCATTGGGAATGGACTCATCTGGCAAAAACAAATATTAGAATCAAAAGAATTTAACAATTGTTTAAATTGCCATTCTCCCTTACAAGAGACCAAGGCAGAAATTTCCAAAACATTTCGAACAGACGAAATCATCCAATCTCAAAAACAACATTTTCCCGAAGGGATTTCGAATCCATCGATCCAATGTGCAAGTTGCCATATCCGAAATCAAACTTGGAATGGTCCTCCAAGAAAAACGTTAAATCAAAATAAAACAGAAGATGATTTGTTTCCACATAACGGATTTCAGGCGAATCCTGATTTCGAGAACTCACTTTTTTGTAAATCCTGTCATGAAAGTCCTGAGTATGGAGTGTTTTTGAATGGGAAACAACTGATGGAAGTGTACAAAGAATGGGAGAACTCATCATTTGCCAAACAAGGTATCCAATGCCAAAATTGCCATATGCCCAACAGGGAACATTCTTGGAAAGGAATCCATGATCCAGAATTTGTGAGAAAGTCAGTACAACCTTCATGGAAACTGGAAAAAATATCCAATACTGAAATTCGTATCCATGCAGAACTCAAATCAATCGCCGTTGGCCACAAATTCCCAACTTACTTAGTCCCAAAGATTCTTTTGCGATTTTACACAATTGATACAATTGGAAAAAAAACGTTAATCGAAGAATCCATCATTGGGAGGCTTGTCAATACGAATCTTTCAGAAGAATACTATGACACAAGAATAGCACCTAACGATAAACATTCGATAGATTTTACTTACAAATGGAACGGTGTGAAGATAAAAAAAATAGAATGGGAAACAATAGTTGATCCAGATGAACACTATGTTCGCAGTTTTGAAGAAAGTTTACTTAAAAAAAGTGAGTTTTTATCAAAGGAAACGAAAAATCAATTAGAACTTTCTCTTTCCGAAAAAAGAGAAAGTCGATACAATTTGTTTACTTTGAGTTTGCCAATGCCTGTTTTACTTCAGAAATGATATCATCTATGTGTTCAAGTCCCACTGAAACACGGATGAGTCCTGGTTTTATCCCCACTGCCAACCTTTCCTCTTCTGTAAGTTTGGAATGTGTGGTTGTGGTTGGATGAGTCACAGTGGTTCTTGTATCTCCCAAGTTAGCAGTTAAAGAAAACCATTTGAGTGCATCCAAGAATTTTTTAGCCCTTTCGACTCCACCTTTGATCACGAAGGAAACAATTCCTCCACCAGATCGCATTTGTTTTTTAGCAACCGCATAACCTGGGTCATTCGGCAGAAAAGGATACCTTACTAGTTCCACATCAGCTGATTCTTGCAAAAATGTAGCAAGTTTCATCGCATTTTCTGCATGGCGGTCCATTCGAACAGCCAATGTTTCCAAACTTTTGGATATGATCCAAGCATTCATAGGAGAAAGTGAGGGGCCAGTGTTTCTTGCCATATACCGGATCGGTTGGATGAATTCTTTTTTACCTAAAATCACACCAGCAATCACTCTACCTTGACCATCTAAGTATTTAGTTGCAGAATGTATCACAATGTCTGCTCCGAAGTCTGCAGGTCTTTGTACATAGGGAGAACAAAAACAATTATCAACAATGAGAATGACTTTTTTCTTTTTGCATAAAGCACCTACCCATTCCAAGTCAACGATATCAAGCCCTGGATTAGAAGGTGTTTCAATGTAAAGGATCTTGGTATTTTCTTTGATTGCTGATTCCCAGTTCTCTGGTTTATCCATATCAACATAAGTTGTCGTTACACCAAACCGAGGTAAGATGTTCGCAAAAATTTGATGTGTAGATCCAAAAATTGCTCTTGCCGAGACTATGTGATCCCCTGATTTCACAAGTCCAAAGATAGAGGTAAACACAGCAGACATTCCAGACGCAGTGGCGATTCCATCTTCTGTGTGCTCTAACGCACATAATTTTTCGATAAGCTCGGTTGTATTCGGATTGGAAAACCGAGTGTATTGGTTTCCTGTTACTTCTTCCGCAAAAAGTGCCCTCGCATGTTCGGCATCATCAAACACAAAGCTGGATGTTAAAAATAAGGGGGTTGAATGTTCTTTTTCCCCAGTACGTTTCGTTTGGATGCGGATGGCTTCAGTTTCAAAATGTTCAAACATGTCTTCTACCAAACTTGGTGAAGAGCATACGAATTCATCATTTTTTTCGGAAAATATCTGCTATAGAATCGGATTTAGACTACTATAGCAGAATTTCTATGAAATTTCAGCAATTTTTCCATCTACCATATGGATTCTTTGCCTGGCGATTGCCGCATAATCAGGGTCATGCGTCACAAATAGAATTGTAGTTCCATCTTCTTTGTTAATCCGTTTGAAGATCTCCATCACCTTGTCTCCGTTAGCTGTATCTAAATTCCCGGTGGGTTCATCGGCAAACAAAAACTTTGGTTTTTGGACAAGAGCACGTGCAATCGCAACCCTTTGTCCTTCACCACCTGACATTTGACTTGGGAACTTATCCTTACAATGCGAGACAGAAAAACTTTCCATCAAATGAAGAGCATACTCCTCAGCTAACTTTTGTTTCCCTGTTTTACGAGCAGGCATCGTAATATTTTCCAATCCAGTTAATTCTGGTAATAAATAATGGAATTGGAAAACAAAACCAATAGAAAGATTTCTAAGTTCATGAAGGGCTTTGCTATCCATCTGTAATAAAGAATTACCTCCAAGTTTCACATCACCACTTGTTGGAAAATCAAGTCCACTCACGATGTACAAAAGTGTGGACTTACCAGAACCAGACTTTCCTGTGAGAGCAACAAAATCACCTTCATTGATCTGTAAAGATACATCTTGTAAAACAACTTGAGGGGGTTCTCCAAATGATTTAAAAATTTGGTTGGCTTCTATTCCCAAACTCATGTAGCACCTCTAATGATGTCAACTGGAGACAAACGACTTGCCATACGTGCTGGAATGTAACTGGCAATAGATGCGCTAAGAACTGCAATGGAAAATCCTTTTACATAAATCATCACATCCCAAGAAATCATCATTGTTTTCATGAGTGCTTTCGAATTCTGTTTTGGATCTCCAATAGGTATTCCGTCTATATAATAACATCCAAGGATACCTACAAAAATTCCGATAATGGCTCCTAATGTTCCCAAAAATAGACCTTGGAAAATAAACAATTGGATTGTATCTTTTTCATCGAAACCTATGGAACGTAAAATCGCAACTTCCTTCTTTTTTTGGTTCACAACCATATTGAGTATATTATAAATTCCGAACGCAACAACAAGGATGATCGTAAATGTTGTTGAGTTCCTAACAATATCTTGTGTCCGAAACACTTGTAAGATACTAGCATTCACTTCGTCCCAACTTTCCACCTTGTCTTTGCTAAAGTATCTCCAGTCTTCAGCGATTTCTTTCGCCATTCGAATGTCTTTAATTTTGACAATGATCTGTGAAATTTCACCACTGGACTTTGTAATACTTTGAACAGAGGATAAAGAAGAATAAACTGTCACTTCATCTATCATACGATTTCCCGTACTTAAGATGCCAACAATTTTGATCGGGATGAGATCTGTTCCAGGGATATAAACAAAAATGGTATCATCTACTTTGGCACCGAGTTTATTCAGAACCCCTTCACCTGCAATGGCAAGGGAAGTTCCTCGCGATAGGTCTGCCAATTTTCCCTCAACAATGTAATCGCTGAGATTGGTGACTTTTGGTTGGATATTTGGATCCACTCCCACAAACCTAGCTGGAGCCGTTGATTTTCCATTCACAAAAATGACTTCTTTTGTGAGTTGAGGAGCATAGGATATCACCCTATGGTCATTGGACAATTTATCCATCCACCCAAGAACATTCGTTAACCTTGAGTTATCGGTTCTTCCAGAAGGCGGTGAGAGCCATCTAACTTCTTTCCCTTGGAAGAATACATCATCGAACGTACGTTCGGTGACTAGCTCATCCTTCGGGGAAATTTTGATTTGACCATCAGAATTCACAAGTTGGTCAGTAATGACTGCTTGGAAACCAAGCATAATTCCAGAAAATACAATATATCCAGCTGTCCCAAGTACAATTCCAATCAGCGTTAAAATCGATTGTTGGGGTCTCGATAAAATTTGGCGGATCGCAAGGAATAACATTTAATTTTTGACTAGGACCTCATCCCCTTCGATTAAATCCCCTTGAATGAGTTCGCCAAACTCTGAATTAATGGCTCCAATTCGAATTTCGATTTTTTCGCGTTTCCCATTTCGATAACGTGTGAGTTTCCCTCTTTCCACAGCGACTAATGGTACAAGGATCACATTGTCTTTGGAAGAAACTTCAATGGCAACATCTGTTGTCATATCAGGTAAAATTCCTTGGGGCAATTCATGTGGTTTAATCCTCACGAGAAACTGGCCATTGGATGGATAAATTCGTTCTACTTCCCCTTTGTAAACATTCCCACGGATGGATTCAAAACTGAGTTGGGCATGTTGTCCTGGTTTCACTCGTAATGCTGATTCTTGGTCGAGGGAAACAGAGATGTACACTTCTTTTAGGTTTTGGATTTCCAAAATGGGTAACCCAGGCATTGCTGTTTCGTTTTTGGCAATGCTGAGTTTGGTAACAGTGCCTGTAAACGGGGAACGAAAGGTAATTCCCGAATCATTCACTAAGAGTGGATCTCCCTTTTTGACTGATTGCCCTTCTTCCACATAAATCTCTCGGACTGATGCCGCGATTCCAAATTTTAAGATAAAACTATCCACTGGTTTCACAGTTCCCAGTGCATAGACAGCTTCCACTAACGAACCTTTTTGGATGACAAGTAGATTGGATTTCGAACCTCGAAAGAAAAAAACAAGGATCAAAATTAGAATGATACCAATTAAGGATACGAACCCGTAGAGTTTTTTACGATTCATGATGACCCCATCATGATCACTTCATTTGATTTGGAAATCTTTTTTCTTTTGAATTAACGTGCAAAGGTAAAGAGAAATTCACCTTCTTTGTCTTTGGCGGGGAAATATTCTTCACACCTAACATCAACAAACTGCCCTTTTTGTAAGGTATCAATCGGGAATGTTTCCGGAAGTCGCCCTTTTAAATAATGATCCGTCACAAGCCTTCCATCGTTTTCCAAAATTGCTTCAAAAGTTTTCCCGATGGCAGATTTTGCATACTTAGTGTGCAATTCAGAGCTGAGCGCCATAAGATCCAATACTCTGCGTTTTTTTTCATCACCAGGGATAGGATCACCCAAACTTTCAGCGGAGGTTCCTTTGCGAACAGAATATGGGAATACATGTAATTTGGCAAACCCAAGCTCAATTAACAATTGTTTGGTTTCTTGGAATTCTACTTCTGTTTCTGAAGGGAACCCTACAATCACATCTGTTCCTAAAAATAAATTGGGAAGTTTTGATTTTGCAAGTTCGATGCGTGTACGAAACGCATCTGGATGGTAGGTCCGTCTCATATCTTTTAAGATCTTCCGACTGCCACTTTGGATGGGGACATGTAAAAATTTACAAAATCTTGGATGTTGCATTAAATCAAGTAACCCAGATCCCACATCAGGAGGTTCAATGGAAGACAAACGAATCCTTGAGTATTCTAAAACTTTTAAAATATCTTCCACTAAATTGAGAAAACCTTTGTCTCCATTTTCCAAACGATACCAACCTAAATTAACGCCTGTTAATTGGATCTCACCTACTCCATTGTCTTGTAAGTATTTAACTTGGTCGATAATGTCCCCGTAGTTTCGACTAACCCCAAGTCCCCTCGCTGCGGGGATTTTACAATAAGAACATTTACGGTTACATCCGTCTTGGATTTTTAAATAGGCTCTGGTATGTCCTTCTGGTAATACGTCTGAGTAAGAAAAACGATCTAAGTTAGGTGGTTGTGAGTAGGATTTGCCTTCCCAATCAGCTAAGATTTGGTAAGGTAAACTACTTTTTTCGGTATTCCCAAAAACACCAAACACTCCGGGAATATTTTGTAACACTTCTTTGTCGGTTTCCGCATAACAGCCAGTGACATATACTTTTGCACCAGGATTTGTGCGAATGGCATTACGGATGATATTACGATTTTTGACATCAGCTTTGTTTGTTACCGTACATGTATTCACAACGATGTACTCTGCGTTTTCATCCGCTGTAGCAAGAGTAAACCCCTTGTCTTTTAGAATGGTGTACATTCCATCCGTCTCAAAAAAATTGAGACGACAACCGAGTGTATGGAACTTAATTTTCACAGAGCAACGAGTGAAGTAATCCTTTTCGAATTTTCTTTAATGGTATTACTTTCCCCATTGAGAGAGGATGCCTTTTCAATACATGTTTTGGCTTCTTCTAAATAGGTATTGGCCTGATTTTTTTTGCCCAATTTTCTATTGGTTCTAAAAAGAGACTCTTGAACGAGTGCTAGGTTATTCCAAATTTCTGCAGAGTTTTGGTTGATACTTGATGCCCAACGTAAACTCATATCAGCCTTATCATAGTTTTTTAGTTGGTAATAGATTTTACCCTCTAACTCTAACATACGAACATCACTCGGGCTTCCTGCTTTTGCTTTTTCAATTTGGGAAAGAGCAGTTTTGGAAGCTCCCTTTTCAGAGAGTGCCAAAGCATAATAATAACGAATTTCTGGATTTTGTGGGTACATGGGGATTGCTTTTTCCGCTAATTCAATCGCAGGTTTCCATTTTTTGTGTCGAGTTAAGATAGCAAGACTTCCCTGTAGCAAGTCTTCATCATCTGGTTTCCGTTTTCTTGCTTCCAACATGTTTTTGTAGGAATTATCAAAATCGTTTAACTTGTCATAGTTATAAGCAAGTAAGGCAAAAAATTCGTAAGATGATTTACCATCAGCAAGTAGACTTTTTACGAGTTCGATTGATTTAGAATAGTTTTTAGTTTTGTATTCATCCACCGCTTGGAAATAAGCAGAACCAACTTGTTCCTTCTCTTGCGCATACAATGTGGATACAAGTAGACAAATAACAGCAGTGATGTGAAAAAAATGTTTCATAGTAAATCCGAGGGAACCGTAATGGAGTTCAAATTGACCGTATCGATCCTGGAATGGTATGGTTCAATAGGGTCCAGGTATAGGAAAACGCTTCCCCCTTTGGAAAGCAAGTAATGTTCGATATGTTCTTCCGTAATGATTTCCAAATCCTCTACATAGAGGATTGGATTTTCCCCAGGGCCTAGGTGCAGATGGAATTCTTCGGTAGGTAAAAAATCTGATAAATTCAGATACCCAGATCCATAATACAATCCCGATTGGAAGTAGTATTTGTAATGAACTTTAACTTCAGGTAGGATTAAATTGGGGCGGATGTAACCGAGTTCGATTCGTTCAATCGTTCCGACAGTGCGAATTTTACGGAGTTGGAACCAAATTTTACGAATGAAAAAGTAAGAAAACAGGAAGACGAGGGGAATGAGAATTGCCATTTCCGTTCGCCTTCCTTCTCACTCTCTAAACGAGAGCTAAGTCTTTTTCCTCAGTGTTTGGAGAAGAACCGTCATCTTTTTTCGGGACTTCTTTGTAGTCTGTCCAAGGAGTTTCGGAATACACAAGTTTCCCTTCTGCCAAATCTACCAAAATTTTGGTAGGGTTGTCATAGACCCCTTTTAGAGACTGCACTGCCATATAATCTTCTAACTCTCTTTGGAACACACGTCTGAGAGGACGTGCCCCGTAGTTTTGGTCATATCCAATGGTAGCAAAGTGTTCTTTTGCCCCTTGCGATAATTCCACTAAAACTTTTTTCTCCGTCAAACGTTTGTTAAAATCTTTTAACATGATATCAACAATGCTAACGATTTCTTCTTTTTTGAGAGGAGCAAAGTATACAACTTCATCCACACGGTTGAGAAACTCAGGATTGAAATGTTTTTTCAACTGTTCTCTTGCTTGTTCTGCTTTGTAAGTTTCTCTTTCTTCAGCAAAATCTTCAAAACCCAATCGTCCACCTTTGGAAATTTCCTTGGCGGCAATATTGGATGTCATGATGATAATGGTATCTCGGAAATTAACTTTACGACCTTTTGTGTCTGTTAGATTTCCCTCTTCCATTATTTGGAGTAGGATATTAAACAAATCATGGTGTGCTTTTTCAATCTCATCGAGTAACACCAAACTATATGGTTTTCTCCTCACAAATTCAGTGAGTTGGCCACCATCATCATACCCAACATACCCTGGAGGTGCTCCGATGAGTCTGGAAACTGCATGAGGTTCCATATACTCGGACATATCAATACGAAGCATATTGTCCTCAGAACCAAACAATTGCTCTGCGAGAGCTTTTGCGAGTTCTGTTTTTCCAACACCTGTTGGTCCAAGGAAGATAAAAGAACCCGTAGGTCGTTTTTCACTTTTGAGACCAGTACGAGAACGTCTAACAGCACGTGCCACTTTTTCGATGGCTTCGGTTTGGCCGACAATTCGAGATTTGATGTCTTCTTCTAAATTGAGAAGTTTGGTGTTTTCGGACTGTTCCATTTTTTTCAAAGGAATGCCTGTCCATAAACTGACCACTGAAAGGATGTCTTCTTCTTCAATCGAAACAGCATACCCTTCCATACGTTCTTGCCATTGTTTGGTTTTTTCTTCCAATAGGCCTTTTTTACGGTTCACTTCATCACGAACAGCTGCTGCTTTCTCATACTCTTGGCTACGAACCAAATCTTCTTTTTTGACAGAAAGTGCTTTGATCTCTTCTTCAATCTCTTTGATTTCATTAGGTCGTTGGCAATTCGCAAGGCGTGCTTTCGCTCCAGCTTCATCAATGATGTCAATTGCCTTGTCTGGTAAAAATCGATCATTGATATAACGATGAGATAATTTCACAGCTTGCTCGATGGCTTTTTCCGAATAACGCACCTTATGGTGGGCTTCGTAAGCTTTTTTCAAACCGTCTAAAATGAGAACTGCATCATCCACAGAAGGTTCAAGAACCTTCACCATTTGGAATCGTCTTTCCAAAGCAGAATCTTTTTCGATGTATTTACGGTATTCGTTATTGGTTGTCGCACCAATACATTGTAGTTCCCCACGAGCGAGTGCCGGTTTTAGAATGTTAGCAGCATCCACTGCCCCTTCGGCCGCACCTGCTCCAATGAGAGTGTGTAACTCATCTATGAAGATGATGATGTTTTGTGAAGTGACGATTTCTTTCATGATTTTTTTCAATCGTTCTTCGAACTCACCACGGTATTTGGTTCCTGCAATAAGGCTTGCCAAATCCAAAGATAACACTCGTTTGTCGAAAAGCAAATCTGGAACTAATTTTTCAATCACCGCTTGTGCAAGACCTTCTACAATTGCTGTTTTACCAACACCCGATTCTCCTACAAGAACTGGGTTATTTTTTGTCTTACGAGATAAAATCTGAATCACTCGTTCGATCTCTTTTGACCTTCCGATGACCGGATCCAATTTTTTCTCACGAGCAAGTTGTGTGAGGTCACGTGCAAATTCATCTAGGATCGGAGTTTTACTTTTTTCTTGTCTTGGAGTTGCCGTTTGTGTTTGGCTTTGCCCAGTGGTTTGGGAACCCGTTGTCCCACCACCTACCGCACCCGAAGGTGGAGCTCCGAGAAGTCTTAAAATTTCCGATTTGATGACATTATAGTTCACACTGAAGGAAGATAATGATCCGCCAGCGATGTTATTATTATCACGAAGTAATGCGAGTAAAATGTGTTCGGTTCCCACATAATTATGTTTGAGGCGTTTTGCCTCTTCTTTGGAAACTTCGATCATTTTTTGGTACTTGTCTTGTCCTTGGCTGACATCGAGTAACAAAGCACCCGAACCCTCACGGGTACGTTTCTCCACTTCTTTACGGAGTTCGTTTAAATTGATGTTTAGATTCGTTAGAATCTTAATCGCGACAGAGTCCTCTTCCCGGAGAAGCCCAAGTAGAATGTGTTCAGGACCGATAAAATCGGAGCCTAAACGTTTAGCCTCATCTTGGGCGATTTCGTTGATGACTCTTTTTGCTCTTTTTGTGAATTCCAACATGCCGCACCCTGCCTTTAGTAATTAGACGAACGTCCTTGTTCCCATCATGACCGTACTGGGTCAAAGGGAGCCTCGTAAACCAAGAATTTTGTAAAACTGACGTTTTTGGACCGCGAATGCGTTCTTCCACGAGATTTTTACGACAAGTCCACGGAAGTTTCCCAGGGACTCTCTTCTATGATCGGTGGAAGGAGCAATTTCTATACCAAATTCAGAGAGTTTCTCGAAAAGTGAAAAGAACCTGGGATCAACTCCTTCTCTTATCCCAAGGAGGAGAGAATCCCTCCTTCCTTTCCCCATATTGGTAGGACAAGACGAAATAAACCCAAACCCAGGGCGATATGCCCAGTGTTTTCGTCTGTAGAACAAACGAAGGAGAGAACTATTTTCCCGAGAAACCCTTGTAGGTAACGTTTTGTTGGTGTTTCGAAATTGTTCGTAGCTTTGATCCAAATTTCTTAGAATTTCCAAACGTACATGGTCTTCTGAACCCAAATACAAATGGTAAACTGGACCTACTCCTTCTTTTGATACGATAAAACTGTTTGAGCCCTCTTTCCAATTTTCCCAAAATCCATCTGCATCTAACAATTGTTTTACTTCCATTTCCTTTGGTTCATAGTATGGAAACAGTGAATGGGCCAAATTCCTTGTGAGCCGAGTTCTCAAAGACAGGATTTGGATCTTGGATTGGCTTCGAGAGAAAATCTCTTCCAATTCTGTTAAAAGTGAAATGGGTATCCACAATCGGCGAGATTGTTTAGGAAGACTAAACACTGTGACACAATGTTCGCACCCATATTTACCAGAGATCTGAAATTGAGTGTCCTTTGTGCCACAAATCCGGCAATACATTACAGGCTAACGGGCGATAGTTTACCAGAAACAATTCGATTCCGTTTGTGAGCCATGGAAGCAAGTTCTAAGTCATGGGTCACAAGGATGAGAGAAAACTTAAATTCGTTTTGTAAGTCTTTGATGAGATCCATAAGATGCCTTGAGTTATCACGATCCAAGTTCCCTGTCGGTTCATCGGCAAGGATGAGTTGCCTTCTTCCCACAAGGGCACGCGCCACACCCACACGGGCACTTTCTCCTCCTGAAAGTTGGGAAGGAAAACTTTCGGTTCGTTCACCGAGACCTACTTTTTTTAAGATCTCAATGGCTTCTGCTTTTGCTTGTGATGGATTCATCCTTGCAATGAGAAGGGGCATCATCACATTTTCTAAGGCAGTAAAATCTGGAAGCAGTAAGTGTTGTTGGAAGATAAAGGAAATTTTTTCCGCACGAAAACTTTCTCTTTGTTTTTCGCTTAGATTTTTCAGTGAAACTCCACAGACTTCCACCTCACCGTCGTCAAACGAGTCCATGGCGCCGAGGATATTGAGGAGTGTGGATTTTCCAACACCAGATGCTCCTTCCACGGAAACGATTTCACCAGGTAACACTTCAAAGTCGAGACCAGAAATGATATGGTACCGTTTGTCCACAACTTGGTAATATTTTTCTAATTTACGAACAGAAACAGTTGGTTTGATTTCAGAATTAGTCATTGCGAATGGTATCCACTGGGTTTAGATTAGCAGCCATACGTGCAGGGAAATACCCAGCGAGGCCTGAGAGAATGGTAGCAGCAGTTGTCACCATAAAGATAAAGGAAATATCAATGTCCACTGGGATGTGATCAAAGTAATAGATATCTTTTGGAACAAGTTCCACAGGATCCCAATCCCCTGGATTTAAGAGACTCCCCACACCATTAATGATTTCCGAAATCGCATTGATGATGACTTCTAACTTTGTCGCGATAAAAATCCCTGTCATCCCACCCACAAGAGAAGACAATATCCCAACGATCATGGCATTCAATGTGAAGATGAGAAGGATATCGTTAGATGCAAGGCCAAGTGCTTTTAAGGTTCCAATGGACCTACGTTTCGCACGAATGAGGGAGTGGACCGTTGCTACCATCCCGAGGGCAGCAAGTACGATGAAAAGAAACACTATGATGGAGATGATGGTTTTTTCCAATCGCAGTGCTGCAAGGAAATTCTCTTGTTCTTCTGCAATGGTTCGAACAGACCATGAAGTATCATCTTGGATTTTTTGATTCCAATTTTCTTCGTTTAACCGAGATAAGATTCTATGTTTGGTGAGTTTCAAATCGTCCAAAGAACGAACCTTGATGGCAATTTGGTTTACTGCACCTTTCATCTTAAAAAACTCTTGGGCTTGCGGGAGAGACAAAAAGACAAACTTCGAATCGTAATTATAATAGCCGGTTTTAAAGAGACCTACCAATCGAAAGGATTGTACGTTTACCTGCACACCTCGTTCGACTGTGAACCTGCCACCAGGAACAGCCATGGTGATCTCACGTCCAATCCCATACCCATAAATCGCACTCATTTCCTTTCCAACCACGACCATTTTTTTGGTATTGATCGCAGGAATTTCATCACGGTTGTACTGCAAAATACGTGGGAAGTTCGGAAGTCCATTTTCCACCAATTTTTCAATCGAGTCAATGGGAACCGCACGGATCATGATCGGGTTAAAATTATTATTACTTTGGATGAGGCCGTGGCTTGTGATATTCCCTTCGACAGAAACAAAGGATTCTGCTAGTTTTGGATCGGATTTGAGATGATTGATGACAGTCTCATAATCATAAATAGCCCCTGATCCGTAGGAATTTTCGATGGTAATGTGTGGACCACCTTGCCAAAGGGATTCCTTCACTTGTTTTTGGAATCCATTAAAAATGGAAAGAACCACAACAAGGAGCCCCACTCCTACTGCCATCACGATGAACGATAGTCTGGATTTAATGGAGAGGAATCCCAAAACGCGGGACCCTCGGATGTAACGAATAGTGATTAAAGAGACGATTCCCATGATGACCTAATCTTTTTGACAGCTTTCTTCGAAAGATGGATACTGTCAAAAAAGAACCTTATGCCTGAAACACCAAACTATTATTCTGTCAAAGTCAATCTTCGAGACGAAGCCAATATGGTGTACACCATGGTTTCTGCCATCATTGACCCGGTTGAAATCAAATCGGTGAAATTTGAGGGTGTTTCTTGTACAAGTCCCCTCTCACTTCTGCCCGTTCGGTCCACATTCCAAGACTTTTATAACCGAATGCAAAGGGTGATCTATAAGGGAGAACAACAAAAAAACATTACAAAGTCCTTACAGGAACTCATCAAAACCAAGTTTGGTTCTGAAAGTTTTTTAGAAGAGATCCTCCACTACATGGATCACAATCTTACGGACCGATTGGACTTTGTTTTCAGTGAAATTCACAAACGTACAGCGGGAAATTCAGAACCAAAAGTAGAAATCCATTTCGAACTGATTGATCCAAACGACATGACAAAAACCACTGTGGACGAAGAGGAGATTGCCAAAAAAGAAGCTCCTCCTGTCACACCTGTCCCACAAGCATCTGGATTTCTGATCCCTGCTGACAAACAAATTGTACAGTTCAAATTCCAACTCTCACCAGTGAATGGTGTACCTCTCGTAGAACTGAAAGCAGGTGACAATGTATATGTACGATTAGTACCTGGAGATTCAATCACTGATTCTATCATCAACACATTGGAGTTAAAGGAAGAATCTGGCGCGATCAAACAAATCCCAGCTAAAATTGTAAACATTTCGAATAACAAAAATTTTTCGGAAGTTGTGATCAAAATCAATGAACAAATCTATGGAAAAATCATTGAGGAAGAAAACTCAGTAAAAATCAAAACCACTGATAGCAATATGGGTGCTGCCAATATCATGAACTCAGTTGCCTCTCCAACAGCTAAAATTACGAAAGCAAAACAAAATCCTAATTTAACCGCTGATGAAAGTTTCCATTTGATGCCTTATATCATTATGCTTGTTGTACTTGCAATCGGTATGATGACAATTTTTGTAATTCTCTAAAATCTAATGACCCAATTCAGAAAAAAATTACCAATCCTTTCCCCTTTCTTCATCGCACTGGTTGTCCTACACTCACTTTTTGTGGACTACACAGTACAATTCCCTGATTTTATTTCTTCTGAAGCATCAGAAACAAATTTAGAATCAATAAAACCGAAGGTTATCGCTGAAAATGGTGTCATCGGTAGAATCTCTTATCTTGAATCCTTTTTAGTCGAAATTGAATCCAAAGAATTGCCGATTGATACTGATTTAGAGGACACAAAAGACAACGTCAAACGAGTGCTAATCGGCCAAAAACTACTACTTGGCCTTCTATTGTTTTATATCTTCTTAACCTTTTCAACTGCCATGACCTACATGTTCCGAGTTTGGTTTCATAAATCAATGGCACATGTTTTGTATCCAGTTTCACTGGTTGTCTTGTTACCAAAAATATTTTTCCAATTGAACTTAATGGTTCAAAAAGATATCTTTTCCTATTTTTATTTTCTCTTCCTCATTTGTACATATATCTTTACGATTCTAGCATATCGAACCATCATCAAAGACAAGGAACCATATGAAGGGTTTCAATCCTTACAGTTTTCCTCTTCTTTGGAAGAAGAAGGAAGATCCCCTGGCCAAACCAAAACGGGCACCTATTTTGCGCCTATTTTCCATGTACTCGTGATCATTCTAATTGGAATTTTAATAGGGAATTTAATTTATATCCCACTCTTTCTCTTACAAAAACATTATGTAAGCGAATTCAGTTACTTTATTTTCTTTTTAATTGGACTCTTGTCTGTATTTTATATCTTCAATTACAACAAAGTGGGTGGCGAGTCCAAAAACAAAAATTGGCAAAACCTATCTGTCAGTTTTGCCTATTTACAATATCGTTTTTTACGAAATGGATTTTTTTCCATTTTTAGCACGATACTGATCATTTTGTTTGTCACGTTTTTGTTTAGTTTATTACTCTTTAATATTGATCTCATCCAAAACAATTTGGGATTATTCGGGAAAACGACAGAGTTTTAATTTCAATTACATTCAGGTGTTTTGTTTTGTTTTACAATACACCATAGGCTCCCGTTCGGATAATACGTGTTACGCGAAATCAACTCCCCTGATTCAGAATACAATTCGGATGCTTCTTTCACACCGGTAGGGTAATAATAAAACCACTCACCTATTTTTTTGTCTTCTGAATAACTGCCCTTGGCTTCTACTTTTGTATCTGGGTAATACCTCACCCAATCGCCCGTGCGGAGACCTCCATCAAAGAATCCTTTTTCATTCAATCGGCCATTGCGGTAGTAACGGAAGTATGCTCCGTTTTCATTTCCAATTTCAACTGATTGGATCCAAAGTTGTTTTTTTCGGTAACCTGCTTTGTAGTTTTGTTCTATATACATTTTGCCATCTGAGAAATAGAATTTCCAGAGTCCATCTCTCTCACCATTCACCATTTTTCCTTCCATAATGGTGGTTCCATCGATATAGTTTAATTTTTTTCCTATGCCATCAGGTTTACCGAGAGCATCGATGGGTACAATGGCGACTAAATTCCCGTTTTCATACCATTCACGAAAATAACCCTCTCCAATCATTTGGTAGTGATTTGTTTTTTTATCAAAACTTGCATCTTTAGGAACTGTATTTGGTCTTTCACTACTTCCTTTGCATGGTCCAAATAAAAATCCACCTAGGAATATAACCAAGAGAAGGGAAATAAAAATCCAAACAGGACTGTCTTTAATGGGTGTAGATGTAGATGTCATTTTCTTCTCTAAATTTTGTTAAGATTTCTTTTGAGATTAAGATTCGATTCAATCGTTTGGAACGAATTGGAGTAAGATAACGCAAACACATTAAAATCGTTCCTTCTGGTTCCAATGATGTGTAAACAATTGGTGTTGTTTTACCAAGTCTCACGAGATAGTTCTTCGACATCTCTCGGATTTTGGATTCTACTAATTCTGGAGCTAATACCAACTCTTCATGTAAAATTTGAGTACAAATTTTTTCTGCTTTTTCCCAATTGGATCTTAGTTCCAAGTATACACGAAACTCATCCCAAACAAAATCCATAGTTTCGGATACGATAAAAAAACGATGTAAAACTATATTATAATTAGGGAAATGAATCAGTCGATTTGTCGATTGTTCAAATCTTGGGTCTTGTGCAATCTCAAGTAAGGTAAACTTAAAAAAACCAATATTAACAACATCACCTTTGATCGTATCGATTTCAATCCGATCGCCCACTTTAAATCCATTGGCACCCATGATCATAAACCAACCAACCATGTTGAGCCATACTTCTTTCAGTGAGATCACAATCCCTGCGCCTGCAAGACCAAGCACGGTTGGAAGAAGTGATAAACTCGAAAAAATGATAGGTAAATAGGCGATCGCAAAAACGAGTAAAAAACCCATCCTTGCTACTTTCCTTCGATTGTATTCATGTACTGGGTCGAGAGCCGGTTTGATTCTCTCAACAAGGAACATTGTGATTTTGTAACAAATCACAGCAAACACAACCATGTACGCAAATAAAATGAGTGTTTCAGCAAACTCTCTATTACTATTTTTAAGTAGAGTTAATGGATTGAGATCTAAATAAAATTCTTTTATACTTCCACTACCCATTGAGTTTGATTCCTTTATGGCGTTTCAATATTTCGAGAATTTGTTTCCTTTCAACAGGAACACCAAACTTTGGTTTACCGAAGTCTTCCAAGAGAACAAACTTTAAAGTATTCCCATCCTTTTTTTTATCATGTTCCATGTGTTTCAAAACCAAATCAGGTTTTTCTTCCAATACAGTTGGTAATTCTAATTGGGACATGAGTGAAATCGCTTTTTGGAAGTTGGATTCAGAAAAACCAACTAACTCTTTTGATAATAATAATGCAGTTACAAGACCTACAGAAACTGCCTCTCCATGCGAATATTTTTTGTAAAGTGTGAGGGATTCAATTGCATGGCCGGTTGTGTGTCCTAAATTGAGGACGGCACGTAATCCTGATTCTTTTTCATCTTGGGAAACTATTGATGACTTCACTCGTACTGATTCTTCGATCGCATAACGCAGGATATCTGACTTTTCAAAAAAATCAGAACGTTTGGATTTGGAAAGTGTTTCAAAAAAATTCCCACCATCTAAAAAGGAATGTTTGACCACTTCTGCAAGACCACAACTCCATTCTTTTTTTGGTAAGGTAGAGAGTGTAAAAAGGGGAGCAAAAACAAATTGT
Source organism: Leptospira limi (assembly GCF_026151395.1). Classification (NCBI taxonomy): domain Bacteria; kingdom Pseudomonadati; phylum Spirochaetota; class Leptospiria; order Leptospirales; family Leptospiraceae; genus Leptospira; species Leptospira limi. The sequence continues at coordinate 53,881 of NZ_JAMQPV010000003.1, forward strand.
GGTTGGTAAAATGCACCCACCATGTTTTTACCTGAATCAACATTTACTGCGACCTTTCCACCTACAGAAGAATCCACACAGGCAAGTAAGGTCGTAGGTACTTGGATGAACCGAATCCCTCTCTGGTAGGTAGCAGCGATAAAACCAGCAAAATCACCCACCACTCCGCCACCAAAGGCAATGATCACCGCATTGCGATCAGCATCGGCTTCAATGAGTTGGTGGTACACTTTTTTGACGCGGTCAATGTGTTTGTTTTTTTCACCGGATTTTAAGTAGATAAAGGAAAAAGGAAGAGAGCTGTTTTTGAGTTCTTTGATTAAATACTTTTCGTAAATGCCTGCGATTTCACGGCTTGTGAGAACAAAAACATGTGAAATTTTTTTGAGATCTTTAAGTTTTTCAGAAAGACCAACAAAGTCTTCATGTAATTCGACAGGGTAAACAAATCCTGAACCGACGACTTCTCGTTCTGATAACTTCATGGTTCATTCACCCATGGGCTTGAAATATATCTAGGTTTATTTGTGCTTTTAGTCCGAAAGAAATGTTTTATATCAGGTCGTAAATCCATGGACAAAATTTCTTTGGGAGTGAAATAACCAAAACCTGATATGGCTTTTTCTTTCGCATTGAGTACTGGCAAAAGTTCTTTTACCTTTGTTAAAAATACAATTTGTATCAGGTGTCTTTTTTTATTGGGATCAATGGACTCATTTAATAATAAAAATTCAGTGTGACTTACTTCGAGAGACAATTCTTCTCGAAGTTCTCGTTTGAGAGCCTCTTCTCCAGATTCACCAAATTCAATTCCCCCACCAGGGAGTAACCAATACCCAGATTGTTTTTTTTGCTGTTGTACGAGTAAAATTTTGCCTTTGGGATCTTGGATGAGTGCGGCTACCCGGACTCGCATGGATTTTGATTTGAGTAAAAAATCGATCATAATAAGTTCAAAACACGCAGAGCTGATTTTGCGGCCATTTGTTCGGCTCTCCGTTTATTCTTTCCATCACCCGTTGTTTGAAAATGATTTTCACACGAAACCGATACAGAAAATTCTTTATCGTGGTCAGGCCCTTCTTCTTTCAATAAAACATACTCTGGTAATTTTTTCCATTTTTTTTGGCAATATTCTTGTAAAATGGTTTTGTAATCTTTTGTTTCTTCTGCTGACTCTACTTTTTTTTCCATGGTTTGGAAATGTGGAGTTAAAAAGATCCGACAACTGTTTAAACCTTGGTCTAGATATAGTGCACCTAAGAAGGCTTCAAAACAATCTGCTTGTAAATTTAAATTCACTTCCCCCTTTTCCTTTTCACCCTTTCCCAATAACAAAAAATCAGGGAAGCGGTAGATACGTGACAATTTTGCAATGGCAGGTGCAGATACCATTTTGCTTTTGAGTTTCGCAAGGATTCCTTCTTTGCCCTTAGGTAATGATTTATAAAGGTATTCAGCAGCCAAGATCCCAAGGACCGAGTCACCTAAAAATTCCAATCGTTCATTGTCAGATAAATACCGATCCGAATCCTCATTTGCAAAGGACCTATGAACAAAGGCTAGGTGGAGAAGAGAAACATCCTTAAAACTTGTATTCGTAAGGGATTGTAGTTCTTTTAGAGAGGTGATTCTTTCAGGAGAAAGTTTGATGCGAATGGAATGGGACAAGGGAAAAAGATCCGGGTTCCTCTATGCGGGGAACCCGGTTTTTGGATTGGGAATTACCCCTTAAGTTTATCGATGAATTTAATTACATCGCCTACGGTTTGGATTTTTTCTGCGTCTTCATCAGAAATTTCCACACCAAACTCTTCTTCAAGAGCCATCACTAGTTCAACTGTGTCAAGAGAGTCAGCACCAAGATCATTGATGAAGTGAGCTTCAGGTGTAACTTCTGATTCATCAACACCAAGTTGTTCTACGATGATTGACTTAATTTTTTCGAAATCTGCCATTTTATATCCTCCAGGCCACTGTGAACAGTGGGGCAAGTGTTAAATCGTTTTCCGCCAGGTATATATGTACGCCTAGCGTTTTTTTAAAATGAAATTGTCGGAATTTTTGGCAAGTCTAAATAGATTATTTTCCTCTTGAAACCTTTGACATCGTTCTTACATCACCTAACATCCATTAATAGGTTCTCTATCAAAATAAACACGGAAAAAAGAACCATTCTGTCTTAGATTCCGGGAGATGGCAATATCTTGCCCTGATTTCCAACCAATTGTTCCATTTTAACGGAATTATGCTCCACTATAACGGAACTTACTTCCCGAACCAGGATAGGAATCCGAAATCAACCCTAAGAAATAACTTTTTTAGGAGACTCCCATGATTCGGAAATGGACAAAAACCTTCACTTCCCTCTTCCTACTTTCTTCTTTCTTATTTTGTACAGAAAAAAAAGAAGAGAATAACGATTCATTACTCGCAGGCTTACTCGTTTTGGCTGCCAATCAGATCCGAGTGAATACAGTATCTGATCTCACAAATGAATCTTCTGCTGACTATAATGAGAACAAATGGGGACTCATCACAGGTTCCACTTTAAATTCTTGGGTGAGCAACTGGCAAACAAATCGACCATCTGGGATTACAGGGAAACTTGTGGTCTTACAAACAGATGCCGCAAACCGTGTTTCGGGTGATGGCCATAATGCATACATCAAATCAGATCCATCTTCCGGTGTTTATGTTTATTTGTTAAATGATTACACAACACCAGACCTTCCCTCTGGTGGATTTCGGTTTAACCAAACTCGTGACTCAGGATTATTCAATAATTCCATCCGTTACCAAGCCAATGGAACGTTTGTGGATGATTGGTTAAACACTTACAATATTGATCCAACAAAAGATTTAGTTGTGTTTGCTGCTGGTACGGGGAATGGAACTACTGTTAGTGCTGATCCAGGAGCAGCAACTGCCACAGTTGCGGGTGCCATCCAAGACATCACAAGAGGATTCTATTGGTTACGGTATTGGGGAGTGGATATAAAACACTTAGCCATATTGAATGGAAATTTACGGTACAATATCACCAACAATTTGATTCAATCGGCACAAACGAGTACATCAAAATCAACATTACCAACTACCAAAGGAACATTCAGTGTGCGCCAATTGCGTGTGGACAATACTGCAATTACACTTGGTTTGGAAGATGTCTATGAAATTGCAAAAAACAATCTAACAACTTCCAATGTATTTGGGATTACAAATACACAATTTCTGATTGATGCAAGACCCTCTACACAATTTGGATCTGGTAGGTCTGCTGGAGTGAATGCTGATACCTCTCAATACATTACAACTGGTTATGATTCTGCCGGTGCGCCTGTTGTTTGGGGAGCAAGTGGGGATACAAACTCAGCAAACACTGCTGGAAAAACCTATGTGCCATTTGAAGGGAATATCAAAGGAGCAGTCACCTTTCCATGGCTTGCCCTATTTGAAGGGATCCCTGATTCAGGGAATACATCTGGTGTAACCGCGACAGCATTTAACAATGGTTATCGTTACAAATCAAAATCAGCATTAGCTAATATCTTTGCAAACAAAGGATATGTTGCAGGTTCCACTGTGATCAGCCAATGTAGAACCAATTTTGAAGCACAAGTGAATGGATTTGCGGCACTCAATATCCTTGGATACCCAACTGCTTATTATGATGGGTCTCTTGTGGAGTGGACGCCTCTCGTTGCTTCTCATCCAGACAATAATACGAACCAAGTTCCAAGTGATTTTAAGTGGAGGACAGATTTGGCTTCAGTGAGTGTCTTTGGTTACAATCCACAAATTTCAAATTCTGGAAATGTTGGAAGTGCGATCAGTAGAGTCAAACCGGCTCCAGTGAATTTACAAGCCACCACATCAAAAAAATTCATCCAAGAAGATAAAGCTTACAAGTATTAAAATTTTTCCCAGTTTACACTTTCGTCTCTTGGTTCACACCAAGAGACATTCTTTTCTCGCTTAAATTCCCTTTTCAAAAATGTTTTTGTCTGACAGTTTGTCTTTATGGCAAGGAATGAAAAAGAAGAAGCAATACATATTGGTTTTCGAGAAGCACTCGCTTTAATACTACCTTACCTCCAAAAAAAAATTTGGAATCAATTTAAATCTGTTATTTGGATTGTTTTGTACCTTTCCGTTTTCCAATTATTGGTCTTAAGAATCCCAATCAAAGAAGCAGGGATCATCACGATTGGAATTTGTGCAGTCATCTTAGGTCTTACTTTTTTTCTCGAAGGATTATTTTTAGGACTGATGCCCCTTGGAGAAGCCTTGGGATTAAAATTACCTCAAAAATTAGGTATGTTTAGCATTATGATTTTTTCTGTCCTTCTGGGAATGGGGGCAACATTAGCAGAACCAGCGATTGCCATTTTAAAAGCATGTGGAAGTAAAGTTGCACCTTGGGATGCACCTTTACTCTATTATCTCCTCAATGGAGGTTCAGACACTTTATATTTTTCCATCGCCATTGGAGTTGGTATCTCTGTAGTGATTGGAATGTTTCGGTTTTTATATGGATTTTCACTTTCGAAAATCTTAGTGCCTTCCATTTTACTTTTGTTAGCTGTCAGTATTTACGCTTATTTTGATGAAAACTTACAACATATTTCTGGTCTTGCTTGGGATTCGGGTGCTGTTACAACAGGCCCTGTAACTGTACCACTTGTTGTCGCATTGGGAATCGGAATCTCCAAGGTATCTGAAAAAAATGAACAAAGTAGTGCCTATGGTGTTGTGACCTTAGCATCCCTATTCCCAATTTTAGCTGTGTTTTTGGTTGGGATTTATTTTTCGAACAAAGTACCAAAACCGATGACCGAAATGGAATTTTTCAAACAAGGAATCCATTCAGAACAATCCAATTTTTTATTAGGAAATAAAGCGAATCAATTCCAAAGACAAAAAACAGTAAATCAATCTCAATCCAAACAAAGTACAACAGCCAAAGAATTTCCAACTAAAGTGGCGAATGCATTCCGATTGGCACTGCGCGCAATTCTACCATTGTCCATATTTTTGATTTTGTTTTTATACTTTATCCTCAAAGAAAAAATTGCTTACCCCGAAGAAGTACAACTTGGAATTGTGTTTTCGATTTTAGGACTTACTATTTTTAATTTTGGGATCATGTTTGGATTGAATCAATTGGGAGACCAAGTAGGAGGGAAACTTCCTTCCACATTCCGTTCAATTGAACTTACTGACTCCATCAAATTCATCAAAAATTTTAATCCAAAATCTGTATACACGGCAGTGAATGAAGAAGGAAAAGAGGAAAAATTCTTTTATTTAAAAGAGAGAAAATTATATTCCGGAATTCCATACCACGAAGAAAATTGGAACCCAACTAACAAGGTTTATGAATACATCCCTATTCATGGACCTATTTTTGGAAAAGAAGACAACCTTCTTGGTTATGTCATTGTATTAGCATTTGCTTTTGTATTGGGATATAGTGCAACCTTGGCCGAACCTGCTTTATCAGCGTTAGGAAATGCTGTGGAAGAAACAACCGTAGGAACCTTTCGAAAATCTTTACTCATCCAATCCGTTGCGATTGGTGTTGGTTTTGGTACATTAACAGGTATATTAAAAATTGTATTGGAAATCCCACTGATTTGGATTTTAGTTCCAATCTATATTTTTTTATTAATATTAAATACTGTTAGTAAATCAGAATTTATCGAAATTGCTTGGGATAGTGCAGGTGTTACAACTGGCCCTATCACAGTCCCTCTTATCATTGCAATGGGCCTAGGAATTGGAAATCAATTGGGAACAGTTGATGGATTCGGTATTTTAGCATGTGCTTCTGCTTTTCCGATTTTATCAGTACTCATTATGGGCATCATCGTAGAAAATTCCCGCAAACTTTCCTTAAATGATTCAGAATCAAAAACAAAATAAGATCATGAAACGTAAAACTTCACGAATCACAACAATTGTACACAGAGATTTAACAGAATCAGTTGTCACAACACTAAAAAACCAAGGTGTCTTATACTATCAAATTGAACCTGGTAGATACCCTGTTCTCGCTAAACGAGGATTATGGTTTTTTGATTTTTACCAAAATCATGCCATCATTGATATGCCAGTTTCGATTATAGAAATCATCTGCGAAGAAAGTGCTGAAAATTTTCTTATCTCAATGATACGTGATGCTGCTGAATTAAATATACCTGGTCATGGAAGTGTTTATTCCGAATCCATCGACCTCATTTCGGCCAACCATCATTTTTACATTCATACTTCACAAGAAATTAAAAAACCAATTGGATTCACTGGGCTAACTGGAATTTTTTGTGTTTTACCAAGAGGATCTGCAGAACCGATCGCTAGGTTGGTTTTACAAAATGGGATTGCTGTTCCTACTATCAGTTATGGTACAGGAACTGGGTTACGAGACCGATTGGGATTACTTCGGATTACAATTCCAAAAGAAAAGGAAATCCTTAAACTCATCGTACACTCTTCCGATATCGAACATGTTTTAGATTTTATGATTGAAGTTGGTCGATTGGATTTACCTGGCAGGGGGTTTATTTTTGAATTCCCTGTTGGTCATGGATTACTCAATACAAAGGTGAGTTTAGAAGGCCCAAAACAAGCCGCGAGTATGGACCAAATTATTTCCGCATTGGATCAGTTATACGGGAATATGGAATGGAGAAAAAAATCGAATCAATTTAGAATTTCTCTTAGACATAGAAACTATTTTGAGGGAGTAAACCTTGTTTTGAATTGTAAAGAAGAATCGATGGAATTTGTAACAAGTGCTCTGCGAAAAGTGGGAGTCACAAGTTCTACAATTTCACTGAAACGTATGGCACATACAGGAAATTCAGAAAGTATATTTACTCCTGCAAGGGAAGTTGCGAATTTACTCATCCCTAAAAAAAACTTACCCGAAGTCATTGAAGTATTAAATGAATTAGAATTTTTTGATGAAAAATTTGAAGGGATCGCGTATACTATGGAAATCCCAAGAGCCTTCTCTTACCAATCGAAAAAGTCGAACAAAAAGTAGGAAGTCAATCAAACGATTTCCATTCGGAATCTGATGGTTTAGCCGAACAATCGTTCATAAATTTGCAAAAAAATCACACCTAATCCACCAATGGTTGCCCCCACGATAGGGATTCCCAAAATTCGAATGGTAAAGTTGATGGAATCCAACCTTTTATCAATGGATTCAAATCGGGCGTCCATAGTCGATTGCATGGATTCGAAACGAAGGTTCAGTTCGTAACGAATGGAATCAAAGCCAGTTCTCACTTCTTGGTACATAGGAAGAATCTTTGTTTCTTGCATATTGGTGAACCCTTGGTCTCGTTTCTCTTCAATAGTATCAACGATCCAATCTTGGATTTCAACTGCGATTTTCGTATCAATATGGGCTTTTTCTAGAATTTGGTAAAGTTTTTGGTCTGTTCGCATTATTTCCCCTTTCTATAGGTGAAATAAAGTGAAATTGGTCCGAAAGTTGATGAGAAATGACTCCACTTGAGATGTAAGGAACCCCAAGTGGATGGAAAAAATCCTTCTTTTTAGTGACCGCCACCAGGCAAAAATCCACCACCATTGATATCAAGGATATGACCTGTGATAAAGGAAGATGCATCGGAAGCAAGGAAGGCAATGCCATTTGCGATGTCTTCAGGAAGACCAGCACGTTTTAATGGAATTGCTTGTACCATACCATGTCTGATGTTTTCTGGAATCGCTTCCGTCATTTCCGTTGCAATAAATCCTGGAGCAATCGCGTTACAACGAACTTTTCTAGATGCCATCTCAAGAGCCACAGCTTTTGTAAATCCAATCACACCTGCTTTGGAAGCAGAGTAATTTGTTTGTCCAATGTTTCCGTTTTCGCCAGAGATAGAAGATAAGTTAATGATGGATCCACCATTTTCTTGTTTCATCATCACTTTGATCGCTGCTTGTGTACAGAGATAAGTCCCAGTTAGGTTTACAGCAATCACCGCATCCCACTGCTCTTTTTTCATTCTCATAAGGAGAGTATCACGAGTGATACCAGCGTTATTCACAAGGATGTCAACAGATCCAAATTCTTTTTTTGCTGTATCAATTAGTTTTTGAGCATCTTCTTCCACAGATACGTTGGCAACGACAGCAATCGCCTTGTAACCTTTGGATTTGAGTTCTTCCGCAGTTGCATTGGTTGCTTCTGGGTTCATATCTGCGACAACGATGTTTGCACCTAGAGATGCAAGTTTCAAACAAGTTGCCTTTCCGATTCCTCTTGCACCACCTGTTACAATGGCTGTTTTCCCTGATAAACTGATCATTTTTTGTTCCTCTTTTTTTCTAATTCCTAAACAATTTACTAAACAAATCAAATAAATGAAAACAAATGCTTTCAAAACCTCATCGTCAATCCAACTAACGTTTGCTTCAAGGTGTATCTACATACGCATTCAAAACTCTCGATTCAATTAAATTTCTTCTATCGATTTAGTGAGAATCCCCTAAAATATTTTTGTATTCTCCCAATCGTTCACGTATCCTTTCGTTGATTCCATGTTTGGCGCACTCAGAGATCACTCTCACTGCATTTTTTACAGCAAGTGCATTGGAAGAACCATGTCCAATCATACAAATCCCTTCTACACCTAACAGAAGTGCGCCGCCATATTCTGCGTAATCTAATCTTTTTTTCACAGCAGTAAATGTGGATTTTAAAAGAAGTGCACCCGTTTGGGCAAGACTTGATTGTCTAATAGAATTTCGTAAAACATTAAATATCGATTTTGCAAGGCCTTCAGTGGCTTTTAAGACTATGTTTCCAATAAAACCATCACATACGACAACATCTACTTCTCTTCCACTGCCATACAAATCACGGCCTTCTACATTACCGACAAAGTTAAAGGGAATTTTTTTTAAGAGATCAAAGGTTTTGACAGAAACAGTATTTCCTTTTTTATCTTCTTCCCCATTTGATAGGATTCCGACTTTAGGATTTTTGATACCAAACAGTTCCTTTGCATAAATTTCACCCATAACGGCAAATTGTGCTAGGTATTCTGGTTTGCAGTCAACATTCGCACCAGCGTCTAACAGAAGTACGGGGGGACCTTCCTCTCTAGGAATGTGAGCGGCAATGGGTGGTCGTAAAACGCCAGGTAGGCGACCGAGGTGTAATAATGCAGCGGCCATAGTAGCGCCAGTGTTTCCAGGAGAAAACACACCGATACATTCTTTGTCTGCTACTAAACGAACTGCTTTTACTACGGAAGAATCCTCCATAGCGCGGACTGCTATGGATGGAGAATCATTCATACCGATGATCTCAGTAGAATGTATGACACGGATTTTTTCAGTGTCATAATCGAATTTTAACAGGATATCAAGTAACTCTTGTTCATCGCCAACGAGCGAGACAGACAGTCCGAATTCTCGTACTGCCAGTACCGCGCCCTCGACGATACCTTCAGGGCCGTAATCTCCGCTCATCGCGTCCACGGCGACCCACATGACGGTTAGTTATCTTCGGTCGTTTTTTTAACTTTTTGAGCGACTACGAGTTTACCCTTATAAAAACCGCAATAAGGGCATACACGGTGGGAAAGAACAAATGATCCACAATTGGAACACGGGTTTAAGTTAGGTTTGCCAATCGCGTGATGGGCTCTTTTTGTTCTAACTTTCGATTTTGATTTACGTCTCTTTGGGACTGCCATGGCTATCCTCTATGGAATTATAACTGGTTTTTACTATGTTTTGGAAATCCGATGTGAAAACAATATTTTAATTTTCTAGGCTCTCGATAAGAGACCGTAATTCGGCATGTTTGTGATAAAAAGAGGAACGATTGCTGACCAAACGGGCTGTACTATACAAAATCGACTCAAATTCTTTCAGTCCATTGGCTTTTAAGGTTCCCCCAGTGGAAACTAGGTCGACGATACAATCGGAAAGTCCTACAATGGGAGCAAGTTCAATCGACCCATAAAGTTTGATGATTTCGCAGGAAATGCCTTTGGAAAAAAAATATTCGCGAGTGAGGTTCGGGTATTTGGTTGCTACTCGCACTTTGGAACGTTTGGCAAAAAGATCAAAATCGGGGAAGGAAGCAAGAGATAACCTACAGGCACCTAATTTGAGATCCACAGGTGCAATTAAGTCAAAACCACCTTCCCTTAGTATGTCCCAACCAACAATCCCAGCATCCGCTGCGGCTTCTTCCACATAGGTGCAGACATCTTGTGATCTAACAAATAATAGACGGATTCTTTTGTCTTCAGAGACGTAGGTGAGTTCTTTAGAACCCTCAGATGGCAAGTTTTTTAGCCATCCTTTGGATTTCAAAAGAAGAGCAGTTTCTTCGGCAAGCCTACCTTTCGGGAGAGCCAAAGTTAACATAGGTTAGTTTTTCCCGAGTTTAAGGAGTAAATAACTTGCAAGGAGTTTTACATCTTCGCCAGATTCTGCACCATCAAGTTTGAGTGCTTTTTCTAGGAATTGTTTTGCCCCTTGTTTGTCTCCAGTTAGATACGACAATCTACCTGCTTGGTAATAAGACCATGCTTTAAACCCATTGAGTTCACGAGCAGGTTCTACTACGGTTGCAGCGATTTTATAATTTTCTAAAGACTTTGCGTTGTTTTTTTCCCGTTCCCGGTAATTACCAGCAATATAGAAATAGAGTGCTTTGATTTCTTTAGGAGTGTCGATTTTTTTTGCCGCATCTTCTAAGTAAGAAGCTGCTTTCCCAAACTCACCTTTCTCAGCATACAATTTAGAGAGGTCTTTCCAAACTCGAAGTTCCATTCTACCGGTACTTTGGTTTTGTAAAAATACTTCTAAACTTTGGATTTGTGCATCCAAACTAACATTTGCTTTTTGGTGTGTGAGCTTAAGGTCTTCTAAGGTAACCGTTTCTTTTTCAAAAAGATATTGTCTGTATTCAAAAAAGCCAATGACACCAGCTAACACAATGATAGCCGATGCAAGACTGATAAAAACAGACTTACGATTTTTAGATAAAAAATGAGTGAACTTTAAAAAAACAAGTTCCGCTTTTGAACCTTCAAAATCAGCGAACTCATCCTTTTCGATGAGTTCGGCTTGTTTTTTTTGTTCGATGATGTTCTTCTTATGAAACTTATCCATGGACCTAACGGTTTTGGTTTAAATTCATAAAAGATCCGATGGATTCACGTGAAGGTTGGTTGTCTTCCTTCATGTATTTAGCCATCTCTTCTCTTTCTACAGCTTTATCAAAGTCTTTGATAGAGAGGGAAATCTTCTTGTTGTTAGGTTCAATTTTAACTACAACAGTGCGAACAGAATCACCTACTTTGTAAAGGTCTTCTAACTTAATGTTACGACCATCTGGGATTTCAGATATGTGAACAAGGCCTTCGTAACCACCAGGTTCTACTTCCACAAACACTCCAAAGCTAACGATCGATTTCACACGACCTTCTACAAGAGTACCTGGTGGGTATTTTTTGCGAAGTGCTTCGTATGGGTGTTCAGAAAGTTGTTTTAATCCACAGCTAATGCGTTGTGCATCTAAGTTCACATCTAGGATTTTGTATTGAACCGATTGGCCTTTTTTAAGGAGGTTTAGTGGGTTCTTTTCTTTTTCATCCCAAGTGATATCAGAGATATGAATGAGTCCTTCGATTCCACTTTCTACTTCAACGAAAGCACCGTATTTTGTGATCCCTGTGATTTTACCTTCGAGAACATTCCCTGCACGAACGTTCGCAGAAAGAGCTTCCCAAGGGTTAGGAAGGAGTTGTTTGAGTCCGAGAGACAAACGTCTTGCTTCGAAATCAATGTCTAAAATTTCAGAGTCAACTTCTTGGCCTTTTTTCAAAACATCTTTTGGATGTGGTGGTTTTTTAGCCCAAGAAAGTTCAGTTGTATGGATGAGTCCTTCTAAACCTTCTTTGAGTTCTACGAAAGCTCCGAAGTTGGTAAGAGAAGTAACGATTCCTCTTACAACCATACCTTTTTCGAGTTCTTTTTTCGCCCAAGCCCATGGATCTTCATACAACTGTTTGATGCCAAGGGAAAGTTTATTGTTTTCCTTATCAATTTCAAGGACAATCACTTCTACTTCTGCACCGATGTTGAAGTATTGTTTGAAAGGAGCAAATTTTTTATAAGAGATATCGTTTTGGCGGAGAAGACCAACTACATCATAAACAGAAAGGAAAACACCAAAATTGGCGATTTTCACAACCTTTCCAGTTACCTTGTCTCCCACTTTTACTTTACCAAGGAGTTCTTCCCACTTTTCGCCGTTGATTTCGTCGAGAAGGGTTTTACGAGACACAACACCAGTTCTCGTTTTTTCATTGAGTTCGATGATTTTGAATGAAAACTCTTTTCCACCTTCAGTGGATTCTTTAAAACGAACCCCTACGTGAGAAGCTGGTAGGAATAATTGGATTCCTTCACTTTCTACGAGGTAACCTTTGTTTTTCACTTCACCGACAATTTTGCCCGAAAGTGGGTATCCGTTTTGGCTTGCATCTTTGATGGTTTCCCAACCAACTCTTTGGTCCGCTTCCTTTTTGGAGAGGACACAATACCCGTCGACCCGCTTTTTGATGATCGCACTGACTTTCTCACCACGTTTTGGCGTTTCAGAGAAGTCTTCACGAGAAACACGAGCTTCTAATTTTTCTCCAATATCAAGGAAAACAGTGTCACCGATGACATCGACTACAGTCCCTTCAATCAGGGTGCCTTTTCCTGCGGAGTTCTCTTGTTCTTGTGCTTGTGACTGCGATTCCCACTTCTCTAATAATTCGCCGAAGGAAGTGGTCTCATTTTTGGGGGAGGATGGGTTGGTTGAATTCAATGGTTACCGGGATACAAAACTTAGATTTGCCCAGAGGGTGAAACCTTGGACAGGATAGTATTTAGGACAGTTTCTGTGTCGAGGGTGCTCGTGTCAATCAGGATTGCGTCCGAAGCTTGTTTCAGCGGAGCCACAGTACGGGTGGTGTCACTTTCGTCCCTAGCCACAATTTCCTCTTTGATGTGATTTAGGTCGGCTTTGAAGCCCTTAGCAACTAATTCATCGTATCGGCGTTTGGCCCTGACTTCCACAGAGGCAGTGAGAAAAAATTTAAATTTGGACTTCGGGAAAACTTCTGTCCCTATGTCCCGACCATCCATCACGAGTTTGTGAGTTCTGGCAAATTCCCGGATATGGCGGTTTAAGATTTCCCGAAAAGCACGCCTTGGCGCAATGTAACGGATTTTTTTTGTGATCTCTGGGTCACGGATTTCATGGCTTATGTCCTTCTCTCCGAGGAACATGATGTTCTCGCCTTGGGATGAGAGTTCACAATGTACGGGGATTTTGGATACGGAGAAACCAAATTCTGCCTCGTCCTTTTCTAAAAGGGAAGCATCAGCAAGTTTTTCGGTGTAAAACGGAAATTTGGATTCATCCTCACCAGTCGTTTGGAATTTTTCCCAAATAGCAAAGGTTAGCGCACGGTAAAATGCCCCTGAATCTAAGTAATGGTATCCCAATTTGGTGGCGATCATTCGAGCAAGAGTACTTTTTCCGGAACCAGCTGGCCCATCAATTGCGATTACATTTTCGATAGATTGTAAACTCATAAGTAGATAGGCAAATTCTAAGAATGGATTTGTTTTCGTCTAGAGGAATTCTTTTGCCAAAACATAGGCTAACCAAGAGTATACGTATTAAGATTGACATGTTTTTTTTCGTCAGAAGGATCAGGGGCAAAAGGTGGAGTTTTCGTGAAAGTTCGAAATCGTAATCTGGATCCAGAACGTATCGCTGACTTTGAAAGTTTCCGGAGTGGCGTTCTGGAAAAAATCGTCAAAAATTCACCCTTACAAAAAATTCTAAACGAAATTGTCGCAGGGATCGAGACACTGAACCCTTCTCTCATTTGTACCATTATTCTCATTGAAAATTCAAAAATTAAAATCGGTGCCGCCCCTTCTCTTCCCAAAATTTATAACGATGCCATTGAAGGGGTTTTGATTGGCCCTGAAGTTGGGTCTTGTGGTACGGCAGCTTACACAGGAAAACGAATCATTGTAGAAGATATCAGCAAAAGTCCACTTTGGAAAAATTACAAGGACATTGCACTGAGTGTAGGACTTTACTCTTGTTGGTCAGAACCCATTCGGTCTCACACCGATGAAGTTGTGGGAACATTTGCTATGTACCACCGAGAAGTTGTTAGCCCCACTGAGTTTGATATTTTTATCATTTCAGAAACTGCTGATTTAGTGAGTATCGCCATTGAAAAATCAATCACATCCACAAAACTTTTGGAAAGTGAAAAACGATTCCGTGACTTCTTTGAAAAAAATTCATCGGTGATCCTAATCATTGATCCGCTAACAGGTGACATCATCGATGCAAATGAATCAGCAGTCTTATTTTACGGTTATCCACATGAAGCACTTTCAAAAATGAATATTGATTTCATTAACATGCTCAATCATGATGATTTAAAAACAGAAAGGATGTCGGCACTTAACGAAAACAAAAGTTTTTTTTCGTTTTCACACAAATTAGCAAATGGCAAAATCAAACAAGTAGAGATTTTTTCAACACCAATCAAATCTGACAATCGCACTGTTTTGTTTTCTATCGTTCATGATGTAACAGAACGCAAAATTGCAGAAGAAAAAGTAAATGCACTGCTTTCGGAAAAAGAAATGATACTACGTGAAGTTCACCACCGTATCAAAAACAATATGACTATTTTGAACAATTTATTGGATTTACAAGCTAACTCCAATGAAAACGAAGCTGTCAAAACTTCCTTGAAAGAAGCGACAAGCCGAATCAAAACCATGTCTGTTTTATATGATAAACTTTATACAGAAAAGGATAACACTGAATTACAATTGAAGGATTACTTAGAACCACTAACGAACGAAATCATTTCCTTATTCCCTTATCCCGTGCAATTAAACTTAAATATAGCTAATCTCAAAATAACTTCAGACCAACTTCGTGCGATAGGGATCATCACAAACGAATTATTAACCAACAGTTTGAAATATTCCAGGAATACGGCAAACAAACTTGAAATTCAAATCAAAGTATGGCAGGAAGGCGATTATTTTTATTTGTTCATAGGCGATAATGGGAATGGATTTAATTTTCAAGTTGCCAATGCCGAAAACCAAGGTTTTGGTCTCAGTTTGGTCACCATGTTAACAAAACAAATCAACGGTGAACTTTCGTTTAATGGTGACAAACGTACTGAGTATAAATTCAAATTTCCACTCCAAAAGTTAAAATCAATTTGATTCGAATTGGTATTTAAATTTATTTTTGACATTCCCTAAATAAGCAAATTCTAATACAAACTGCCTTTTCTCTAAAGAATCCGATGGATCACCCCATGACAATCTCATCTCTTTTTCCATTGTTTTCCAATAGAAATAATTATCCTTTGCATAATTACAAATTTGTAAGTATAATTTTTCATCCATTCCTGACCGTTTCACTTCCGGATTACAGGCATTAGGGCTTGCAAACTTCATTTTACCATTAAGTGAATGCAAATCCTTTGAAACCAAATAATTGCGTGTGTTTGTTTGGTCAAATTGGATTATCATTGGTAGTTTTACTTGGTCACATTTCCAATAAAAACGCAAAGTAGGATCATTGACATTCACATCTTGCCAAAAAAATTCGAATTCATTTTGATTCTGACAGAATTCAGATGTTTTTGGATCTGCATTGGTTAGTCGAAGATTCTTTTTTGGTAAAAGCGAAAACAAAGATTTCTGAATTCCAAAATTCGTAAACACTCCTCTCGGAATCCAAATTTCTGTTTCAACTTGGTTCACTAATTCTTTGGCTCTTTCCTCACCAAATTGTTTTTTTGATTCTAGATACAATGAGTTTGATAAGGTGTTTGTAAATTCAGGGAAAAAACGATCCCCAACATTTGTTTTTGTAATGGCTTGGAAAATCGTAAGATCTGCCATTTCTTTGCCCACAACTGATCGATATTTCCACAAAAGGGAAGGGATGAATGTAAAATTCTTTTTAAAATCACTTTCCATATTGGTATCATAAAACCCGATTTCACGATCCAAACGAAAGGAACTAACAAGTAATTGTCGTTTCACTCCTTCGCAGGTTTTATGTGAATACAACTCGGGATAGTCAATCATGGAAGCTGCATAATAATCAGAAATCCCTTCCGCAAGAGAACGACCAATAGCATTGTTTCCTAAATATTTTCCAGTGATGAGGTGAGTATATTCATGGTATATAGCATCAGGACAAGCAGCAGTATCGATGATCCTATCAAAAACAAATCGATCTACAATTGGAAAATCCCATTTGGGTGCAAACCACATTTCATTATTCCACTGCCCTTGTTTTTCCGAAGGAGGAATTGTGAGTGCAGTGTTCTTTAGTTTGACATTGGGATCATAGTACAATAATGGAGAATAGACAAAAGGAGCATCGACTCGGATGATGATTTTCTCTTTTGGAGTTGTTATACCGTTTCTGAATCCAGCTTGTTTATAAATCTGATGAAATCTAGATTCAATTTTTTGGAGTTGGTAACCCAATGTGAGTAATTTACGATTTCCATATACTTGTTCCAAAAGAATTGGATCTTTTTCGAACTGGGAATGAATGGAAAAGTTTTCTAAAACATAATGTGATGTTGACTTAAGATTTAGTTCTTCTCTTTTTATTTTCTTAGGAACAAATTGTTTCTGAAGTTGATCCCAATCCAAAACCTGATCTTCCACTTGGGATATACCAACGATGTTTGTTGTCAAAAACAGTAAGAAGATCGAAGAGATACCAAAAAATCGTTTCTTCATTTGATTCAAAATCATGGATTTCCTCCGAAAGATAAAACTGATTAAAAAGAATCTCGCTTTTCCATTGGATTCATTTGGAAAAGCAAGATTTGATTGATTGGGGAAAGATAATTAGAATCGATTAGATTCCAAGTCCTACAGAGTCATACATCCCGCCAGTCACAACAGTTCCAAAACCACCAGCATGTACCAGGATTCCAACGATTGCGACAACAGTAACAGATGCTACAACATTCTCCATAATTTTGAAGTTGTTTCCGTGTAAGTAGTTACCAGTTGCTTCTTTCAATTGAATGGAAGAAACAATGTTGTCCAAATCTTGGTCTAGTGTTCCTGCGAATTCAGCATTTTTAATCGCTCTTTTGATTCTTACAAATTCACTTGGAGTGATATGTGCCTTTAAGTATTCGTGAGCTTCTTTGTTGGTCATACCATTGCTTACTAAAGTTTTTGCTGCTTCTTTTACATTCATTTGGTTTGCTGGGGATGCAAACATCGCTTGGGAAGCAAACATCGCTTGGGAAGCAAACACGATCGCTATCATTAAACTAATTTTCTTTTTCATGGTTTTGTCCTTATAACAAATTTGTTTTGAGAGAAGTTTCTCACTCACTCTCACAAACTTGACTCCATCATACGGCATTTGGTTTTCCAAATCGTCTGACTGGATCGGATTGGGCGGAAAACTACGTCCGACTGGATCGAATAGGATGTTTTTTTAGAATTTTTTCCCTGTATTCTCTTGGTGTGGTTCCAGTTTCCTTTTTGAAGGCTTCATTAAAGGTAGATTTGGATCCAAAACCAACATCATAGGCAATGGCAAGCAGAGATCTTTCGGGTTCTTTTTGAATTCTGTCTTTGGCTTCGTTGATTCTGTATGAATTTGTGAACTGATAAAAACTTTTTTTCATCTCTGAATTCAGAAACTCAGAAAGTTGGTGTGAACTTAGCCCCATTTTTTCTGCTAAATCACGAAGGTTCAGTGTTTCATCACGGTAAATCATTTCAATTTCAAATAATTGTTTTAGATTATCGCGGATGAGATTGTGATCTAATTTTGAAATTTGAGAGATCTTTGCTTTTTTTTCATCTTCTACAATCTTACGAACTTCCAAAAAGAAATCGGGAAAACTCTGGCGAATCACATATAAAATGCACAAAAAAATTCCAATAGCAAGCCCTGAAATTTGGAAAGATGTGTGATCCCCGGTGGCGATTGTATTGAGTCCATACAATGATAACGCAAAACAAAAACTGACAATTGTAGTTCCGATACGTAGCGTGTAGTTTTTACGAAACGTACTCCAGCGAATTTTTTTAGAAATACGCCAAACAATACGAATCATACACCATAAATAAATCAAAATGGTAACAAGAACCAATGTGATTGGCCTTTCTAAGTATGGGTTTTCTCCACGACTTACCCTTGCCAAATCATCGTTATGGTTCCAAACATTCCATCCAATGATCAAAAGAAAAGATAACAAGATGGGTACGAGGCGAAACGACAATCGTCTGAAAGAACGAAATTTTCCTTCCAATACAATGAGAAAATATTCATCTAATAAAACACCTAAACATGCAATCATGGGTAAATTGGTGAGATACAATGGATAAAAAGAACGAATATGCCCAGAGGAAACTAGGTATAAATTGAATAAATGGTAACTGGTTCCTAAAAAGATAATCCCTAGTAAAATTTGTTTTCGATTTTTATGATAACTAAAAAATTCCCCTACTGCGTAAAGCGAGGCAAGTAAGGTTGAAAACAATAGAAAAAAGTTCAGTGATTCAAAATGTGTCTGAAAAAATAAATCCATTCAATTACCAACTGGTTCGGTTTCATTTCTGAAATTGTGACCTTTAGACTCAAGATGCAAGAGAGCCACGTGTTATGACTAACCCTTTTTTCGAAGAGTGAGATTGCTTTTCTCTAGAAATTGAAAAAAAGATAAGGCAAAGGTTCGACACATTTTGTCCGATTCGATCGAAATGGCGTAATATACAAGTATGAATTGATCCACTTTGACGACAGTTTGTTTGGATTGTTATATCCTTAGAGCATAAAGAGGTGCTCTATGTCATTTGTTTGTTTACCCAATCCAATGTTTCAAACTAACGTTGTTACCGATTTTTCACCCATCCATTTGAGTTCTCCATCGAATTCTAATCAGACAAATGATGAGAAAAATCTATTATTACAAGGAAACATTTATTACCATAGCCAACTTTCCATTTCAGTTTCTGTAGCTGACATGGCATTTTACTGGAAACGTTGTGACGTTTTGTCCAATTTCATCTCTCAATTTTACTTTCACTCTTTCGAATCAAAACAACTTGATAAAAATACGATTTCAACGGTGATCAATGAACTAGTTGAAAATGCTGCAAAATATTCGGACAAAGAAGAGAGTAAAATCCAAATTGAGATTAAGGACTTGGGAAACCAATTAAGGATTGAAGTGAAAAATAAAATCACTCCATGGATGAAGGCAATTTTTGAAAATAAAATTCAGACAATCCAATCCCATGATATCAATGATTTATACTTCGAGGCTCTCGAAGCACATCATAAAGGGATTCCTAATTTTGGTTTGGGATTATTACGTTTGCTTAAGGATTACCAACTCCCTCTCGCGTATGAGTTTACAAAACTAGAAGGGAATGAATTTGAAATCACAATGAGAGCTCATCTTTTCATTTCTGAAACTGAAACTCTCTAAGGATAATTGTTTGTTACGGTAACAACAAGATGATACAAGTTTCTTACATGTGACCGATATCACATGGATTTTAAGATCTCAAAAAATCCAGGGAAACTTGTGTCGACCCAACTTGTATCATCAAAAGTGAGTTCCACGCCGGCAAGTTTGGAAAGGATTGCAAAACTCATTGCAATACGGTGGTCCATAAAGGTTTCAATTTTTGTTTTTTGAATCGAACTTACTTCACCAAACTCATATCCATCCTTTACTTCTTTCACCTGAATCCCTAGTTTTTCCAAATTGGAAACCATAGAATGAATACGATCTGATTCTTTAGCTCTCAGTTCTTCTGCATGAGAAATTTGAAATCCACCTTCAGAAAAAAGTCCCGCAACGGTTAAAATGGGAATTTCATCAATGATGGAAGGAATCAAATCTTCGGTAATCACTGTACGTTTGAGTTTTGATGGGAAAATGAGTAAGTCACCAATCTCTTCTCCACATTCGACTCGTTTGGCGACAATTTCAATTTTACCACCCATATTTTGTAAAACTGTGATGATTCCTATCCGAGAAGGATTGAGTCCGATGTTTTTGATGAGAAGAGGTTCACTCCCTCCCCCACACAAACCAAATACAATGAAAAATGCAGCACTTGAAATATCACCTGGGATCACATACTTGGCCCCTTCAAAAAAATAGGGAGGTTTTACGGTAAAGTGAATGGGAGAATGGTGGATGATGTTTCCGCCAAGAAAACGAATCATATTTTCTGTATGGTCTCTTGATACTTCCGATTCTTTGTAATCAATTGAAATGCCAGATGACAAAGCTGCAAGGACAAGGGCACTTTTAATTTGTGCCGAGGCAATGGGACTTTGGTAGGAATAATCTTTTAATTGTCTTCCCTGGATGCGGAGTGGTGCTCTGTCGTTTCCTCCAACGGAAACAATGTCAGATCCCATCTCTTTTAATGGGTTCATGATCCTAGCCATGGGCCGTTTGCAAAGAGAGGCATCTCCTGTGAGGGTCGCTTGGATTTGTGGGAGACCTGCCAGTAATCCTGCAGAGAGACGAATCCCAGTTCCGGCATTTCCAAAATCCAAAACCCCCTGGGGAGACTTGAGATTCTCTTTGCCAGGGCTTACGACTGTATAACTTCCTTTTCCGAGGGATGAGACAGAAAGTCCCATTGATTCAAAACAATGTAAGGTATGAAGTGGGTCTTCCCCTTCTAAAAAGCCATGGATTTCGGATTTCCCTTGGGAGAGGGCGCAAAAAAGCACAGACCGATGAGAGATCGACTTATCACCTGGGACATAAATTTCTTTTTTCGCATTTAATTTGAATTGTGGCTGCAACATGTTGTATTTTTCTAAAAAGTATTTTGCAATTTGGCGCTTCTTTATTAGCGTTTGTCGGAAACCTAAGTTTCCTTTACGAACAACCAAATGCCTCTAGATACCAGTAAAAATAACCAAAAGATCCCAGTCAATCCAGGTGAAGTCCTTTTCATCGGAGGTAAGGCCTCAACTTCCATGAACATCCTCCATGAGGGTTCGGTACGAGTTGAGACCACACTCGGCGACACAAGCATTGTTTTGTACAGTTTGGAAGGAGCCAATTTAACACCAGGCATCTTTGCCTTACTCGAAGGAACACCTTATCCTTATACCATTCGTGCGAAAACTTCATGTGTTATATCCACATATGTCATGAACCAACCAAATGCCAAAAAAACTCTCACTACGAAAGTATCTGTTGGCGTTATGGCAGTTCGAACCCTTCTCAAAGAAATCGGCGAACTTTACAAACGGGTATTATCCATCAAAGGACTCTCCTCCAAGTTTGAACAAACGATGGATAATTTGGGTGCCGTTTATTATATTTTAAATCCATCTATCTTTTCTGATGTTACGCCGGGAGCGATGATCACTCGAGATGAAAACATCATTGACCCTGTGATGAAACTCATCCGAAACAATTTAGCAGGTTTCCAAGAACACGGTGGGATGTTACCAGACAAACCAACTATCAACTTTTTAGAAGAAGACCACGGCGAATTTTTTGAAAAAGATTATAGTGAATCCATCGAATGGAATGATGCAGAATTCCATTTTATTCGTAAAATTTTATCTGTGAATCCCAAAATTTCACAAGCCTTGTTTGAAGCCGATCCAACTCTTTTACAAAGTGCTGCTGAAAGTTATGTAAAAACATACCGCGAGTTATTCGAACTCCTAAGTAAAGAAACTTATGATTTATCAGAAATGATGAATTCTATGTTTGTCGGAGAAAATGCACTACTCGAAAAGTTTAATCTAACATTAGATTTATTTAATACTGGTTATTCTACAATTCCTTCGACTGTGTTACTTCCCATTACTGAGTGGGCATTAAAAAAATCCAAATCACTTCTTGATGAATACAAACAAATTTTTGGAACTAATTATGCAAGTGTTGGCAATAGTTTAGACAAACTCGAATCCAAACAATCGGAACTTACTGCTAAGTATGGACATGAACTGAATGCACAGAAAAACAAAGAGGAGGCCATTGCACAAGGTGGAGATCCAATCCGAGCAGGAATTGATACCAAAGCTTTAAAAGTGGAACTTCTCAACTCTGCAAGCCAAATCCTAAACTATTCACAAGCAGACCCAGAAGCAGTCAAAGAGTTTTCAACCTTAATGGTAAAACTGAAGTCCTTCAAAAACCCACTCGATCCAGAACCAGACAATCGTAAAATTAGAAGGACCATTGCCAAAACATATTGGGATGTGTATAAGAAATCTTTCACAAAATGGTTACAATCAGGCAAGCAGGCTCCAAAAGCCGTTGAACTCATGTTACGTTATGGATACTTTGACGAAACCTTACTCGACGACGGTCATATCGTAGAACTTGTCGGTAGATTGTACCAACCGGGTGGGAATCCAAGTGCTCCGATCCATCACGGTACTGATTGGTTAGAAAAAATTTATTCACGGGAAGTTCCTACTTCTGTTGACGAACTGGGACAAACATTTTTCGAAAAATTAAAAATGGATCTCAAAGACTCTGGGATCAAATCCGAAAAAGACATACCACCCGATTATGATACTGGGGATGCAAGACTGGGTTCTGAAATTTCTTCCATGTATGAACCAAACGTGCGTTTGACATCAGGAAACATTGCAAGTCACTTCCCAATTCTCACAAAATACCACATCACCATTCCTTTGGAAAAATGTTTTGTTTCCAAAGATGATGTAGAAAAAGCACTACAATACATTTTAGGCATTGATTATACTGCCTTCAATCGTGAGGTCATTTACCGAAACGAAGATATTGGAATCAAAAACGAGTTTATCCAAAGGTCAATCATTCCTGATTTTATCCTCGTTCCTTCCATTGGTCCCAAAATCATGATGTGGCAAGACCTTTCCATTTTCCGTGGAGCAGGATCAAAGGAATCAAGAGGTAGGATTTGTATCCCACATTTTGTAACAGGTGATCTCAAAACCTTTATGTTGGAAGCTATTGCTGCCTTCCGTTGGGAACTTTGTAAAAATATCCTTGGACCAGACTGGAATAACGTAGGGATTCCATCGATCACCGCAGATTACACCGATTATGTGCAGTTTTATAAAAAAAGTAAGGACCTTTCTCCTGAACTCAAAGAAAAAATTTCATCTGAGTTCAAACGGTTCCGAACTGACCGTGATAAATTTGCCTATGATTATTCTTTATGGATCCGGTATGAAGCGGAAGGAGTACAACGTGTCAACCGAGTGGTACGTTCTATTTTTTACCGTCATATTCCGTTTCATAAAAACATACGGGAAAAAATATCATCACAACCTGCGTATGCAGAACTCCATAACCGCTTCAAAAATATCCGTACACGCCAGCACAAAGAATTTGAAAACAAGTACAAAAAGTACATGGATTCCAGTGGTAACTTACCAAAAGAACTGTATGAAAATTTAACTTTCTACGAAGTTTAATCCTTGCCGGATTCCATAAATGCAACATGATTGCATTTATGGAATCCTATCAAACCTTTGGCATAGCCATTATCGGGGGGAGTTTTTCTGGACTCTCAGCTGCTCTATCCCTTGTCCGCTCCTTAAGAAACATAGTGGTCATTGACTCTGGGAAACCTTGTAACCAAAATACAACTGCTTCGCATAACTTCATCACACATGATGGATCGAATCCAAAGTTGATACGCGAAAAAACTATTTTCGACTTATCGAAGTATCCCAATTTCCATTCAATGTTTGGTGAAGTAAAATCCATCGGAAAATCGGAAAAAGGGTTTTTATTAATAGGAGACGGGATTCCAGAGATCCAAACAGAAAAAATTATTTTTGCCACTGGACTCAAAGATGTATTACCCGAGATACCTGGTTTTGCAGAATCTTGGGGCAAATCAATCCTTCACTGTCCTTATTGTCATGGATATGAATTTGTAGGTAAAACAACAGGTTTATGTATGAATGAAAACGGCGTATTCGAACATGCTAAATTTCTAAAACATTGGACTAAAGAATTAAAAGTTTATACAAATGGTCCGATTCAATTTTCGAAGGAAGAAGAAATCAAACTAGAAAAAGAAGGAATCGGTTTCATTACAGAAAAAGTCAAAACACTGATCCATAAGGAAGGCCAACTAACATCAATTCAGTTTGTATCAGGTAAGGAAATTTCGCTCGATGCTCTTTATGCGCGTGTCCAAATGGTACAACATACTGCATTACCAGAATCCTTAGGTTGCAAAATGTTACCAAGTGGCCACTTGGAAGTTTCCAATTTTTATGAAACGAATGTTCCTGGAGTTTATGCAGTTGGTGATATGGCGTCTATCTTCCGATCAGTGGCACATGCTGTCCATTCAGGAAACATTGCAGGTACCATGTTAAATCGTGCTATGATTTTGTCTTAATTAGACTTCTTCGACAAAATAAGGTCTTGTGTATTCGCGGACGATCTCTACCACAAATCGTCCCCATGATTTTGGATCTTCTTGTGAGATGTTCACTTGTTTGATTTTAGGAAAATAAGCGGTTGGTTTAAAAACGGTATGGGTAAGTTCCAATGCTCGTAGGTAATTGTCCAAACGTTTTACTTTCACGAAGTTGATGATTTCGGTTTGGATTTTTTCTTTTGGCAAATATCCCACGATGATCATACGAGGGAATAGGTTTTTTTTGAGAAGACCAATGAAGTCTTCAAAACTATCCACTCGGTCAATAAAACCTTCATAAGCACCACCACCCAAGTTCATAATTTGGGTTACGATGTCCATGGAAAAGGAAACTCCTTCCATGGTAGACATATCAGAAATGATCACAAGACCCTCATCTGGTTGGAACACTTTGAACATATCAGCACCTTTGAAGTGCCTTCTGAGCAGTTTAGCCGCAGAAACATCAATTTCCTGTGCCTTAGCCAGTAACACCTTTCCCTGTGGGTCTAAAATGGGGTCTCGGGTGATGAGATACCGCTTTTTCACGGCATTTTGGTTCATAACTCGAAAGGCCTTTACTTTTTCCTCAATTTCATCTAAGGTAGAGTAACCAATTTTGAGTACGTTTTCCCGTTTGCGTTTCCCGATGTCTGTTTCTTCCATGAAAGCTTGGTGCCTAAATCTTTGTATTGCTTATCCTATGGCAATTCTACCAATGTATAGCATATTTTTGTCTAAGGTATAAAATGCGGTTCAATTTTTACCCAATCCTAATCCTAGTCGTGTTTTTTGGATGTTCTTCCGTGGATTTTATCCCAGAACCTGATTTTCGTCCAAATGATCATCGTTATAAGGTATCTTCCTGGCAAGATGTGGAAATCCTAAGAGAAAGGCCCAAAAAACTCTTTAAAATCGTGGGAGAAGTCATCATTCGGAATACAGAAGACTTAACTTGGGAAGAGTATGAACCAAGGCTTAAAAAAGAGATGTATGCTCGTAAAATTGATGGTGTGTGGATGACAGAAAAGAACCAAACTTCAATTGATACGGTTTCCGTACAAACAATGGACCAAAAAGGAAGGACGACTCACTCCTACCTCCAACAATCTAACTTACCTTATTGGAAAGGGTATGCCTTCCGGTATCGATAATCATATGCCAAGAAAATTTGATTCTGAAATCTATATCTCACCAGCCGACGAATGGATTTTTCGCGGAAACCCCATTGATAAAGAAGAAATCCTTACCTACTTTCGCAATAACCTCCATGGAAATGAAAAAGGTGTCTACATTGAAAATACCTTTGGTGAACTTTCAGAACATGGGTATATCAAAATTGATGGTTTCCCTTGCCATGTCTTACACGTAGAAGTTTTAGAAGATGAAATTCTATTCCTCACCGATGATGGTAGGAGTTATCCATTTGGTGCATTCGAAATTTATGAAACAAAGGACGGTGGAATCTTGGGACTCAGGTCAATTGAGGATCGGATCAAATACCGATTCACATGGAATGCTGCAAAAGAACTATCAGATCTGTTGATTGAGGAAGATGGATTTACTTATTTGGATTGGAAAGGGGTTAAAATGCAAATTCCAATGTATGAGGGAGAGGTAACGGTCCCCCTCCCCAATGACTACAGTTAATTGGAAGGAGCTTCTTCGTCCGCTTTTAATTCACGCCAAAGTTCATTTGCTTCTAAAAAATCTTTTTTTAATGAAAGAGCTTTGTGTAAGTATTGTAAGGATCTTTCTGGACGGTTCCAAAGTTTATACAAAGTTGCTAAGTTAAAATAGGAGATGTGAGGTGCATCGTTTCGTTCACATCGTACTGATTTTTTTAACCAATACACGGCTTCTTTGTCATTACCCATACGTAGGAGTAAAACACCGATTTCGTTACATGGATTTCCATATTCATGGTCCAAACTCACGGCTTTGTAATAGGAAGCCAATGCATCACTCCAGGATCCAAGAGCGTTTTGGACAAGTCCCAAATAAAAATAGGCTTCCTCTGATTCTTCCAATTCTAAACTGGAACGAAGGTGGAATTCGGCACGGTCTAAATCACCGATTTTAAAATGGTCTTTTGCTAAATCTAAAGAAAGTTGGAAAGAACTTGAAGACAAAGAGATCCTCACCTGTTTTCTTTCATTTTCGGAAACCTTAAAAATCTCCTTGAAAACTTATTTTTTATTTTTGCAAACTTTGCAATAAATCATCAGCGATTTGAGACGCAGTCAATCGGTAATGCTCTAAAATTTGGTTTCTTTCCCCGTGGTGGATTGGTTCCAAAGGAAGGGCAAATGTTTTCAAGAACTTACCAATAAGATGATTTGGAATTTCGTTCAAAAGATAACCAGATGCACCCGCGTGGAGGTAACTTTCGTCCAAAATTACAAATTGTTTGGTCGATTCGATGCATTTGTTGACCAAGTCCGAGTCATAAGGGCGTAACCAAAAAAGATCGACAACTGTAGTGGTGATCCCTTTTGATTTGAGGATCTCTGCTACTTGTTTGGCAATGGGTAACATAAATCCAAGAGATAATATAAGTAAATCTTTACCTTCAGATACAAGCCTTGCTTTCCCTTTCGTGACTTGGTTTGGTGAATCGAACTTTAACTCACGTAAGTCGCCGTTGTCTTTTGGAAAACGAATCGCGATCGGATGTTCTGTATAGTCTTTCATAAAATGAAGGCTATCTATGATGTCCTGTGCTGAACTTGGGACCATAATGTCCATATTGGGTAGGCCTGCTAAATACCCTAGATCAGACAAACCTTGGTGGGTTTCGCCGTCAGGTCCTACGATACCAGCACGATCGATGACAAAACGGACAGGTAGGTTCATGAGAGATACATCTTCCACCAATTGGTCCATTGCTCTCGTTAAAAACGTAGAATAAATGCACATAAAGGGAATCGCACCACCATTTGTCATCGCTCCCGCAAATGCGACTGAGTGTTGTTCGGCGATACCTACATCAAAAGTATGATTGGGATAGGTTTCCTGATAATCACGTAACCCGGAACCTTCAATCATTGCAGGTGTAATCACTGCAATTCGTTTGTCCTTGTTCGTTAAATCAATGAGAGTTTTTCCGACGATTTTGGAGAGTCCAATTTTATTGGCGTCTGCAGATGCCATTTTACCAGACTCTTTGTTAAATGGTGTCACACCATGGTATTTGATCGGATCGGCTTCTGCAGGTTTGTATCCTTTCCCTTTTTGTGTGAGAACATGGAGGAGGATTGGTCCTTGGATTTTGGAAAGGTTTTGTAACATCTGAACCACTCGGTTCACATCATGACCATCGATGGGACCAAAATAAGTGAACCCAAGGTCTTCAAAAAGTCCACCGGGACGCATCATAAAATGTTTAAACGAAGTTTCCATATTATGAGCTAATGCTTGTAAGGCTGGGCCAATCAAAGGAATCCATTTTAAAAAACCATAAAATGCAGTTTTGCCCTTATTATAAACCTGAGACGATATGATACGATTGAGATAATTGGAAATAGAACCAACATTTTTGGAAATGGACATATAATTGTCATTTAGGATGACAAGCATATTCGGTTTGATATGACCACCATGGTTCATGGCTTCGAGTGCCATACCTGTTGCAATTGATGCATCACCAATGACTGCGGCAACTTTGTAATTCTCACCCATGAGATCACGTGCACATGCTTCACCTAAAGCTTGGGAAATGGATGTACCTGCATGTCCAGTATTGTATAAATCGTATTCGGATTCTTCACGTTTCGGAAATCCAGAGAGGCCTAACCATTTGCGGACAGTGGGCAGTTCTTTTTTTCGTCCAGTGAGGATTTTATGAGGGTAGGTTTGGTGGCCAACATCCCAGATGATTTTGTCTTTGGGAGTTTGGAAGACGTAGTGGAGAGCAACTGTGAGTTCCACCACCCCGAGGTTACTAGCAAAATGCCCTCCCACGTCAGAGAGGGTGTCGATGATGTATTCCCTGACGTCATGGCAGACGGCAGGGAGGTCTGTTTCCTTTAGGTTTCTAAGGTCTTCTGGGAAATTGATTTTGTCGAGATATGGGTACGATGGCATTGAAACTTCATGTTGCCGCCTTTTGGAGAGGCCGCTTCATTTTCTCCATATCTTCTGGGTTTGTGATTCCAAGCAATTCGTAAATCCGAACAGGTTGGGTTTTTCCTTTTACACGCACCAAATCAAGTTCTCTTGTCACAACTCGGTCCTTCACTTTTTCATAGGTGTATTCCGAGATGATGATATTTGTGGTGTACATTTTATTAGAACCTTCCAAACGGGATCCTAAGTTGATTGTATCACCCATACAAGTGTATTCCATCCTATGAGATGATCCCATATTGCCCACAACTGCAGGGCCTGAATTAAGACCACAACCGATGTCGATCACAGGGACATTTCGTTCTGCCCATTTTTGTTGCAGCACTTTTAAGTAGTCGAGCTGAGCAAGGGCTGCCACACAAGCGTAATATGCATGGTCTTCCAATGGCACTGGAGCACCCCAGAAAGCCATGATCGCATCTCCCATGTATTTATCGATGGTTCCCTTATATTCAATGATGAGTTCCGTCATCGCAGAAAGATACTCATTGAGTAACTTCACCAAATCTTCTGGACCCAATTGTTCAGAGATTGTTGTGAACCCTCGAACGTCAGAGAAAAAGATTGTGATTTCTCGTTTGGATCCACCAAGAGCTAAATTGTCAGGGTGTTTGAGGAGTTCATCCACAACGTCTTTGGATACGAATTTGGAGAAGGTTTGACGAATGTATTTTACGTTTTCTTCTTCCGTTAAAATTCTAAATCCAATGATGGCAACAAAAACAACTATCTGTTCAATGGTAACAGAAGGTAATACTGTGATGAGATTGAAAGTTTGGAAAATATAAAGGGCAGCGATTACATACAATAACAACTGCGTTAACATTATGGCAAAACCAATGTGAGTTTTAACACGTGGTTGCAAAAATCCAATCATCACACCAAGCCCAACATAAATCAAAAAGATTCCCCAGTTTGGCATTGTAGACAAAAAGTCCTGGTTTAAGATTGTATTCACTGCATGAGCGTGGTGTTCAATTCCGGACATATCACCAAACGGAGATAAGTGGGAGTCTTTTGACGCTCCACGACCAGTTGCATAGTACATCGCAACTAGGAAAATTTTATTGTTAATTTGGTTTGCCTCGAGTAATTCTGGATTCCAATCATTTGTGACTTCGAAAATTTCATTTTGTTTGAAAGAATACCTTCCTCCCACATAATTGATTTCCATTTGCCCTTCCCAATCAATGGGAATCACCACTTCTCTTTTTTCGTTTGGAATGTGCATTACATCACGTTCTTCAAACTTACGAGCTTTGACATTGAATTCACGGATGATTTTATTTGGGATATTTTTCAGTTTAACATAATGTCCCATGTTGACTTCTACATCATTTTGTATATTGATACCATAGTATTGGCAAACAATGAGTAAGTCAATGGATGGGAAGTATTCTGTTTCTCTATCTCGTCCTGAATTATAAACTTTCACCACAAGAGGCATTTTGCGGTTCAAACCAGATTCATCTTTTTTAACGTTCGCAAAACCGAGACCAGCTGATAATTCACCAATTGGTTCGATAGGAGGTTGTGGAAATTTTACCCAGGAAATCCCTCCATCATTTTCATCGATGACATTCTTTAATTGAAACTTACGTAAGATATCAATCCGTTTTTCAAGATTGAGAACCGCTTCTTTGGATTCCGCGCTGACTTCCATAGGGTAGTCAAATAAAACATTGCGATTTTTTTGCAATGCAGTGACCATCTCTTCTGTTTGGCCGGGTTTATAATCCACGAAGAAAATATCGAACATAAGAATGTTGTTTGAGTCTTTAAATGTTTCGATGATATCAGCGTAATAACTCCAAGGAAGTGGCCAAGTACCTTGTAACTTTTCAAGTGATTCAGTTGTGATACCAATGATGTTGATATCCTTTCTTGCTTTTGCAGGAGGATTGTATTGAATGTATTCAATTCGACCTGTATCGCCTTCACTTTCTGTTTTTGTATTGGACCCCCGTAAAAATTGAAAACGAAACGAAACGGAATTTTCTTCTAACTCTTTGAGAGGTTGGAAGGTATTGACCATCGTATACATAAAGATGGCAATTACATAGGACAACCAGATGGCACCTGACTTTTGTTTGTCTTTGGAAACTTTTTCAATGATTTTGTAAACAAAATAGGAAGAAGTGAGGAGTAAAAGCATCCCACCAATCAGGAAGGAATATTCATATACCCATCCTGTCATGACAACAGATACGATCACACCGAGTGACCCAAGGGTGGCAACAGCAATGCTGAGGTAATCCAAAATCGAAAGCGATTTTGATTCTTTGTCGGACATAGAGCCTCTTTATTCGTTTAGGAATTTCCGACCATTTTCTCGGATTTTTTAAAGAGACTCAAATGTTTTTGAGTGATTTGGGAAAAAAATTTAGGGAATGGCAACCCGAATCTTGGCAATGTATTCCGCCAAAGCTTGTTTTGCTTTGGGAAATTCATGTCCATTTTCTTCAATGATCCTTTGGATGGCAGATCCGATGATGATTCCATCCGCATAGCCAGAAATTTGACCAGCTTGGTCTGGTGTGGAAATACCAAATCCGGCACAAATTGGCAATTGGATGGTTTCTTTTAGAAACCGAATCCTTTCTTTCAAATCAACTGAGAACTCGCGGCGTTCGCCAGTCACACCAAAGGAAGTAACATAGTAAATAAAACCTGTAGATGTTTTTTTCAATGCTTCAATTCGTTTTTTAGTCGAAGCTGGTGTGACCAAATGGATGAGATCCATATCTCTTTTTCTTAGTTCTTGGAATAAAACTTCACTTTCTTTGGTATCAAAAGGTAAATCAGGGATCACAAGGCCAACAACCCCAGAATCTTTTGCTTGGTTCAAAAAATCTTCGATCCCGCAGTGAAAGATTGGGTTGAAGTAAGTTAAGTAAACAAGTGGTACATCTTTTTTGTGTAAGTGAATTTCTTTCGTCACTCGAAAGATTTCAGAAAAAGAAAACTTGTTTTTCAATGATCTTGCAACAGCTCTTTGGATCACAGGACCATCTGCGACTGGATCAGAAAACGGAATCCCTAATTCTAAAATATCAGCACCATTGTCTAAAATTGTTTTACCAAATTCGATGGAATCATTATAATTTGGGTCTCCAAGCGTAAAATACGGAATAAACGCAGATTTAATTTTTCCACTTTCAAAAAGATCTTTTATTTTACTCATTTACTCTTTTCACCTAACAAACGAAGTACTTCTGTAACATCCTTATCACCACGACCAGATAGACAAATGATCAGATCTTTCTTTTTTCCTAAATCTTTTGCAACGTCTCTTGCTACATGGAATGCATGAGCTGTTTCGAGTGCAGGAATGATTCCTTCAATCCTTGTCACCTCTAAAAAGCAATCTAGCGCTTGTTCGTCGGTAACCATTCGATAATCCACTCGTTTTGTTTGCGACAAAAACGCATGTTCTGGACCAACACCGGGATAATCTAAACCTGCAGATACAGAATGTGCGGGTACAATTTGACCTGCTTCATCTTGGATGATGAGAGTTTTTGTTCCATGTAAAAATCCAGTTTTACCATAGGTTAAAGTGGCAGAATGTTCACCAGGTTTTGGACCAAGTCCACCTGCTTCTGCTCCATAGATAGCAACATGTTTGTCTTTCAAAAATGCATGAAACATACCAATCGCATTGGAACCACCACCCACACAAGCGACAATGGCATGAGGGAGTTTATGGTTTTGTTTTTTAAACTGCGACCTTGCTTCTTTTCCAATTACAGCTTGTAAATCACGTACGATCGTTGGGAATGGATGAGGTCCGATGGCAGATCCAACAATATAATGAGTTGTTGAAACATTGAGAGCCCAATCACGCATGGCCTCACTTGTTGCCTCTTTGAGAGTGGCTTCCCCAGCTGTCACTGGTAATATTTTAGCACCTAACATCTCAATTTTTTTGGCATTCAGGTTTTGTCTTTCGACATCAACTGCTCCCATATAAACAACAGTTTCCATGCCAAACATAGCACCGACTGTAGCCGTAGCAAGGCCATGTTGGCCTGCACCAGTTTCTGCAATGATTCGTTTTTTGCCCATGAATTTTGCAATTAACGCTTGTCCGATGGCATTATTAATTTTATGAGCACCAGTATGATTTAGATCTTCTCTTTTTAACCAGATACGTGCACCTCCCCAATGTTTGGTGAGACGTTCTGCAAAAGTTAAAGGACTAGGTCTTCCGACATAGTTGCTTAAGTAAAATTCTAATTCTTTTTTGAATTTTTTACTTTTCTTTAACTTGTGATAGGTGGATTCAAGCTCTTCAAGAGCTTCTGTTAGAATTTCTGGTGCGTATCGACCGCCAAATTCTCCAAAATATCCAGGTTGGTTTTTGCCCATATATCCTAAGATAGATGCCTAGGTGAATATGAAAACTGCTTCTTTTGGGGGAGGTGGGGGATTTTTTAGTAGAGATCCCCGCCCGTATCGAACTGGGTGGGGTTATCCACCCGCCACCCAATGACCTCTGTTTATCACAAAGGCCGTTTTTAATCGATTAAATCCTTAGATCCTCAAAAAAATTCTTGGGAAAAGTTCATGTTCCCGCAAGAGTTACATCCTTTTGGATGGATTCCTCGAGGGTGGCGATTTTTTTCTGTATGTTTGTGACTAAATCTTCGTTTGTCGTAAAAGGAATGGTCTCTTCCACCATGGACTTACGATCAAGAATGGTGATCTCATTTTTCTCCAAAAACCCTTTTCCTAATGTGATTCGGATGGGGAATCCAATGAGTTCAGAATCTTTAAATTTGAATCCGGGACCAAGGTCACGGTCATCCCACAACACTTCAATGCCAGCGGCAACAAGTGACTTGTAGATGGATTCAATTTTTGCGATATCATCAGGATTTTTGGCTATACTCACCAAACAAACCGTAAACGGTGCGATTGAAATTGGCCAAAAAATTCCTTTGTCATCATTGCATTGTTCGATCACTGTTGCCATACATCGGTTCACACCAATCCCATAACAACCCATAGTCGTAGTTGTGGCCTTTCCTTTGTCATTAAGAACTGTGAGGTCAAAAGCTTTGGAATATTTTTGGCCTAATTTAAAAATATGACCAACTTCGATCCCCTTCTCTGCCGTTAAGCCAGTTCCGCATGAAGGACAAGGGTCACCTACTTTTGCTTGGGAGACATCGATCTTTGTCACTTCCTCTTCTTTGAAAAAAGTAGAGAGTTGAATACCCGCTATGTGGAGGTCAATTTCATTTGCACCAGCAATATAGGCAAAATTCCAATCGAGTAAGGCATCAATGTAAATTTTAAGTGATTCTGATTTTGGAAAACCTGGTCCAATAAATCCAGGAACAAGGCCTAGTTTTTCCATTTCCGCTGGACCCATCGGCCTTAGTTCATTACAACCCAAATGGTTTTTTAATTTATTTTCGTTTAGTTCTCTATCCCCTTCTAAAAAGACGAGGACATATTGTCCATCGGCAACGAGTGCCACAGCTTTCAAAAGATTCTCTTCTTTTGTGTTTAAAAACTCTGCAACTTCTGCGATGGATTTTTTCGCTGGAGTAGAAAGTTTCCCGTTACCATTAAATGCTTGTTTGGCTGCGTTCTTACTTGCAATCACAGGAGTTTTTTCAATATTTCCTGAATAATGGCAAGAAGGACAAATTGTAAGTGTCTCTTCACCAATCGGTGACACGACCATAAATTCTTCCGATGCGGAACCACCCATATTCCCTGAGTCTGCTTGTACAGGAATTGTCGAAAGTCCCATGCCTGCAAAAATCCTACGATAGGTTTTACGCATCGTTTGGTAAGTTTTGTCCAAGGATTCATCATCTAAATGAAAGGAATACGCATCCTTCATGGTAAACTCACGAGAACGAATCACTCCAAACCTTGGGCGAATTTCATCTCGGAACTTAGTATGGATTTGGTAGACATTGATCGGAAGGTCTTTGTAGGAACGAACCATCGGTTTTACAAGCACACAAAATGATTCTTCATGTGTAGGACCCAGGCAACTTTCGTTGTCATGGCGATCTTTCAAACGAAACATCTCTTTTCCCATTTTGTCCCAACGACCTGATTCTTTCCAAATTTCACTCGGTGTTAAGATGGGAAGTTGGAATTCCAAAGCTCCTGCTCCGTCCATTTCTTTTCTCACGATGCCTTCAATCTTACGAAGCACACGTAACCCAAGTGGTAAATAGGAATACAGACCTGCTGCAGACTTACGGATAAGGCCCGCTCGCATCATCAATTTATGAGACGCAACCACTGCATCTTGTGGGTCTTCTTTCGCAGTTGGAATTAAATAGGAACTAGCTTTCATTTCATTTTTCTCTTTTTGATTAACAATCTAACAATACAAAGTTTGGTTTTAAAAAATACGCATCACATCATTGAAGGAAACATAGACCCCAAGCCCGATGAGAAAGAAAAATCCTAATCGAAAGATCGCTTCAATTGCTTTTCTTGGGAGCGGTCTTCCCGTAATTGCTTCATAAGCATAGAGTACAATGTGTCCGCCGTCAGCCATGGGAATCGGAAGTAAGTTCATCACCATAAGCGCCAATGAAATTTTAGCAACAAAGTCTAGGTAGGTGACCCAACCATATTCCAAACTGATCCCAGCAATCTGCACAATCCCAATCGGACCCGACAAATTTTCTTTTGGAGACAACATTCCCGAAAACAACATCCCAATTCCTTTTAAGGTAGTAGAAACGTTTTCATAAACTTTGTTCCCTGCACCGACAAGTGATGAATAAACTGTAGATTCCTTCTGTAATTTTTCGGCTTCAAATTTCATCGAAGCTCGAAAACCAAGAAGTCCTATCGGTTTCAAATTGACATCAGCAAAGTATTTCATATTGCCGATCCAAATCTCTTTTTTGCCCGCATTGGTTTTCAAATAGGAAGTAAAATCATCAGCCGTTGCAAAGGATTGGTTCTCAATTTTTAAATTCGAAAGTCGATTTTCAATTTCCGCATCATAACTATCCAATCGAAAATAAGGAATCCCTAATTCAGGGAATTTTGGATGTTCGATATTCCAAAATTCATATACATTGGCACCTAACACAGGGATTTGTATGGTTACTTTTTCTGTTGCCCAAGGGGTAAGAAGTGGATAGGTTTTTCGTTCCACTTCAACAGGTATGGTTTTTCCTTGGTGTTTTCCAAGTTCTGTTTGTAATTCAGGAACGGTATGAACATCCACTCCCGCAACGGTTAAAATCATATCTCCGTCTTTCAAAAAAGAGAGGGCTCGGCGTCTGAGTGATTTTTCCCGTTCTGCGATTTCATGTTGTTTCAGAAGTTCTTCTGGAATTTCTTCTTTTCGTTCTTCAATTTTTTCTTGGAAGTAAACGGAAGATTTATCTTCTTTATCTAAAACATTGGCCATAAAGTGGCTGATCTGTTCCCCATAAGTAAAGGTAGCCACCACTCTTCTTTCTCCATATGGCATGACACCAATCGTAGGATGGCCACCGGCAGAATATAAATTGGGAACAATTTCGACTGTCTTTGTTTCCGATTCTCGTTTGTAAGTCACTTGGATCGGATCACCAGAAGTTAAACTCACATTGGTAAAAATATCTTCAAAACTTTCTGTGGGTTTTCCATTGATGGAGAGAATTTTGTCACCTGTTCGAAGACCAGCGTTATAAGCAGGGCTTGAAACCTTATTTGCGTCTTCAATAAAGATGCGGTTCGATGAGGGGCTATCTCCGGAAAGCTCTAAAATAAATAACAACAAAAACCCTAACACTAGATTGGCGAATGGGCCACCAAGCACAGGCACCATACGACGAAGAGGTGGAGTCGCAAGTAAATCGCCTTGTTTTGGTTTTTTGTTTTTGCTATAATCATCACCACGAAATAAAACATAACCACCGATGGGTATGGCAGTGATTTGGTAGATGGTCTTGCCAATTCTTTTTTTCCAAATCCCTTTCCCATAACCTAACGAAAAGATACGTGCTTCCACACCCACTAATTTCCCACATAAGAGGTGCCCCAATTCATGGATAAAAATCGATACAGCTAACATGAATACAGCGCCGAGTATTAATACGATCATGTAGTCACTCCCCCTTTTAAAAATTCAGATTGGATCAAATTACGCGTCTCTTTGTCTTTTTCCAAATACCCGTCTAAGGTTTCTGGAAATTCATTTTTGACTTGGTTTAAGGCAGACTCAATGAGCGTTGGAATTGAGGTAAAAGAAATTTTTTCTTCTAAAAATAGTGCCACAGCTTCTTCGTTGGCTGCATTAAAAATACAAGGAGCCACTCCCCCTGCTTTCCCTGCTTGGTAGGCAAGTGTGAGTCCAGGATACCGTTTGGTATCCGGTGGAAAAAATTCCAAAGTTTTCCAAGTGGAAGGTTTTCGTTCAATGAGCATTTGCGGAGTTGGATTTGGATAAAATAAGGAATGAGCAATGGGATAGACCATATCGGGGTGGCTTGTGTATTGCAGACAAGCGCCGTCTCTCGTTTCAATGATGCCGTGAGTGAGAGACTGCGGATGGATCACCACCTCTATCTCGTCATACGAAAACCCAAAGAGAAAATGTGCTTCAATCACTTCCAAACCTTTGTTGATCAGACCTGCCGAGTCCACAGTGATTTTCGGACCCATGGACCAAGTCGGGTGGTTTAGCGCCTGTTTCACGGATACATGTTCCAACTCTTCGATCGGGAGAGTGCGAAAACTCCCCCCCGATGCAGTGAGCGTAATCGCGCGGATATTGGAACGAGTTTCCCTTTCAATGAGTTGGAAGAGTGCATTGTGTTCGGAATCCACTGGCACCATGAGTGTATTGTGTTTTGCCACCAAACGATTGATGAGTGGGCCAAAAGTAACAAGGGTCTCTTTATTGGCGATGGCAATTTTTTTGCCAGCCTCAATGGCTGCAATGGTAGGAAGGACTCCCCTGGCCCCAACCACAGCAGTAACCACCACATCCACTGATGGCAATTTGACTAAGTCAATAAGAGCATGGTCTCCATACAAAATGTTTGTAGAACCAAATTTATCCCCAAACTGACCCACTAACTTGGGATCGGTGACACAAACCACTTCGGGGGAAAATTCTGAAATGAGGGTCTTCGCTGTTTCCCAATTGGAATGAACGGAAAAACTACGTAAGGAAAATTGGTCTCGGAATTGCCGAAGCACCTTCACCGTGGAAGAGCCAACAGAACCTGAAATTCCTAATACCGAGACACCTACCATATACTGCTTAGACAGATCCTTAGTCGAATGATCAGACAGAGAATCCGAGGAAACCTTTGAAGAGAAAATAATAATAGATCGCAGGCACTGTAAACAAAAGGGCATCTGCCAAGTCCAATACCCCTCCGTGACCTGGGATGAGACTTCCAGAATCTTTGATTTTCGCATCACGTTTCATCGCAGACTCAGCCAAATCTCCCATCACAGAAATCACGGAAATCACAAATGACAGGATGATGGTCTCCACAATTCCTACTGGCAATTTCACACCACTAAAATGTTCCCAAGCCACATTGAGAACTTGTGCCCCAATGACAGCCGTTAGGTTTCCAGTCACATACCCTTCCCAAGTTTTTTTCGGAGAAATTTTTAAACCTGCTGGGTGTTTTCCAAACCAACGACCACCAAAATACGCACCCGCATCACTCATAAAGGTGATTACAGAGACAAGAAAGATGTAATAAGTTCCAAACGGAAGTGCAAGGAGGAGTAAAAAATGACCAATCGGGATGGCGATGTAAATGGGACCAAGAATGGTTCCACCTACGGAAAACAAAGCTCCATCTAACGGACGCTTCAGAATCTGCAATATCCAAACTGTGATGGAAAGAGCCACGAGTAAGAAAGGAACAGGGTGAAATCCTTCTCGGAAGAGTTTTGAAAGTTCCAAAACAAATCCAGGAGGTGTCACTTCAAATTGTAATCCCAAAAATTGGATGTAATACACAGTAAAAATCAATAGGGAAAATAGTAATCCCGTTCCAAAAAATGGTTTTGATTCTTCGGTTTTGCAAAAGGCATACAACTCTTTCAGTCCAAGGTAAATCATCACCACACCAAAGAGATAAAATTCGATGAAATACCATGAGCTATGGAAGATCATAAACACATAGATAAAAGACAATACAATTGCAGACAGAATACGGAGTGTCGTTTCACTCATAACAAACCACCAAATTTACGTTTTCGAGAATCAAAAAACTGAAGAGCTTCCTCAAGTGAGGTCCTTCCAAAATCCGGCCAAAGTGTACTCGTAAAATACATTTCTGCGTATGCACTTTGCCATAATAAAAAGTTAGAAATCCTTTGTTCTCCCGCAGTTCTGATCAATAAATCTACGGGTGGCAAAGGTGATGTATACAAATATTTTTCAAATTCTTTGGAGGAAATGGGTTTGTCCAAAGGTTCTTTTTTGGCCTTCCGTGCTGCCATCACACGCGAAAAATTACTTAAAATCTCTTCGTGTCCACCATAGTTCAAACAAAAGTTAGCTGTGAGTTTTTTATTTTTTTTAGTCACGGCCATGGCATGGTCAATTTTGGATAAAACCGTTTTGGACAGTTTGTTCCTTGCCCCACTGTGGTGGATGCGAATTCCCTTTGCATGAATGGTATCAAGGCGAGTTTCTATAAACTCAACTAACAGGCCAAAGATGGCTTGGATTTCTGTGATGGGACGTTTCCAGTTTTCTGTAGAGAAAGCATAGAGGGAGATGTTTGGGATTTTGTATTCCAAAGCCACATCCAAAAGGCGATCAATTGCATTTGCCCCTTCTCTGTGGCCTTCGGTTCTTTTTTTCCCTTGGTTTTCCGCCCACCTGCCATTTCCGTCCATGATGACAGCAATGTGGGAAGGGATTGAGTTCAACTTCATAGGAAATTAAAGAGTAGTGATCTCTTTTTCTTTTTCCTTTTCTAAATCTCCCAATTTTGCAATATAAGAATCCGTAATTTTTTGGATTTTATCTTGGTGGCCTTTGACTTCATCTTGGGACATTTCAGATTGGTGTTTTTTTAATTCATCATTGGCATCACGGCGGATGTTACGAATCGCAACTTTTTTCTCTTCTGCTTTTTGTTTCACCACTTTCGCAAGTTCTTTACGTCTTTCCCCTGTTAGTTCAGGGATATTGATACGAATACTAGAGCCGTCGTTATTTGGTGTGAGACCAAGACTTGCAGCAAAAATTGCTTTTTCAATGTCTTTTAGCATTCCTTTTTCAAAAGGAGTGATGAGAATCACACGTGGCTCAGGGCAGGCAATTTTTCCGAGTTGGTTGAGTGGAGTGAGTGTACCATAGTAGTCCACTCGAACATCTTCCACCATCATCGGATTTGCTTTTCCCGTACGAATGGTTCCAAAGTCTTTTTTCAAAGCATCAACTGTTTTGTCCATTTTGGACTGCATGGATTTTATAATTTCATCTACCATCTAGAATCACTTCCTCTGAATTGGAAATCAATGTACCAATTGGTTCCCCATCGATTAATTTTCTTAAATTACCAGCTTTAAAAATATCAAACACTATGATTGGCATATTATTATCCATACATAGACTGAGTGCTGTTGAATCCATTACCTTTAACCGGTGTTTGATGGATTCCATGAAAGAAACTTGTAAATACCTTTGTGCGTTTGGATCTTTTTTTGGATCCGCAGTGTACACAC
Organism: Leptospira limi; assembly: GCF_026151395.1. Lineage (NCBI taxonomy): Bacteria > Pseudomonadati > Spirochaetota > Leptospiria > Leptospirales > Leptospiraceae > Leptospira > Leptospira limi. The sequence continues at coordinate 94,219 of NZ_JAMQPV010000003.1, forward strand.
CGTCCACTTTGGTTGCCTTAAGAATCACTTCGCAACCCACTTCCACAGCTCGTAACGATGCAGTTGTGTCTGTAGTAAAGTAAGGGTTTCCAGTTCCACCAGCAAAAATAATCACACGATTTTTTTCTAAATGGCGAACGGCACGTCTTCGAATATAAGGTTCTGCTACGGATTTCATTTCGATGGCGGAAAGAACTCGGGTAAACATCCCTTGTTTTTCGCATGCATCTTGTAAGGCGAGACCATTCATGATGGTACCAAGCATACCCATATAATCGGCAGTGGCACGGTCCATTCCAGACTTTGCTAAGGTTTCGCCGCGGATCATATTCCCACCGCCAACAACCACAGCCACTTCTAGACCTAAGTCATGTACTTCTTTGATTTGTCCAGCGAGTGAGAATGTTTTGTTGGTATCAATACCAAGTTCACCCTCACCGGCGAGAGCCTCGCCGGAGATTTTAATGAGAATGCGTTTGAAACGCGGACTAGTTCCCACCTACTTGGAACCTCGAGAACCTACCAACAGTAATGTTCTCTCCAAATTTTGCAATGGCTTCTTGGAGAAGGTCATTGATGGTTTTGGAGTTGTCACGAATTGATTTTTGGTGGATGAGACAAATCTCTTCGTAGAACTTTTTCATTTTACCAGGAAGGATTTTTTCGATTTGATCCGCTTTTTTCCCTTCTTTTTCTAGAAGAGCTTTTTGGACGTTCATTTCGTTCTCAATTTCAGATTTTGGAATGGATTCTTCGTTTACATACAAAGGATTCATCGCAGTGATTTGAAGTGCGATCTCTTTTCCAAGAGCTTCAAACGCTTCGTTGTTTGCAACGAAATCAGTTTCACAGTTAAGTTCGACGAGAACTCCTGTTTTTCCTGTTCCGTGAACATATGCGATGATTTTTCCTTCACCAGTTTCGCGACCTGCACGTTTTGCCGCTTTCGCTAAACCTTTTTCTCTTAAATAAGTGACTGCTTTTTCAATATCGCCACCCTTTTCTTCGAGGGCTTTTTTGCAGTCCATCATCCCCGCGCCCGTACGTTCGCGGAGGTCTTTGATTTGTTCGGAGCTAACTGCCATTACTCTTTTCCTTCTGCTTCTGGTTTTGCTTCAGTTGTTGCTGCAACTTCCGCTGCTTTTTTTGCTGCTTCTGCATCCACAGGGATGTCTTTTGCGACTGGAGGAAGTTCATCGTCCATAATGAATTTTCCGGACTCATCATACTCACCTTGGTATTCAAGAGCAAGTTGTTCTGCGTCCATATCTTCAGCAAAATTAGTTTGGATGACTTCGCCACCTGTTCCTTCAAGAACAGCATTTGCCATAGTATCAAGGAATAAGGAAATCGCACGGATCGCATCATCGTTACCTGGAATTGGGTAATCGATTGGCTCTGGATCACAGTTTGTATCAATCACAGCAAACACTTTTAAACCAAGTTTTTTTGCTTCTTTAACTGCGATTTCTTCTTTTTTAGGATCAATTACAAAAAGGATCTCTGGCACAACTGCCATATCCTTAATCCCACCGAGTGTTTGGCGGAGTTTTTCTAATTCTCGTTTGAGTGAAAGTGCTTCTTTTTTTGTACGAGCTTCTTGTTCGAAAGAGTTGTTCTCTTCCATTTGCTCAAGTCGTTTCAAACGAGCAATTGACTTCTTTACTGTGTTCCAGTTTGTAAGAAGCCCACCTAACCAACGATTAGATACATAGTACATACTGCACGCTTGTGCTGCTCTTTCGATGGCACCGCGAGCTTGTTTTTTAGTCCCTACAAAAAGAACTTTTTTTCCTTGGCCAGTTAACTTTTTCAAAGCATCATAAGCTTCTTTTGTTTTTTGAACTGTCTTTTGGAGGTCGATGATGTGGATCCCGTTACGAGCCGTATAAACATAAGGACTCATTTTTGGGTTCCAACGACGCGTTTGGTGACCGAAGTGTACGCCTGCTTCTAGCAGACTTTTCATGGAAATTACTGACATACTTACCCCTTTTTTAGTGCGAGATATCCAGACGCTACAAGACCAACGATACTTGCAGGGGTTAGCTGGAACTCGACTTTAATTATATAAAGCTCAAACGATACTGGTGATTCGAACAAAAACCGAGAGAGAGTATTTGTGCCAAACAGTCGGTCAAGGACCACTCCTGCCACAGCTCCCGCCATCAGTCCCAAAAAAAGTACCAAAAGTAGGTTCCCCATCTGGGTTTTGTTCATCCAAAAGCACCTTTATCAAGCTTTCCTGTCAGAATTTGGCATTTGGGCAGATTGTCAAGGGGAAAGGAATTTCAGGGTATCGAAAAGGGGATGACGATTGAAATCCCAAGTGGGTTTGCCATCTGGGGCGGCTCCCACTCGTTTCCCCTCTTAAGTCCATTGGGGGAAGGATCGGGCTCTTCGTTCCAATCTTCGATTTCCACTTCGATCCCTGCCGCGGGTCATTCGTTTGCATGGAACCGGATTTGGTCACTGGAAGGGAGAGGATTTAAGATTTGTCGCGATTCCCTTTAAAAAAAACTTTCCGTACACAAAGTCCCCTTCTGGGTAATGCCAGATGGCTTCCCCGTAAGTTGGCAACTTCACACCATTGAATTCCTTGTATTCTTTTACAGGTGTGGACCACCTTATATTCCTGAAACTTCCATCATCTTGTAAGGCATATCTGTCTTCAGAGATAAAGTTCGTTAGTTCACCAAGTTCATTGAAATACAAAACTGCTGAGACCCGAAAGTTTCCATTCTGAAACCAAATTCGAGTCGACTTAAGATCAATTTCTTCCCAAGAAATATTTTTATATATAAGTGCTGATGGAGCAAATAAACAGAGATCATTCAAAAATGTAACCGTTTCTGCTTTTGTCAATTCTTCCCCTTTTGCATCTACGACACCAAATAGGGACAAAATTTTCACATTCATCGTTGCTTTTTCTTTTGTATACGAATGGTAAACTCGAAATGGAATTCCTTTCATGCTAGCGCGCATGTAAAAATGCCTAGAAGGCCGTGCAAAAAAATTATACTGTTCAGATGTAGCAACCATTGGGTCTGATTGCTGAGTCTTAAACATCAGTTCATCAAACACTAGGCGAAAATTTATTGCCACAGGTTTCCCCAATGCTTTCGTATAACGTAAGTATCGTTGAACTGGCTTTGGCAATGTGATAAGATCCAACTCCGTAAGAACTTTGATTTCCATATTTTGTTCTGCGAATTCATGATTCACATCCTTTTGGAATTGGTCTTGTAATGGATGGCAACAATTTAAACACAGCAAAAGGGAACCAAAAAAGAATCGTTCCATCCAAATATAAATTTGAGAAGAGTATTTTTTTTCCATCATTGATAACCTCAGATAAGATGATTCCATATTTCCAGATAACAAAACTAATATTTCAATTTATATTTCCAAATCTCTCATAAATAAATATATGGATAAGATATGATGGAACCAAAAGAACACTACGACAATCATTTAGGTAATTTTTATTCATGGATGCTTGGAGACCTCGAACCAAAAATCCTTGCCTTCCAAGAATACTTGAAACAAAAAAAATTAACACCTCAGAACCAGGAAATTTCCATCGACTTGGGTGCAGGGAATGGATTACAATCGATCGCCTTGGCTCGGTTAGGATATGAAGTCATCGCCATCGATTTTAATTTGCAGTTATTACAAGAATTAGAAGAGACGAGAAAAAAGAAAAACCTTCCCATCCAAACAATCAATGCCGATATGATGAGTGTTACACATTGGAAAAACCAAAATCCTAGTTTTCTTTTGTGTTGTGGAGACACATTAACGCATCTTTCTTCCAAAAACCAAATCCAAGAATTTTTGAAACTCTGTTATGAAACCTTAGCTCCGAATGGAAATTTACTCCTCTCCTTTCGCGATTATTCCAATCCCTTACAAGGCAATTCACGTTTTATCCCAGTCAAAGCAGATGATAACCGTATTCTCACTTGTATCTTAGATGATGAAGGAGAAAAACTTCGAGTCACCGACCAACTGTATGAAAAATCAAATGGATCTTGGCATATGAAAATCAGTTCTTATTACAAAACAAAACTCTCAACAGAAGAATGCCTTTCTCTCTTAAAAGTGATAGGATTCCAAATTGTATGGGATGAGATCTACCAAAGGATGACCACCATTTTGGCAAAAAAATAAAACTGCTTATGTTAAATTCCACATTCAATTCTATTTTCATATGAACTTATTGGTTCTATTATAGTCTAATAATCTTATAAACTATAATTTATCGAGTTGCAGATAATTGTCTTTCGATTTTTTTTTATAGAAAAACCCTTGCCTTCAAGTTTTATCCTGATCCTATAGAATGCATGAGACTGATCCTCGTATCCAACAGGTTACCAGTCCAGTGGGATGGAACTCCCAATGTAGGCGGACTGGCTACTGGACTTTCTAGTTTTCTTTCTCACTGGAAATCGCAAGGCAATGAAGTTCTTTGGGTTGGCTGGCCTGGCAAATCTATATCCGAAAAAGAACAAAATCATTATGCAAATCAAATGCATAATGAACACGGAACCATACCTGTTTTTCTGAAACAAAAGTTAGCTGATTCTTTTTACAATGGTTTTTGTAATAAAACCATTTGGCCATTATTTCATTATTTCACAGCACACTGTGAATTTTCTGATTCAACCTTTAACTCCTATGAAGAAGCAAATGAAGAGTTTGCAAAAAAGATTCGCGAAATTTACCAACCTGGGGATTGGGTTTGGGTTCACGACTACCATTTATTTTTATTACCCGGGATACTAAGAAACGAATTTCCGAATATCCTAATGTCATTTTTCTTACATATCCCCTTCCCTACATTTGAAATATTTCGTTTGTTACCAGAAAGATTTCGAACCAAGATCTTAAAGGGAATACTTGGAGCCGATCTCATCGGATTCCATACACAAAGTTATACACAATACTTTCTCAGATCACTCCTACGGTGTTTAGGAATTGAAAACGAACGAGGCATCATTTATTTCCAAAACCATCTAACAAAAACAGCTGCCTTCCCGATGGGAATCAATGTAGAACAATTCTCCAAGTATGCAAACTCGAAAGAATGCGATTCAATCGCAAATCAAATCAATACCAATCACAAAAACCTAAAACAAATCCTTTCTGTAGATCGTCTTGATTACACAAAAGGTGTCTTACAACGATTAAATGCATTTGAATTATTTTTAAAACAAAATCCAGATTGGATCAAACGATGTAAACTCGTATTGGTTTTAGTTCCTTCCCGTACCGATGTATCCTCTTACCAATCCATGAAACGAGCCATCGATGAAAAGGTGGGAGCTATTAATGGAAGTTTTGGAACATTAGATTGGACACCAATTTTATACCAATACAAAGGCTTCCCGTTTGAAGAATTGGTCCCTTTGTATAAAAATACACATGTGATGCTTGTCACTCCCTTCCGAGATGGCATGAATTTAGTTGCGAAAGAGTTTTTGGTCTCTCAAAAAAATGGGATGTTAGTTTTAAGTGAAATGGCAGGTGCTTCGGCAGAATTACCAGAAGCCATTCTCGTCAATCCAAATGATGTAAGTGGTATGGCAAATGCGATTAAAGAAGCCATTGAAATAGAAGAATCAGAAATTTTAAAAAGAAACGAAGTGATGATATCTCGCTTAAAGGAAAATTCGGTCATGGATTGGGCGAATAAAATTTATTACGAGACGGAAGAGACTGCCAAACGAAATCTCAATTTCCAAACCAAATCTATTTCTCCAAAATCAGATGTTTTATTACCAAAGTCGAATCGTCCCATATTCATTTTATTTGATTATGATGGTACTTTGGTCCCATTCCAATCCTTACCTCATTTAGCAATACCTTCAAAAGAACTTATAGAATCCATATTGCAACTATCGAAATTTTCAAACGTCTCGATCGCCATTATTAGCGGCAGGGATCGAAAATTCCTAGAATCAATTTTCACTGATTTGCCCTTACATCTGATCGCCGAACATGGAGCATGGCATAAACCTCCGGATTTAACCGAGTGGAATTCTTTATTTTATTCCAATGTGGATTGGAAAAAAGAAATAAAATCACATTTAGATGAATTTACCAAACGTGTTCCAGGATCTTTTACCGAAGAAAAAGAATTTTCTTTGGTATGGCATTTTAGAAATGCAGATCCTGACATTGGACTCAATGCCGCAAGAGAGATGTTAGATGAACTCTCGCAAATCTCATCCAACAGTGGCTTTTTTGTACAAAGAGGCAATAAAATCATCGAAGTGAGAGAATACGGAACTGGAAAGGGAAAAGCTGCGAGAAAAATTCTTCCTGACATAGAACAAGAAACTTTTGTTTTTGGCGATGATACAACGGATGAAGATATGTTTCGCGAAATACCAGAAAATGCAATTACAGTCAAAATTGGTAAATCAGAAACAATAGCTAAATACAGGTTTCATAACACAGAAGATGTCCATTCTTGGATAGGAAGTTTAATCAATCACTTACAAGCGGTAGAATCAAATGCAACATAAATATAATACAGGTATCATTGGGAACGGTAGTTTTATCGCACATATCAATTCTTCTGCTGAAATTGTTTGGATGTGTTGGCCTTACTTTGATAGCTCGCCTATTTTTGGAAATTTGATGGATGAAAAATGTGGGAATTTTCAAATTCTGCCAAACACTAAAGTAACCAGGAACTCTCAAGTTTATTTAGAAAATACAAATATACTAAAAACAGAAATCCATACGGAATCGGGATCATTTGCAGTGATCGATTTTGCACCAAGATACTATCAAAATGGAACCCTCCGATGCCCGCGAAATTTATATCGAAAAATAGTTCCAATGACGGGTGATGTTAAGATTAAAATTCTATTAAACCCTACATACGATTTCGGAAATCAAACAATAGAACCAAAAATAGTCGCTGAACAAATTGTATACGAAACAAATGAATTCCAGGTTTATATTCAATCCAATGTTTCCTTAAATCAAATATTGAAAGAAAAAGAATTTATTCTCAATCAACCTATTTACGTATCTCTTTTAGAATCAGGAGAAATCAAAAGTTCCCTTTCCGAATTTGTCGAAGTAGAATTCACAAAAACCAAACATTATTGGCAAAACTGGGTGAAACATTGTACCATTCCAAACTTCGCCCAAAAACAGCAAATTCGTTCAGCTCTCTGTTTAAAACTTCACCAGTTCCAAGAAACAGGTGCCATCATTGCCGCATCAACTACGAGTTTACCAGAATCGCCGAATTCAGGAAGAAATTGGGATTATCGATTTTGTTGGTTACGAGACGGTTTTTACACTTTATTAGCGTTAACTAATCTTGGCCAATTCGAAGAATTAGAAAAGTATTCACAATATATCAGCAACCTAACACCAACGGAAGATGGCCGATTCCAGCCATTGTATAGTATATTTGGCGAACATTTATTAGAAGAGAAAATTTTAGATTTACACGGGTATTTAGGAAACAAACCAGTTCGAATTGGTAATTCAGCATATACACATAAACAAAATGATGCTTATGGACAAATCCTCTTATCACTACTGCCTTTGTATTTAGATGAAAGGATTCCTGAAAAAAATAGATTTCATAATTTAAATTTGATTCAAAAAATTTTAGATCAAATTGATATCACAATGCAAGAACCAGATGCAGGTCTATGGGAATTTCGAAATTTCTCACAAAAACATTGTTATACATTTTTGTTTCACTGGATTGGTGCCAAAGCAGCAAAAGAAATCGCCCTCAAACTAGAAAAACAAAACTTGTTGGAAAAAGCTGAACGATTGATGAAAGAGGCTGAATTCAATATCGAATTGTGTTTTAATGAAGAACTTGGATGTTATACTCAGGCACAAGGGAAAAAGGATTTAGATGCCAGTTTATTACAACTCATCACTTTAGGTTATTTGGATCCACATTCGGCGAAAGCGAAATCACATATCAAAGCAATAGAATCACAATTAAAAACCAAAGAAGGATTTATCTACCGTTATCTCCATAAAGATGATTTCGGAAAACCAGAAACTACTTTTTTAGTCTGCACGTTTTGGTACATCGAAGCATTGGCTTGTATGGATCGACTGGAAGAAGCAATTCAGTTATTTGAATTTGTATGTGAACATTCCAATCATGTTGGTTTGTTTAGCGAAGACATTGAATCGAATTCGGGAAACCAATGGGGAAATTTTCCACAAACCTATAGCCATGTGGGTCTTGTGAATGCAGCACATAAAATTGCTTCAAAACGGACTAAAAGTTTATTTTGGTAATTTTTTCGGAAAATGAAAAACATATTTTTCTGATCAGACTCGATCATACCTAATTTCAAATTCATATTTTTAAGTTGAATTTTTTTTATTTCATTTAATACTAATGTTCCCGGCTTCCCAATGAAAAAAAACGAAGACATCACTTTAGAGGAGGCAAAAGAAAAAATTGCATACTTAGAAAATCTTCTCAAAGAAAAAGACCAAACCACCTATAAAACTTTTTTTGACCAAGATGAAGATGCCGTTGTTGTTTTTGATTTGGAGAGTCAATTATTCATCGACTGTAATGCTAAGTTAACAGACATATTGGGTTTTACTAAAAATGATTTATTAAGTTTATCTGTCATAGACATTAGCCCCAAGTTCCAACCAAATGGACAACCTTCTCCGATATTAGCAGAATCATATATAGAAGAAGGATTCAAAGAAGGAAATGTAAAATTTGATTGGGTTCACTTAAATCGCGACGGTGAAGAAGTTTATTGCGAAGTCAAACTCTACAATTACATTTCAGAAGATGGGAAACGGATTGCAAGAGGAGTCATCCAAAAAAAAGACCAACTCATTGAACTACAAAAAAAGTTAGGAGAAAAAGAAAAACTACTCACCAAAGTTACAAAAACTCTTCCCGCCATCATTTACATCCAAAACCTGACAACGGATGAATTTTTATACCTAAACAATAGCATAGAAAGTTTTTTAGGATTTGAAGTCGAACCTATCCTCAACTATGAATACCTAATCCAAAATATTCTACACCCTGACGATCTTCACCTCATAGACGCACATTCAAAAAAAATGTTAGAAGAGAAAAACACCGATATATATGCGTTAGACTTCCGTGTTTTCGACAACAATGGGAACATCCATTGGTTTCGAGTTTGGGAAACCAATTTTTCTTTTAATAAAGATGGAATTCCTACGGAAGTATTGGGTGTTGCCCAGGATATCACTTCAACCAAAAAGATTGAATTACAACTAAAAAAACAAAACGAATTAGGCGAAGAGATTCGGAGGATTTCAAAATCTGGTGTTTGGGAATGGACAATTGAATCGAATCAAATGTTTTGGACACCTGACTTGTACTATCTTCTAAACGTCAATCCAAACCATTTTTTACCCACCATACATTCATTAATCGAGTTTTTTGCAATTGAAAGCCAAGAAACGTTAAACCAAGCTTTAACCAAGGCAAGGATCGAACATTCTCCTTTTGATTTAGAATTAGAAATCAAAGGAAATCCCAATATCTGGGTGAAGGTACAAGGAAAATTCATTTTATCAGCAACAAATGGCCCCATCATCATAGGAAGCATTGAAAACATTGATGAAACGAGAAAAAAGAGAATCGCTCTTTTGGAAAATGAAGCAAGATTTCATAAAGTTGCTAACCAAACAGGACTTATCATCTATGATTATGATATTAATGAAGATAAAATCACATGGGATGGAGCTATCAAATCTGTACTTGGATATGAAATCGAAGAATTCAATCATTTGGATATTAATGGTTGGCTAAATCTCATCCATCCTGATGACAGAATGTTCACCAAAGAATTATTAGCTGATTCAATTGGGACCAAAAGTCCTTACCATGCATTCTATCGTCTTAGGAGAAAAGACAATACTTACATCCCAATAGAGGATAGAGGAACATTCATCGGAAATGATCTTACAAAATCGACAAGACAAGTAGGTGTTTTAGAAAATGTATCTGCAAAATTCGAATTTGAATCAAAATTAGAAAGTAAAGAAGAACGATTCCGAAATTTTTATAATTTTGCCAGTGAAGCGATTATTATCACAGAAGGTGACATGATCGTAGATGCAAATCTTGCATTTAAAAAGTTATTTGGATATGATTCATTCCAAAAAATCTCCATCAGAGATATCATAGCAGATCCTCTTTGGGATGGATTAGGGAAAAAAGAAAAAAGTTTTTCATTAGAAGGTATCAAAAAGGACGGAACCTTAATCCCTATCCAAGTGAATAAAAAAGAAATAGAAGAAGGCAAATGTATTTTGTCTTTTATCGACCTAACATTGATTAATGAAGCAGAATCAATTAAAAAAGCACTTCGGGAAATCCAAGAAAAAAATAATCTGATTATCACTCAAAAACTTGAATTAGAAAAAACATTAGAAGAACTAAAAATCACACAATCGCAATTGATCTTAAATGAAAAAATGGCATCACTTGGCCAACTCATAGCTGGAATCGCACACGAAATCAACAATCCAATGGGTGCCATAAAGGCATCAAGCCAACTGATTTTAGAAAACATTAAAAATCAGATGATCAACCAAGAAAATATCATTCAATTATTATCTTCAAAGCCAAAAGAAAAACGTGAAATATATTTTAATTGGATGGTTGAGTCTTTTTTAAAAAGAAACCATTTACATGGATCAGAAGCAAGAAGACAAAAAAAGTTGATCCGAGAAAAACTCGGTTCATTAAGTTGTAAAGATCCTGATTTTGTTGCAGAAGAAATTGTTGATTTAGGAGTTCAAAAATGTTTATACATGATCGAACATTTATGCCACGAAGAAGATTTTTTAGATTTTTTTAATTTTGGTATGGATTACATTCATACAACACAAAATCTAAATTCAATTCTCGAATCTATCCAACGAGTTTCAAAAATCCTGTATGCACTAAAAAACTTTTCACATTTTGATAAACAAGGGGAGAAAATTGAAACTGACTTAATATCAAACATTGAAACCGTATTAATCCTTTATAACAGCCAAATCAAAACGGGTATCGAAGTGATTCGCAACTACCCCGATTCACCAGTATGGATTCGTTGTTTTCCGGATGATCTCATCCAAGTTTGGACAAATTTAATCTTCAATGCCATCCAAGCAATGACATACAAAGGGACTCTTACCATCACAATAAAAAAGGATTCGGAAAACAAAGATGGAAACAAATGTGTTACTGTATTAATTGAAGATACAGGTTGTGGTATCAAAGACGAAATAATAGATAGGATATTCGAACCATTTTTCACCACAAAAGAGTTAGGTGAAGGAAGTGGATTGGGCTTAGACATTGTAAGACGAGTGCTCTTTAAACACGATGGACAGGTTTCTGTCGACTCCATACCTGGAAAAACAATATTTAAAGTTTCTCTCCCTTTCTAAAATTTACCATTTTTCCTATGATTTGTTTCATACGTAAGGTACTAAGATTCCTTGGTAGAAATAGGAGAGAATCCATTTTTATCTAATTCATATACAAAGTCTTTTCTGATTCCGCAACTTGCTCCTGTAACCAAAGCTAAATGATTATATATTTGATAGGTATTCATCTTCAATCCTTATGATTCAATTTGATTTGGATCAAAAGTTTTGATTTTACATTCACTACTGCCTCATCGAATGTAGGTGGTCCAAATGCATGCATAGGTGGATTCTTTGAAACTCCCCAAGGTTCTCTTGGCAAACCAATGAAGGTTGTGTCCATTTTTCCATTTCGATTTAAATCTTCTAACACAGAAACTGCATACTGTTTATCAGGGATCCCATTAAAATGGCAGATTGTTTTCTGATTGTTAGTTTCCACTCCTACAATTTTAAAACTTGCATGTTTTTCATCTGAAAGAAATCCATTTTCTGTTTCATACAAAGCACAGCGAATGACTGACTGATTGGATTTACGATTGAGTATCTCCACTTCCAGATCAGCTGCGAATAATGAATAAAAAGGGAAAAAGAAAAATATCCCAAATATCTTGATGACCAACTCCATTCCAACGCCCCTTGTTGCCGGTGACAACATTGTTTACATTGTCAACATTTGGGCTATGTTCAAATTCCCGTCAAACTTTTTTTATATTTTTTTCAAACCGAAGGATTGGATTTTCATTGATGTGGGCGAAGAGAGTCATCTTAGCCAAGAGAATACCAACCACGAAAATGGTTTCACTTCACATTTATGAGGTTGGCATTGTCATTCATAGATTCTTATTTTTTAGAAGCCAAAAGATAGGAAGCACTATCCTCATAAAAGTGATAGGAAATAATTTTTCCATCTTTTAATTCAACCTTGAGTGCCCAATCACTTTGGAATGGTTTACCCGTGTTTTTGATGATATGAAAGAAAGATCCACTAGCATAAGCGATATTCCCTTTCCCAACAATGTGTTCTACTTGGAATTGTTTTGTATCAAATTCTTTTCCCATATTGGAAAGAAAATCTTCCACACCTTTTAATCCTTGGTAAGATCCATATAACTGACCATCGTTTCGACTTTCACTACGAACCGCAGTGATGACAGCGTTTTCATGAAAACAACCGATAACTCCTGCCATATTCCCTTTACCAAATTCGTTAAAAAACGTTTCCAATACCTTATCACTGGAATTTCGACTTGTTTTAGCGAATACCCCTACACTACCCAACACCAATGTTGCCAACAACAATACAGGTTTCATACTGACTCCTTTACTTTCGATACTATCAGTATCGTATATCAATACTGATAGTATCGAAATAGAATTGACGTCAATCCATTTTTTATAAAGATTTATCTATGGTTCAGAAAAAAAATGCATCCAAAACCCAAGGTAGGCCAAGATCGGAAGATTTGGAACCAATCGTATTAAAAGTTACCTATGAAATGTTAGCAAAAAAAGGGTATTATGGTTTTTCTTTGGATGAAATTGTCGCCACTACAGGTATTGCAAAAACTACCATATACAGAAGATGGCCGAATAAAGCAAAATTAGCAATGAGTTCTGTATCTCATCTAATCTCACCTTTTTTAGAATTCCCAACAAATGAACCATTTAACAAAGCTCTCATCAATCAAATGGAATCCCTATCAAATTTATTTAATGGAAAATTTGGAAAAGTGATCGCAACTTTGATTGGAGCAGGACAACAAGATCAGGAACTTTCTGAGTCCGTCCTGAAAGAATATTTATTACCAAGAAGATTAGCCGCAAAAGTTTTTTTTGAGAATGCAATCAAAACGAAACAGATCAAACCACTAAGTGAAGAAGACATAGAAGTTTGTATGGACATTCTTTATGGAACTTTGTACTTCCGTCTCTTACTAAAACACAAAAAACCTATTTTTTCTGATCTAAAACCATGGTTAGAGTTATTTTTAGAAACACTCAAGAAATAACACCGATACGTTTTTTTGTTCTTTTTAATTTTGGATCTTTCAGGTATCATCGTTTGCATGAAACGTTATCAGTTTGTCTCAATATTCACTTTAATTGTCTTCCAATCATGTGTTGTTTTCCAGGCAACCAAGGTACCTTCTAATAATTTAAAAGGAACATTAGAAGGAGATGTTTCTAAATCACCCAAAATTGTATTTTTAGGTGATAGCATTACGCATGGTCGAGTGAGTTATGACTATGTCGAATCAATCCGAAAGAATCCAAAACTGGCAAATGCATTAGTTGTTAATGAAGGGATAAACAGTCGTTTGACGGTGCAAATCCTTGAGCAATTGGATTCTGTAATCAAACTACAACCAGATAATGTTTTTATCATGATTGGAACCAATGACTTAAAAGCAACATTATCAAAAGAAGAATATGATCAGTATGCAAGTTTATGGAATTTAAAAGAACCAGTTACTGAAGATAGTTTTGTTCAGAATATAACTACCATTGTACGACGGATTCAAAGTGAAACTAAAGCAAAGATCATTCTTTTTTCTCCTCCAATTTTAGGCGAAGATCCGAATTCTATTCCATTTTTAAGATCCAAACGTTTTGCAGAACTTACAAAAGAAGTCGCTACAAAACAAAAAGTAATCTATAAACCTCTCCACGAAACCTTAACAACTGGATTGTTATCGGATCAGAATCTTTCTAAAACACCTTATGCCAAAAATACTTGGAACATGTATTGGACAATTTTTAAGTATTATTCTACTACATACTCTTGGAATGATTTAGGAGAATCTAACGGATATTACTATCTTACTGATGCAATCCATTTGAATGAACGTGGTGGCCAAGTTGTCGAATCAATGGTTTTAGAAACTTTGTTTTCAAAAGGAATATAAGGAATATAAAATTTTACTAATACATACATTCCCATAATCCAGGAGATTTGTGTCGGAAATCCCTGGATTCATTTTTGGATCTGTTAAAAAACGAAAGCCCTCTCTGCAAATTTCAGGAGAACTACGAAGCATTTCAGTCCACCTCATTTTTTCTTTCTAGGCAGAATTTCTTTTCCACCCTTACAATCAAAGGAATCTCAGAATTCTAAGATAATTTTCGTCTCTTACATTGAGGATGAAACATGGCTATAGAAACGGATGAAATACAAAAATTTGAAAGAACGTTATTCCGAAAAGGTGTTTCACTCATCGTTTTTACTAAATATGGGTTAGGTATTATCTTCCTTCTAGGTGTTGCATCCAATTATGCGACTAAAAGTTTTTTACCCAATTTGATAGGATCCCTAATTTATTTAGTCAATGCGATTATTCCAGGGTACTTACTCAAAAAAGAAAAAGAAATTTCGAAACGAATGGCGGCATCTGTTGTTTTTATCGATTTGATGATCATCTTTTGTTTTTTTTATTTAGATATTTATAATAATTATACAAAAGCAGATGCTAGTAATACATTAAGCTCAGGAATATTCTACATCATTTTCATTTTTATTTCTATTTACTCCAGTTTCCTATTTGATACAAAATTGGTGATGACCATTGGAATCTTATCTGTGGGATTGTATCTCGGTGGGATTTATTTGAGTCATGTGTTAGGTGCAGTATTTATCGCTAAACCATTCCCAGAAATGTTACGAGCAAATCATATCATTGTCACCACTGAAATTCAGAAAGTGATTTTTTATTTTGGAGTAATTTTTAGTTTACGATTCGTTGTTTCATTGATGAGAGAAATGCAAAATGACCTAAAGGCAAAATTAAAAGAAAGTTTATACAAACAATCAATCATCACAAATAAATCACATCAATTAGAAAAATCAGCAAACACTCTCGCCTTATCTGTAGACAAATTACAATCTATGTCTGACGAACTCCACAACCAATCGCAAAACCAGGCAGCATCGGTCGAAGAAATTTCTGCATCCGTTGAAGAACTTTCTTCATCTGCCATTAGTTCTGCAAACTTAGTGGAAGACCAAGTCACACGTGTCAAAATTGTGGATCAAAACTTTTTATCTCTCCAAAATATAAGTGAGAGTGTGAAAACAAAAACAATGCAAATTGCAAAGGATGTCAGTATTTCTGCTGATTATAGCAAAAAAGTAAAAATTTCTTCAGAAGAATTAAACGGCATCTATTCAGAACTCAACCAAGCCTTTTCGAAAGTCGAAGAAATCAACCAAATGATGTCAGAAATTGCAGATCAAACCAACTTACTGGCGCTAAACGCTTCAATCGAAGCAGCACGTGCAGGTGAACATGGTAGAGGATTCGCAGTTGTTGCACAAGAAGTGGCAAAATTAGCGGAACGTTCGCAGTCCAATGCAGGAACAATTGCAAAAATCGTAAAGGACGCTGGTCTAAAAATTAACGAAGGAACTCGATTCTCCAAAGAAGTAAAATCACAAGTGGAAAATCAAAATAATGAATTGTTACGAATTGAAAGTGAAATTTTAGGTCTAGAAGGACATGTGACAGAACAAGAAGTGCTAAACCTAGAACTCAGAAACACCTTCTCCGAACTTCACGTCCTTTCTGAACAAATTGGAATCATTGCACAGGAACAAATGACAGGTAGTAAAGAGATCAACCGTGCGATTTCTGTCATCGACGAAACCACTCAAAAACTCGCCGATTCGGTTGAACTCCTCTACGAAGAAATCAATGAAATCCACACACAGGCAAAACAATTGAATATCGTTTAGGGATTTAGATGAGATGAATTCAGTTCGTAACTAAAACCTGTCTTTACAACTTCGAATCCTTCTAGATTTTTGGGATATTGGCAATAAATTTCTCGCAGAAGTGAAATCGGAAATGATCAAATCCCATACATCTCTTAGGCCTAGGAATGGCCAACGTATCGAAGATACGATAATGGACCTTCTCGAAGAAGATCCATACAATGAAGAATTACTCATTCAAAAATTACAAAAAAACCAATTTCAAAATAAAGACCATTCTCAAATTTATTCTGCTGTTTTGAAAGTGTTAACCTCTCTAGACATTCCAGAATCGGATTCGAAAGAAATTTGGGACGAAGTTTTAGAAAACCGAGACAAACTCTCAAACTGTTTAAAACGTCCTGTTGGATTTCGAGTTGCACTACTTGATTATTTTATCAATCAGAACCATAAAATTAAAAATCCAAAAATCATCGAACTACGTTTATTTGCTGAAACTGAAAAACTCATCTTGGTGGATGAACTGACAAGGTTATACAATCGTAGGCATTTTGAAACAGCACTGGTTCGCGAATTCAAACAATCCACACGATACAATCAGAATCTTTCCTTACTCGTTATTGATATTGACGATTTTAAAAAAATCAATGATACATATGGTCATGTAATGGGCGATGAGATTCTAAAACAAGTTGCTAATAAAATTGCAACAAGCTTAAGAATGGAAGACACCGCATGTCGTATTGGTGGTGAGGAATTCGCAATCATATTCCCTCAATCAAATGAATCACAAGCACTCATCGCTTCCGAAAAATTATTAGAAGCATGCAGAACCATTCAAATCAGCGGTAAACCTGTTACCATAAGCGGTGGGCTTGTTTCTTTTCCTGAAAAAGTAAAACAATG
Source organism: Leptospira limi (assembly GCF_026151395.1). Classification (NCBI taxonomy): domain Bacteria; kingdom Pseudomonadati; phylum Spirochaetota; class Leptospiria; order Leptospirales; family Leptospiraceae; genus Leptospira; species Leptospira limi. Next base: position 111,263 of record NZ_JAMQPV010000003.1, read on the forward strand.
TGAAGATATGTATGATTTTGCTGATAGAGCTTTGTATACAGCCAAAGACTCAGGAAAAAATCAAATCGTTGTTTTTTCCAATGAAAAAAGAAGCAGTCTACGATTTGAAGCAAACTTGGAATTGTTTTGTGTTTTACCAAATAGAACCATTCGTTCAATTTCTAAAAATATTTCAATCACTGGAATTGCATTTGAGACAGAAGATGATCTTCTAGTAAACGAACCGATACAAGTTTTATTACGTGAATCCGATTCCAAACATGAAATTAGTGCAAAAATCAAAGTAGTTCGTAAACAAAAAATTGATGAAAAAAATTACAGTGTAGGTGCTGAATTTATCGATTTATCAAACGAATCACAAAACAAATTGGCAGATCTTTATTCACTACACCAATTTAAAGCAAAAAGCCCGATTGGTGTAGGTTCTTAAACTAGTTAACGGGAGTTAGGCATGTCCGATAACCCACCTGCATTGATGACTGAGGAAAATCCACTCGCCGATAATATTTGTTTTGCCCTTTCACTTCTTGCACCAGATCGACAATAAACAACGATTTTAGATTGTTTGTTTTTGAATGTGCCTAATTCCATAGGCAATACATCAACGGGTATGTTGATGGCTCCTGGGAAATGACCTTCTGCAAATTCAGACTTAGTCCTTACATCAACAACCACTGCCCCTTCCTGAATCCATTCTTGAACCATTTGTTTATCTCCTTTTGATTGAATTTTTTTTACAAAAACGAAGAGGAATCCAATGATCACTCCCACTATTACAAATGTTTTCATAATTACCTCTTTTTTCCATTTTTTAGTTGCCACGGATTGAGTCAAGAAAAAGTATATACCATAGGGGGTATGGTATTATCCCCCAAAGGCCAACTCCGAAAGGAAAATGGAGTTGAATGAATGATCGGAGTGAGGATAATCGAACGATGGTGATTACTGACATGAACAATGAGATCGAAATCAAACCACTTTATGATATAGAATCAGGGACTTGGACTTATTTATTACTCGACGAGTCTACGAAACAAGCAGTCCTCATCGACCCAGTACTAGAGAAATTAGACAGGGATTTAGATTATATAGTATCGATGGGATACCAATTGGTTGCGACCATCGATACACATATGCATGCAGACCATATAACGGCCGCAGGTGAGTTACGGGAAAAAACTGGTTGTGAAGCATATGCTCCCCACTTATCTGGTGCTGAATGTGCGACTCATTTTTTAAAAGACAAAGATGTGTTACAAATTGGGAAACTCAACCTAGAAATAATCCACACACCAGGTCACACCCCTTGTTCGATCTCTTTACTCCTCAATGGAAAATATGTTTTTACAGGAGATGCTCTCTTTGTTAGAGGGTGTGGCCGAACAGATTTCCAAGGCGGAAACACAGAAGAATTATACAATTCGATTACCAATAAATTATTCAAACTACCAAATGATACCGTTGTATTTCCTGGACATGACTATAAAGGCTTTGTTTCCACAACGATTGGTGAGGAAAAAAATTGGAATCCGAGAATCGCAAAAAAATCATTAGAGGAATTTAAATCAATTATGGACAATTTGAATTTGCCAGAACCAAAAAAAATACACGAAGCAGTGCCTGCAAATCGTGCATGTGGGAAAGTAGTATGAGTGTCGGAATCTTATTTTTACTATTAGGAATTGGTGCGGGAGTCCTCGGAGGACTCGTTGGCATTGGCGGTGGTATTTTACTCGTTCCGGCACTTGTCTATTTTTTTGACTTCAATCAAAAATTAGCACAAGGTACAACATTAGCTGCGATGGTACCACCTATTGGAATCGTAGCAGCTTACATTTATTATACGAGAGGAGAAACAAATTTATTTGCAGCGGCTCTCATTAGTGTTGGATTCATTTTAGGAAGTATCTTTGGTGCTGGGGCGGCTTCAAAAATCGATACAAATGTCCTTTCTCGCTTTTTTGGAATCTTCACTGTGATCGTTGGGCTTAAAATGGTATTTTTCCCGAAATAAAATTGAGAAAAATATCGTTGCAGTAACATTTGAATCTATTTTTCATTCAATGGTGTTCGGATTTTATTTTGCACTTTTTTGGTTTTTAATTCGATTTCTTTTTTATGGAATTAGTTTTCCAGAAGTTTTCATCCCGCCCATCACGTTTCTTTTTTGGTGGAATTTGGTTTTCACTTCTCTTTGGCTCATCGTAATTCTGATTGTGGTGATTGGCTTTTTGGGAGTGTTACTTCGAATACCGATTTTGGGAATCCTCGTTCAGGGTATACGAAACCAAGTAGCAGAAATTGGTTGGATTTCTTTTTTAAAAAACCGAACATCGATTTGGCTTCTAAGCCAATCATTCGTTTTGGCTGGTTCCTTTTATTTTCTCCATTCCATAGACAAAGACCAAAAGATTCTTTTCCTCTGTTTAAGCCTTATACTTTTAGGTTATTATCTGAAACAAAAATTTCACAGACCCTTGGCACAGTTTTCTGGGAACAATCGAATTTTCATTTACCGCAGTGGCATGGTAAATCCGAATTCCGAAGACAATTTCCCTTCTGAAAAGGATGTCACACCGCCCTAGGACTCAAGTAATCCTCATTTGAAAAGATTTTCCGACCAAATTCCGTTGGGAACCATCTAACGAATATGGCATTCCTAGTTCCCAATCGATCCATAAATTCTCTCTCTTATTTTCCAATATTAGCTATCGTTGTATTTTATTTGTTTTGTGGTCCAGTCACTGAAACTTCGAAGGTAGAGTCAGTGCCACTGGTGCCCAAACCAGGCCAAAAAATTGCAGTATTTGCGGAAGGTTGTTTCTGGTGTTCCGAACATATTTTTGAATCCATTCCTGGAGTCATCAACGTAACTTCTGGTTATGCAGGTGGACACACTGATAACCCAACATACGAATCGGTGAATACAGAAACAACAGGTCATGCTGAATCCGTACTTGTCGTTTATGATTCCACTAAAGTGAGTTATGCGGAATTATGTAGGGTATTTTTTCTTTCACATGATCCAACAACGAAAGACAGACAAGGTCCTGATGTTGGATCTTCATACCGTTCTATACTCTTTTATTCCAATGATGAAGAATTCAAAACAGCAAAGGAAATCCAAAAAGAAATCCAAGCAAAGAACATTTGGAAAGGAATTTTTGTTACCGAATTTCAAAAGTTAAAACATTTCTATCGAGCTGAAGGTTATCACCAAGATTTTATTCAAAACAATCCCAATCAATCGTATGTTTTGGCAGTATCCATTCCGAGGTATAATGAATTTGAAAAAAGATACCAATCCTATCAAAAAACCACGAAAGTCAATCCATTACCATAGGAATCGGTAAGGAACAATTCTTTTAAAATGAAAGTGGTTTAAGTTATAGAATTTTACTACTTAGTCAGCTGAGTATTGTTCTTTAATTTTCGTACGAAAAGAATCAAACTCTGCTTTTGATTGGAACTTACATACCTTGAGAATCTCCGCAGGAATTTCAGAGGACTTAGCTTCCTTTGCATTGATGGCAATCATCATATCACTTAGGTAAATTGGATAAATAATATCAATATACACATCATCTACGAGAAGTGGTCGGTGGTGGAATTCCATGGCTTTTGTATAAAGAATAGGGAAACCCCATTTTTCACCTACCATTGCTCCTAATTTAGAGTGAGTGATCCCTATCGCCGACTCTTCCATACTAATTGTTGAGGCAATTTCACGCGTAGTTGAAAACGTTTTGATTTTGTTCATGTGGTGTTTGTCAAATGATAATAACAATATTTCACCAATGTCATGTAGGAGTGATGCCGCAATTAAATTACTAAGGTCTGACTTGTTTAACTCCATCCTTTGGCCAATTGACTTACAATAAAATGCCGATTCATTTGATTTTTCCCAAATTGCTGTAAACGCCGGAAACTTATCTTCTAACATTTGCTTGGTTGCCAAACTATACAAAAGTGTCTGCAATTCTTTTAAACCAATTAACTGAATGGCACGATCTAAACTTTCTACCCTGCCTCCTCTTCTAAATGCAGCTGAATTGGAGAGTTTTAAGATATTTGCTGATAAAGCGATATCACGTTTGATCATTTCAGCAATTGTTCCAATACTAGAATTTGGTTTATCAATTGCGTCTTGAATATCTTTGATCGATTTTGGGAACGTAGGGAGATTGTCGATTTGAGAAACTATATGATCTATTTTTTCTAACTGTTGATTTTCCTTAGAAACTTTTGCAGGAATATCAATCATAAATACTGTCTTGTTTTCGCCAGATTCAAACTTAAAAGCTGATTCACCAAGACCATCATTTTTTAACATCATAAGAGTCATGATAAGACCAAGGCCTGCACCTTCCTGATCATTTGACATATCCATAAAAGCATCCGCTAAATCATTGTATGTTTTAGCCTTAGATATTCTTTCTTTGATTCTCTCAGCTTCGATAGGTGTCAACTGGACATTATTCATAATTCGAATTCGCATTAAACTTCTATTATGAATGAAGGATACGAATACACCGTAGTTATTCTTTTGAAGGGATTCTTCTATTTCGTCTCTGTTTTGAATATAAGTAGATTTGAATTCATTAATAATAGATTCGTACTCTTTTTCGTCGGTAATGTCTGTTGAATTATTTTTAAAAAATACACGTTTGGCATTGGCTTTGATTGCGTTCGTAACAGTTTCTTTCATTGCTGCGAGAACAGAATCTCTAACAATAATTAGGTCCAATTGTAATAAAAATCGATCAAGAGTTTGGTATAATGTATTTTCTACTTCATCTGTGATTTGAAAAAACTTAAAATGGAACGGAGTGTTCTCTACAATTGGATGATTGATATCTTCAATATTGGTATGAAGGCCCAATTCACGTTTAAATTCTAATGAAACAGCTTTTGGACTAGCCATAAAACCTCTTGAAACAGGGATGTGGGGAATCCCCTAATCCTCTCAGAACTGTATACGTTCCCTCTCCATCGAACGCAATGATTTTAGAAAAGCAAGCGTTTAACAGGAAAAAGATGGGGTTCGCTTTTTTGCGGCAAGTACTGAAAAAAGGATTCGTTCCTTCACTAAAATTGCTACATTTTTAGGCATGGCTTCAGAAAATTTTAATCTTCGGTAAACCTAAATTATATTTCACCGCAGTGATTCGGATGATCACTACTACACTTGCAGAAAGGATTAAGTTAAGATTACCATCAAATTGTAAGGAATGTAAGATAAGATATAAGATGGCTCCCGCCAAACAAGCAGTAGCATATATTTCTTTTCGGAATATGAATGGTACCTCGTTCATGAGTGTGTCTCGAATCACTCCACCAAAAATTGCTGATATCATTCCGAGTAAAGCGGAGGCAAAAAAATTCACACCATGGTCGAGAGCGATTCTTGTTCCAAGCACAGTATAAATTCCAATTCCTAAAGTATCAAATAAAAAGAGTTCACTTCGGAGTTTGGTCAATCGTTTTGGAAAAAAGATAACGAGTAAAAAACCTAAAAAAATTGCCCACAAAATGTTTTCATCTTTTACCCAAGAAACGGGATAGTTTCCAAGTGTGATATCACGTAATGTCCCACCTCCAATTGCAGTGATAAAACCAGTAAAAAAAACACTAAAAACATCATGATGGTGTTCTTTATGTTCCAAGGCCGCAACCGCTCCTGATATCGCAAAAACCATGATACCCGCAAGTCCAATGTAATAAGAAAAGCTAAAATCCATATAAATAATCTAATTTTCTCAATTTAGACGGAAATAAAATGACAATCGATAACGCCCTCAATTGTTATGATATATAGAGTGTTCGTTCTATGATCAGCAAATTCATGAGGAAATCTGTTTTCATTGTATTTTTCCTTTTCCAAGCTTGTATCCCCACAATTTCCAAGAATATCATGCAATCAGTCTCTGACTATTTGCAACTCAAAAGCATTCTAAATACTGGACCCTTCACCATCTCTGTCAAAGTATCGGGACTTCTAGGTTCAGGTCTTACACTTTCTCTCAATTCAGGACAAGCAACGATCACTGTCGGTGCGGATGGTGATTACCAGTTTGAACCGAAATTACTCACTGGAGAAAATTTTAATGTCACTATCTCAAACCAGCCAATATTACCAAATCAAACTTGTACGGTAAATGGTGGATCGGGTGTTGTTGGTTTTGGGAATATCAATTCTATCATTGTCAATTGTGATCCGCTCCGTTACAGTATAGGGGGAACTATCTCTGGTCTTGATGGAGCCACAGGTTTAATTCTCACGAATTCATTTGATGGATCCACATTGTCTGTTGCAGTTGCTTCTGGTACATTTGCCTTTACTCAAACATACGTTAGTGGAAGTACTTATAATGTTTCAGTCACAACGCAACCAATCCATCCAGTACAAAATTGTGTTGTTACCAATCCTTCAGGTACCATCGCTTCTGCAAATATCACAAATATTGCCATCAGTTGCACATCTACAGCTTACCCAATCGAAATCACTTCCTTTGGCATTGGTTCTGGAACATTGATTCTAAGTAATAATGGTAGTGAGACCATTTCCATTACAACCAATGGATTAAATCGATTTGCAACCGATTTACCTCTAACTAGTACATACAATGTACAAATTGTATCTCTTCCGACAAACCACCAATGTGTCCTATCTTCAACATCAGGTACCGTTGCAGGTACCGTTTCCATCCAAGCAAATTGTTTTAGCGTATTAGATTATACCCCTAGGAATGGTGGTATCTTACAGACAACTGAATCTTTACGATTGGTTTTTTCTGCTGAGGTGAATACGGGAAGTTGTGCAGGCTCTTCTGGAACCTTAAACACCAACCTGGCTCTTCCCATCAATTTTGCATTGGCAACCACCAATTTTACAAATGATACCCTCGTAGTGTCTCCAGCACCAACAGATAGTTGGGTGACAGGCAATCGGTCATTGACCTTAAGTTGCCTATCAAATATAGGTTCCCATCCACTCTCAACAAGTGTAACCCTAACTTACTTAGTTCCATCCACATTACGTTATGTTTCTGATGCTACTGGAAACGATTTAAACGATGGATTAACAATAGCAACACCCAAAAGGAATATACAACCAGCCATTGATAGTTTTGGAGGGTGTCCTACAAATGATTGCGCCGTACTTGTCACACAAGGTTCCTATGACCCTTCAGCTGTTGGTGCAAGAATCCAATTAGTCTCAGGTATTTCTCTCTTTGGAAGTTATGAACCGGGATTTACGCAATGGAGACCAACTGACAAAGATTCAACGATCCTGATGGATTTGGTTCCTGCTATTTGTGCTAGTGCAACTAGTCTTAATCCTTGCGCTTCGATCGCTGCAGATTCTTCGGTGACAGGGACAGTGACCATATCTGGCTTTAAAATATTATCGGGAGACAATGCTCCTTTTATGACAGGAGTGTACCTGGATTCGACAAACAGCGTACGGATCATCGATAACACCATTAATGGAGGCATTGGCACCAATACAGTTGTTGGTGTCTATGCGATCAATAGTACACCTATTTTAATTCGTAATCAAATTGAAGGTGGGATTTGTACAGCAAATAACTGTAACTCTTCAGGTGTTTATATGTCATCTGCTGCCTTAATCACTCCATTTATTGTTGGGAATACAATTGATAGTGGAAAAGGTGCAGGCACACAAGTTACTTCTCGTGCTCTCTCTTATAATGGAAGTGTAGGTTTAGATGTCACCAATATCCGACTCAACCAGATTACATCTTTACCATTGGAAAATACCATTCCTGGAGTTACGACTTTATCCATCGCTTTTGACATTTCATCGTTAAGTAATTCGTCCACGGGAGTTTTCGCTGGGAATCAATTGGTTGCTGGTACAGCAAATACTTCGATTGGAATTCGAATCCAATCTCCTACCGGAATTCAAATTGGCTCTACTCTCCAGGGAAATAGTATCACTACAGGTACGGCAGCTTCCTTTAAATCTAATGGTATGTTATTAAATTCAGGACATACAATTCGTAATAATTACATCTACCTAGGATCATCAACAAATCCTAGTTTTGCGACAGCAACAAACGGAATTGAAATTTCTTCAGGAGGTGCCACAGCGATCATTGAACGAAATACAATTGTAGGTGGAAATTCAACTAGCAGTGCAAAGGCAACCTTGTTTGGAATCAATGCAACATCGATTACAGCTACTTCTTCTATTTCTGGAAATTATATTCGATTGGGAACTGCCAATGGAACAGGAGCAACGATGGTTTCTGGAATTTACCTCCAATCCCCGAATGGCTTTTTAGTAGCGAATAATTGGATCCAAAATGGTTCGAGCAATGTATATGCAAGAGGAATCGATATCACGGGAGTTTTTAGTCCTCTTAAGATTTACCATAATACTGTGAGCAGCGGAACATCTTCAGTTTCTGGGAATGAAGCTGTACTACAAATTAACTCAAACTCATCCGTGTTAGTTGAAAACAACATATTTTTGCTAAATGATAATGTGGGAAATAATGCATGCATCGTAGACCTTGCGGGCCCACAAACTTCTATTCGATTCAATGTATTCCATAATTGTTCAAACCTTGTTTACAAAACCCCATTACTGATTTTTACAGATTTGTGTGCAGGAGGAGTGCCTGGAAGTTTGGGTTGTATCACTCCATTAGGATTGAGTTCTAATTTTGGGAACAATTTGAACTTGGACCCAAAATTAGGTGCCAATTTTGGTGTTGTTGCGAATTATAGCCCAACAACTGCCACATCCTGCTTCATTACGAAGTCTACCAATAATATTATTGCTGATAGTTATAATGGAGTTGGAACAAGGCCAGGAGGAGACGGCGCGGTCTCCCTTGGTGCAATCGAATACAATTCAACTTGTGCGCCTTAGTTTTTCACTAAGGTAGTACATAAATACCGACTCGATCATTGTACAAACTTCCAATATACAATTGGCGTTTCTTTTCAATGGCACTGGTTACATCTTTTAAATGATCACCTGTAGGATCTTGTACAGTCATTAAAACTTTACCATTCCCATCAATCTTCATTGCGTAACCGTATGGTTGGGCTTTGGGCCATAAAAACTTAGGTAAAAAATAAATCATTTTTTTCACAACGGGAGACGGATGCATGTTGTCCATTCTGTCATTTCTAACCGTAAACAATGCAACCCAGAATTCTCCGTTTTCATTTCGAGTGATGTTATCTGGAAAACCAGGTAAATTTTCAATTAATACTTCTGAAGTGCCTTTTCTCGGTCCCTTTAACCAAAGTTTAGTGATACGATATCGATATGTTTCATTCACCAAAAGGAAATCTTCATTTTTTGACAAAGTGATTCCATTTGCAAAATACAAATCTTGGAGTAATAACTGTGTTTCCTTAGTTTTTGGATCGTAAACGAAAACACGACCATAAGGCCTTGCTTCTAATAAATCATATAGATATTCTTTTTGTTCGTAAACTGATGCATCCGTAAAATAGATTTTTCCATCTTGAGCAATATCCAAATCGTCTGTGAACTTGAATGGTTCACCTTTGTATTCAGAAACTAAAGTGGTAATTTTGCCGGACTTATCCATAGATAATAATCCTTTATAAGCATCAGCTATGATTAAGTTACCTGACTTATCAAATTGTACTCCGAGAGGTCTTCCTGAAGTTTTCGCAATAGTTTTGATTTCCCCTTTGAGTGTTATTTTGATGATGCGACCATCTTTATCACCACCATAGATGTTGCCGTCGGAATCAACATCAAGTGACTCAAGTCCTTTCACTTTACCAATGGCAAGTAAAATTGCTTTTTGTAATTCTGTATTTGGCTCATAAATCCCAACTGGTTCTGGTTTGATGGGAGGTTCATAAGCAACAGGAGAAAAAGTACGACAGGATATAAATCCTAACAAAAATATAAGTTTGATTTGTAATAGTCTCATTTAGAACTCATCTCCTTTTCAATCAAAGCATCCTTTGCGGTCCAACGTTCATCCACCCATCGTTTCATTTTTTTAGACATCGGGGCAAATTGTTCGTTTTCCTCGATGGGAACTTGTTCTCTTGGAATCACATCAATGAAAACTTTTAATTTTCGAATTTTACCAGACATTAAATCCAAAAAACTTGGGTTTTCAGTAGGATAAACAATAGTTAAATCAATAAAAGCATCAAGCGAATTTCTTAAGGAAGTGGAAACAACGGAAATCCCTCCACTATGTGGGCGAAGTAGATGTTTGTAAGGATTTTTCTTTAATAACTTCGCCACACGCTCTGGTGTTCGTCTGTGTCCCTCCAAAAAGTTCAAAATCGAAAAAGGCATACCATTGAACTTTTCACAAACCTTTTTAACATTCTCCAAATCCTTTGTAGCAAGTTCTGGATTTTTTTTCAGTTGTTCACGACTACTTCTTTTTACAAAAGGAAAATCTAATGCAAGCCAAGCATGTCCGAGTACAGGAACATATTTCAAAGAATCTTTGATGAAAAATCGTATGAGGGGTATTTTTCTATTTAAAACTGATTGGATGATATAAATATCAGACCAAGATTGGTGGTTACAAATAATCATATAACTTCCATTTGGTTTTAGATTTTTAAAATTTTCACCCACTACTTCAAATTGAACACCATATAAAAATCGAGAGATTCGGTAATTATTTTCGATCCAAGCCTCTCCTACTTTCACGAGCAGACGATCTCCTAATCTTCTTACGGAACCAGACGTTAACAGTTTCCAAATATAAAGTGGATACATCGTAGGAATGATCCAAAGTAAATTCAATAGAAACAAAATATATGCAATGATTAATCCCAATTTAAACTCCTAAATGATACGAAGTGCCGATTCCCAAAATGGTAACATCATCCATCATAGAGATTTTTCCCCTAAAGTTATGAAAATGTTCCATTAGCAAATTTACAGTGTCAGCTAAACTTAATCCCAAACTCCTAGCAGACAAAAAACTGGAAAGCAATTTGGATTCCCCTAGAAAATTTCCATCTTCATTTTCTTGTTCCAAATAACCATCAGATATCATAAACAATCGATCTCCAAGCCGAAATGGGACCGTATTATCTGTATATTCTACATCCTTTTCGAGACCTAACATCAAACCAGATTCACTTAAAGCCAATATCTCTGATTGGCTGAGTACATATGGTTCATTATGACCGGCTGAGGAATAAACGAGTTTATTTTCTTCCAAATTCAAATCAACAATGACAGCAGTAAATTGATTCGATTTTTTTCCATAACGATCGATGAAAATCTGGTTCAATGCATACAACACATCCGATGGATTGGTAACACTGTGTTTGATATGATCATACTCAGCTTTGATTGCCATAGTGATGAGTGCTGCTTGCACTCCATGCCCAATTGCATCAGCCAAAAACAATCGAATTTTGGATTTTTCTAATCGAATGACATCAAATATATCACCACCTACCTCAGCCATCGGCTCAAACTTGGAGGCAAAATCTAAATGAGCAATGTGTTTTAAGCCAAGTGGTAAGATATTTCTCTGTATAGTTTTGGCAGTTTCCAAATCTTCTTGGATGATTTTTAATGATTGGGTGAGCTTTGCAGTTCTTTCCTTAACCATCATTTCCAATGTTTCATTTTGCAAACGTAACTCTTTATTTTTCTGTATGAGGACTTGGTTTTCCCTTTGTTCTGCATTACGAATCCTGGCAGTTAATAACTTTAAAAGAGTTAAAGTCATTTCCGGACTTGTTTGGATAAGTCTGTGAAAATCAACACGAGTCAATGTGTAAAGAGTAGATTTTTCTTTTGTCGTAATGTTCACTGTTCTTGGAGCAGAATCGATGAGAGAAATCTCTCCAAAATAATCACCAGCAATTAAATCCCCGATTACCAAAATTTCCTGTTTCGTTTCGTCTAAGTATTTCCATACCTCTACTCGACCAGATTCGATAAAATAAAAGGAATCACCTAACGAATATTGTTCGATTACCAAAGTATCAGGACCAAACTCTACTTTTTTCATTTCCTTTTTTAGGAAACTTAAATCAACATTTGGTTTATCTTCAGTACTCATACAATTAGAGTTTTATTCTTCTTCTCGATTAACTGCTTCTATCGTAAAGGCAGGTTTACAAAGCGACCAATACTCAGCATCTTCCAAAAACGGATTTGAATAACGAACTCTAGATCCTTTTTGGATTAAGATTGATTCCCCAGCGGATAAAATTATAACTTCCCCATCAACTTCAATTTGTTTTTTACCCCTCACCATCAGTGTCCACTCATCAAAGTTAGGTGTCTGAAAAGGTTCACCCCAACCTGGAGGTGCAATCATATGTGCAATTGATACTTCCTTGGAATTTGTAGAAGGGATTCCGAAATGTTCCTCTATTGTTTTATTTCCAGGGACAGGAATAATCGTTGGATTTTTTTGATGAAAATAACCCATACTAATTTCCAGGAAACCTAAACGAAAATTTATGTTTCAGCAGGTCCTCAGTATAAGTCCATAAATTCCTTCTCACTGTTTTATCATAGGAAACAGGAGAACTATTCTTTGTTTTCTTTTTTACAAAGTATTTGCCCGAAACAGTACTTAAGCTTGGTTCTGTTGCAAGGTAAATAGAAGTTTCAGCACCTTTGTTTTCCGAAATGGCAAAAATATTCTGTGCAAAGGTAATCAGTACTTTTGCAAGCCCTTCATTATTTTGTCCAAATTTAGTTTTCACAAAACCAGGGTGCAAACAGTTCACCGTAATTTTTGTTTGGTTTAGTCTTTCGGCTAGTTCATATGTGAAATAAATATTCATCAATTTTGATCTTTGGTATTGTTTCCATCCAGAATAATTTGATTCACCAAATAGATCATTAAAATCCAAGGATACACCTTCATGAGCACGAGATGCAACATTGATAATACGTGCTTGATTTGCATTCTTTAGCGAAGGCAATAACCCAAGAGCCATGATAAAGTAGTTTAAGTGGTTTAAAGCAAATGTGGATTCTAATCCTTCATTTGTAAGAGTTCGTTTGTCAAAATATGCTCCCGCATTATTGAGCAAAACATCTATTTTAGGATGATTGTTTCGTATAGTTTCTGTTAAGGCAAATGTTTCTTTTGCAAGGGATAAATCACAAACATAGGAATGAACCTTTACACCGTGAACTTGTAAACTATATACTAGTGCAGATAATTTTTCTGGATTTCGTCCAACTAATATCAATTCATTTTGAGATTTTGCAAATGAATGTGCACAAACTCTACCAATTCCATCTGTTGCACCTGTTACTAAGATAATTTGACTCATACAAGAATTTCCTCGTTTTCCTTTTTTGGGAGACTAAATTGAAAAATAGACCCTGACATTCCATCACTATCAGCTGTTAATGTACCACCATTAACAGTTACAAATTCCGAACACAAAAGAAGCCCAATGCCATTCCCAGTTTCACCTTGGGTACCAACTGATTTGATCACTTCCCCAGGTTTAAACAATTTATCAATCGTAGTCTTAGACATACCAACACCGAAATCTTTGACAGAAACCATCCAGTGGTATCCTGTATCAATTGCAGAAATTTCAATATTCCCATTTTGGTGGCTAAACTTCAAAGCATTGGATAATAAATTACGCATTACAGTAATGATCATTCGATCATCACAATACACCATCGCATGATTTGGAATTTTTGTCTCAAAATGAATGTCTTTATTTTTAGCACTTAATGCAAACAAATCAAGACATTCCATAACGATAGAATCCAATCGATAAAAATTAGGCCGAAATTCCTCTTGGCCACGTTGTAACTTAGACCATTCTAATAGATTTTCTAAGAGAGAAAAAACAGATTCAGTAGCATCAAGTAAAGACTGTGTCATACCTACCAACGCATCTTCTTTTTTCTTCATATCTTCATTTAAAACTTTGAGTAACATTTTAATACCAGCAAGAGGACCACGTAGATCATGTGAAATGATAGATAAAAATCGATCTTTGGTTCCATTAGCAACAAGAAGCTCACGGTTTACGTTTGCCATTTGTTTTTCTAAATTTCTTTGTTCAGTATTATCTCTGAAAACAAGAACCATACCAATTTTCTTCCGATTTACATCTCGAATTTGTTTTGCTGTGATTTCCCAATACTTAGATTCTTTTTCCCATATCCACTTGGTGATAGTTTTTTTAATGGACAAATTGTCCAATTTTGTAATGAGTTCTGGAGTATTTTGGAAAAAAGCTTGGTGAGGGAGTAAGGCTACATTTTTATCTTTTACACAAAATAAGTTTTCAGCTGAACTATTCCAATCTACGACTCGATGATTAAAATCCAAAATCACTACTGCTTCATCAAGTTCGTCGACAATTTCACTTCTTACTAGCGGTACTAAATCGAACATTCGATAGTATCCAATCGCAAAAAATATCATAATTGCCTGCATTGTACACATAACTGCCGTTATATTCATCCCGGGTAACGGGCGAATTCCGATTTTATGTAATGCTGCAGCGATCCAAATAAATAGAAAAGAAATCAGAATCAAAAGATAACGGTTTCGTTCTGTTGACTTTGATTGAACAATTCCTTTGACTAGGAGTATAGCGACAAATACAGACCAAAAAAAAGAAAGCAAGTAAGAGGCAATAAAACCGCCTAAGTTTGTTTCTTGGATCCACTGGGTACGCCCATCTACATTGATGAGATAAGTATCGAGTGTTAATGTCTTAAAGATAGGATCGAGTACACATACTGCCACCGTAAATAATGGCTGAAGCAATAAAAGTACCCAGAAACGTTTTGTAAGTAAATGTTGGTTGTTTGTAAACTCAATCGAGACTAATACCATACCAACATTGGCAATGGCAACGCCCATATACAAAATACCTATAAAGGTACGATGTAAGTTTGTACTGATGTAAACAAAATCAAGTCCATAGAATCCAGTCCAAATCATGGAACCAAATACTAAGATTAATAAATATTTAACTAAGTCGAGTCGAAAGGATTTTAAAACAAATAGCCCCAATCCAAGATTGAAGCTAAATGCTAGGAAAAGAAGTACACTATATGGATGGAATTGCCACAAACTAAGTCTCGTCGTTACTCAACATTTCGCAGTTACCATCAAAAATAACTCCATCTGCAATTTGTAATTTTGCAGTGCGAATGTTCCCTTGGACTTTTCCTGTTGATAACATCTCTAATCTTTGAGTGGCAGTCACATTTCCAATGATGGTACCACCAACCACAACGGTTCCCGCTTTGATATTTGCCTTAACACGAGCACCTTCGCTGATTACCAAATAACCATCTGATATGATTTCACCTGTGAAATCTCCAGAGATTTGAAGTGGTTTTTTAAAAGCTAAGGTTCCACTAAAAGCAGTTTCCTTTCCTAAGATGGTGGCAATGACTCCGTGTTCTGTTATGGTAGGTTGCATTTCTTTTTTTGACATAGTTCCTATTTTGTTTTCATGTTATAAACTCCATCCCAATCTTCAGGAGGAGGTTCTGCGATGTAATCATCACAACGTTCAATATAAAGTTTGGATGGACCGTCTCCAGGATGGATCGCTAATGCTTTTTTGAATTCTTCTTTTGCTTCTGCAAATTTACGAGATTTGTACAAAGTAAGTCCTTGGTTGTAATGCACAAGCACTGACTTCATTTTATCACTAACGATCATTTGAGCTCCTTATAGAATACGACAACGGCGGTTGAATAGTGGTCAGCATGGCTAATGGACACCGAACTACCCGTAAATCCTTTCTCACGGAAAAACTTCTCAGTTTTCCCATGGATGACTAGCGTTTTTTTCCCAAAATTGGTTCCCGCCAGCTCAATCTCGCGCATATCGGCAACCTCACCAGGTTCCAAGTTGAGTGCTTTGATGACCGCCTCTTTACAAGCAAATCTTCCTGCTAAAAAAGGCACAGGGTCTTTGTGTTTGTGACAGTATTCGACCTCATCATCGGTGAAAACTCGTTTCAGAAACCGATCCCCATGTTTTTGTAATAATTCTCGAATTCGTTCGTTTTCGACAATGTCGTTCCCGACTGATAACATAAGTAGATTTATTTATGCCGAAGTTCTATGAGTCGAGCAAATAATCGATTGTTTTCTTTGTGGTAAGGCCGTCTCAACTTCACTCGCTCCGAATAATCAAATGCAGCCCCAAAATCTCCATTGGCAAATAAGGCCTCAGCAATATAAAACAAAGTCAAACTGTCAGATGGATTTTTTTGGATGTAAGTTACCGCAAATTGTAATGGGAAAACAGACATCCTATGCTCAGTGTATAGATAAATTTTTTGAAAGGAGAGAGGAGCTTCGTGGATATTTGGATAATGAGATGAAATCATTTTTTCAACATCGACCCAAAGTTTTTGTTTGTACAATGTAAGTGCCCGTAAATAAACAATGTGTTTTGGATGAGATTTAGGAATGTTGATTTCCGAACCGACACCAGTGTATTCAACACGTATCAAAGAAAGGTCGTCGATTAACTCCCCTTGTTTTTTGATTGCATCTCGAATTAATTGTAAATCGCCCATTCCTTCCTTTGAAGTTTTTAAAAATAATTCATCATCTTCATTCACTTCCATCTCTTGTTCAGAGCCAATTAAAATATCATCTCGACCATCTGAACCTATAAGTAGGATGTCGCCCTTTTCCATTTGGAAGGTATTAATTTGAAGATTTTTCTTAGAAGCGAGTAGACCAAGTTTCGCACATACATAGTTATGTGGGAGGAAAAATGTTTTATGATTTCGATAGATTACAGGACGTGGATGTTCCGCATTCAAAAAATAGAAAAAACCTGTTTCATCATCTATCAAACAAAGAAACATAGAGATCAACATAGAACCATCAAAAGTAACTAAGGTGTTGTGCAATTCCGAATAAGTGCTACTTACCCACTTTTCCGGAGTCATATCCTTCGATTCTTCAGATTGCCCATTACGTTTGATAATAGCTTCAAATACCGAACCAATGACAAGGGCACCACTTGCTCCTTGCATAGACTTGCCCATTGCATCACCATTCAAAACGACAATGTATTTTTTATTTTGCAATTGAATGGAAGAAGAAACACATAAATCCCCTCCAATTTCAGAATTCCATTGTTTATAACTAAACTTTTTCTTTTGTTCAGTTAAAAACTGGATATTCATATTTGATGATTCGGCATGATTTTGTGTTAACGGTTCAATCAACAAGGAAGCAAGAAAATAATCACCATCCTGTTGTTCTTTTAAACCTTTGACTTCCGTTAATGCAGAGTTTAACTCTTTAGTCCTTTCATCAACTTTTTGTTCCAAATTGGTGTAAAGTAAAGAGTTCTCAATCGAAACAGCGATTTGAGAAGAAAGAATTTTTAGAATTTCAACTCTTCCAGGTGTAAATGCATCCGTGGTTAAATTATTTTCCAAATATACAATTCCGACTACAGTGCCATGGCTCAAAATTGGATAACATAATAAAGATTTTGGTAAATAGGATTTCACATATGGATCGTTTTTAAACTCGCCTTCTCTTGCTGCATCACCACAAATGACAACAACTCCCGTTCGGACCACATAACCAATAATTTGTGTTGGAATTTTATTTTGATGAATTGTAGTAATCCCTTGAGAAAAATCCAATTCAAATGGAGAATCCGAATAAACAGAAACAGATTCTGTCTCTAAATTGGTCTCTGCAATTACTTGCCATTTTGTATCAAAATTCAATATAAAATACCCACGTTCTGCCCCAGCATTCTCAAGGATAATCTTCATCATTTTTTCCAATAAACGATTGAGTTGTATTTCACTTGAAATCGTTTGAGATGCTTTGATGACGGTATTGATATCTAAATTTGATCCAACATCTCCAAATATATCCTTCGTTGTACTAAATAAGGATACATTATCTGTTGAATCGGTTCTAAAGTTCCTACCGATGTATTTTTTTAAAGAAATATGATCTGCTTCTAATTGTTTGACCTTGGAGATAAAACCGTATTTGCCGTAACGATAATGTGCTTCCACTAAATGTAAATTACTATACTGATCAAAACCTGTCTCTCGCCACATTCGAACTAGTATCTCATTTGCAATTGCTTCTTCTAAGATATATGCAGATTCTCTTGCAGAAGTAATCGCAGCTTTACAAGCTACGACAGCTTCCGATTTTTTATTGCTTAAATATAATTCAATTGCAGAAATAATTTCATATTTATGACCAAAGTTATCTGGAGAATTTTTAGCCCAAACATTCAATCGTTTTGAAAATGTTTTTAGTCGTTTTAATAAATCATTTCGATTGATTGACTCTGCGTACTTTGGATTTGATAATAATTCGAAAACGACGAGTGCTCCAAAAAAAACATGTTCAGGAACAAACATCATCGCAAAAACTCCACCCTCTAAACCATCTAATTTGAGTGAAAATTGATAAGCCTTTTGTATATCTCCTAGAAAATATTCGAGCCTAAGTTTACATAAATAATAATCAAATAGAGCATTTGCATTCCCATATGCTTCCCATTCTTTAACATTTTCTGACTCAGAGAAATAGCGACCTTCCAAACTTAAAGGATCAGAAGTTTCCCCTCTCATATTTCCAACAATTTGCATATTCAAACGGTGAACTTGGTAAGCATGGTGTTGTCTCAAACTAAGAAGTGAAGCATCATAACGAAGTTGGCTCTTGTATAAATCATCCAAGTTTTCTCGATACAATAATCCCTGGAAATGGATGTTATTTAAAGAATAGGATGCATATTGTAAATCACCAGTTTCCATACCTGCAAGGAAACTATCCCAAAAAATATTTTTACCTTCTTTTGCATGATTTTTCCAAGGTAGAATCATACAAGCATACATGAATAAAGTTCTACATTTGAATGATTTGGCATCCAAAACATCAATTAGCTTGATTCCCAACTTACCAAACTTATCTCCGGAATCATAATCTCCAAGGCCAGATCCTTGGATCATACCCATTGCGGAAAAACCAAAGGCACTCAGCTCACAAAGGCCATATAACAAAGTATAATTGACCATTTTGAGAACGATCACTGGAAATAAGTTTGGATCAGCTAAAAAAGATGGCGCAATACAAGCATTGAGTAACCGCATAATTGCCAAATACTTTGGGTCTGTTGCAATCGGTAAAAATTCCAATTCTTCAATTGGTTTTCTCCCTAGTCGAAACTTAAATTTTACAATTTCCTTTAATGGTGACAGAGCAGATGCATTTTTTGGCAACCTAACACCCAGTAACCTTAGCGCTTGTTTCAAAGTAACCAAAACTTCTTTCATTTTATTTTGAGTCACAAGCATCGAGGTTTGTAACTCATAAACTAAAATCTTATCTAAATCAGTTTTTGCATGTTTCAAAATATGATTGAAACTTTTCTCAGCTTTTTCAAAATTTTTGGACAGATAAGCCGATCTTGCATAAGCTAAATGAAGTTTGAGTGTGTTTTCATAATGAGTATTCCACTCTTCATCTAACATCAATCCAGCCATGCGTTCAAAAAAACTGAATGCTGCATCATATGCTGATGAATTGAGTGCTTTAAAACCTGCTCTTTCATTTAAGGTACGCAATTGGACCAATTCCTGGTCTTGCGTAATTTCTGAAGCACCTAAATTGAGTTGGTTTACAATCGTGAATATATGATCATCTAATTTGAATTTATAAAGGATCGATAGGTATGTTTTTCCAATTTTATAATGTAACTTCGATTTTTCTTCAGGAGAAATGATCTTATAAATTGCCTCACGGATTTTATCATGAGTAAAATTGGCATCATCTAATCCTAAAATCAAAAATTCTTCGTTTGCCAACGCTACCAAATCCATAGATGCTAAGTGAAAAGGCCTCTCTGCAATCGTTGCATAAATATCGTGACGAAACCAGTTCCCTATGCATGCAGTTAATTTTAATGCTTCGATTAATTCCGGGGGTTGCAGGTAAATTTTATCGATGATCAAATCAATTACATTTTCGGAAATATTAACTGTATTGATTTTTTCCTTATCCCAAACCCATCGATTTTCAGAAAACTGTATATAAGATCTTTCATAAAGATTCTTAAACATCTCATTTACATGGAAAGGATTTCCCTTTGTTTTTTTCCAAATGATTTCCGAAATTCCTTTGATTTCTGAATCAGGTAATGACAAGGTATCAGATACAAGTAACGAAATATCACTTTCTGTTAATGGTTCTAATCGAATTTCTGTAATAGATGTTTTTGTTTCACGAAGTTCCTCCAACATCCTAAAAAATGGATCCGTTGGAATTACTTCATTATCTCTGTAAGATAGGATGATAAAAAAATAGGAAATTTCTGGATCGGTAATCGCTTCTTTTAACAAAAGAATACTTGAAGAATCTGCCCACTGCAAATCATCTAAAAACATTACCACAGGATGTTCTTTCGTACACACTGTTCGCAAAAATTTTCTAAAAACTAGATGAAAACGATTTTCTGTTTCTACTGTATCCAATTCTGGAGGTGTTTCTACATCTCCCAATAATTGAGCAAGTTCAGGCACAACATCGATGATCAGTTTTGCATTTGCACCCAATGTTTGTGTAAGGATTTTTTTCCATTCTTTAACAGAAGTCTCATTTTCAGATAACAACTGCTTCACTAATCCTTGTAATGCAAGATTGATAGCACGATAAGGGATTGATTTTTTATATAAATCAAATTTACCCGAAGTAAAGTATGCCCGTTCAATTGTAACTGGTTTTTGAATTTCGTTAATTAAAGCTGACTTCCCTATACCAGAACGTCCTGAAATTAAGAAGGTTTCTATTTTACCTTCCGTTGCATTTAGAAATTTTTCTTCGAATGTTTTAAGTTGTAATTCTCTACCGTATAACTTTTTCGGAATTTGGAAACGGGATGATTTATCGTTTTTTGCCAACTCCATTTGAAAGGAATCTAGATCTTCTTTTCCATTTTCAATTAATACAGATTGAATGGTAAGCAAATCAGAAAGTAGTCCTGTTGCCGTTTGGTATCTATCTTCTGGATTTTTTTCCAAAAGTTTCATAATCAAATCTGATAAAATTTTCGGAGCATTACTCCTTTCCTTTGGAGGTAATGGGATTCTTGCTAAATGTGCGTGAACCATTTCCAAACTATCAGTGTATAAAAATGGAAGTTCTCCTGTGATGAGTTGGTATAAAGTCACACCTAACGAATAAAAGTCAGTTCGATAGTCAACAGTGCGATTCATTCTACCAGTTTGTTCTGGAGAAATATGTGCCAATGTCCCTGTTAAATTTTGGTTCATCGGAAGATAAAAACTTCTATGAGTTAACATAGTTGCGGAACCAAAATCAATTATCTTCAATTTACCTGTTTCAGAATGATAAATGATATTCTGAGCTTTGATATCATTATGGACTACTTTCGCTTTATGGATGTCTGCAAGTGCCCTACAAATCTCAATTGAGATATTTAAAAAGGTCTGGAGATTGCTATATTTTCCGCTTAATTGAAGTTTAGCGAGATCTGTGTATTCTATATGAGGAAAAACAATTGCAACTGTGTTTTGGTAAGATTCAAAACTTAATGGTTTTAAAGTGTAATTTGAATCAATTGATTTTAGAATTTCGAATTCATTTTTGAACTTTGTGATTTCGTGATTATCAGGATAATCTCTGTTTAATAATTTCACAACTACTGGAGATTTTTTTTCATCTTCTCCAATGTAGACAGAACTCCTTTTTCCCAAATGGAGTTCTTTTATTACTTTGTATTTTCCTATCGTAAACAAATAAAATCCTTATCTAGCAGTTTTCCCGCCATCCACAGGGATAACAGCACCAGTAATGAAGGCAGCTCCATCACCAGACAACCATACACAAGTTTTTGCTACTTCTTCAGGAGTTGCCATTCGACCCAAGGCATAAGATTTCATTCTTTCTTTTTTAACTTCTTCTGGATTCGGTACATTTGCATAAAAAACATCGTCCATTTCGGTTTGAATTCCACCAGGACAAAGTGCAATAACTCGAATCCCTTGTGCGCCATATTCTAAAGCTGCCGATTTAGTCAGTCCTATGATTCCATGTTTTGACATTGAATAAGGTCCTGCTTTTTCTTTTCCACGTAAACCTAATGCAGAAGAAACATTGATGATCACACCACCATTTGTTTGTTTGATAAACTGCTTTAATTCAAATTGCATTGATAAAAAAGTACCTTTTAGATTTACATCCATAACAGAATCAAAAATATCTAATGGATAATCAGCAGTCGTTTTAAGGACTCCTGAGATTCCAGCGTTATTGACTGCTACATCTATTTGGCCATATTTTTCTACGATGGTTTCTACAAAATTACGAACTGCTTCCGATTGTGTGACATCACATTTGAAAAAGATACCTTCCCCACCTTGTTTTTCAAGTAAAGCGAGAGTGTCTTCCCCTTCTTGTTTTCTGCGACCACAAAATCCAACCGTATAACCTGCGTTTGCATATTCTAAAACAATCGCTCTACCTAATCCGGAAGTTCCACCAGTGACTAAGGCTACTTTTTTCTTTTTCATTGGATTTCCCTATCTTCTATCAATCTTCCATACCGATTGATTGCTTCCTTTACATTTGCCCTGTCTAGATCAGATATTTCTTCAAAACGAAATCCAGCAAAAAACATATCTTCATTATTATCGTCTTCTTTTACCCATAATAAAATACAAGTTCCGTGTACGAAACCAACAATATCAAAATGCATAAAAAATTCTAATTGTTGCTCAGTGGACAATGTTCCGGGGTGGATTCCTGAGCAGCGCACCATAAATCCAGAATTTGATATATTTTCGATTGTTGAGACAATATTCCTTCCATTTTCTCGGATGGAAATGTTGTTCTTAAAACGATCCAAAATCCGAAACCTTGGATCAATTTCATACACTTCTTCCTGCGTGCTTTTTAAGCGTTTGTATACCTTTAGAGGCAAAATACTCGCAGCCATTTCAATTTTTGTAATTTCTTGGTTCTCTTGGTAGGCAGTAATGGCGAGTTTAGAGTAATTCCAATACCCAGATTTGCTATATTTAACTTCTTTAGCTTTGACTCTAAGTTTAATGGGCATATTCATTTTTGCATATTGCAAAAATTCTGAATTTAAATATAACAATAAGAAGGTGACATCTTCAAAAGGGACTTTCCCAAACATGTGATTACATGCAATTCCCAATTGCCTCGCCGCTTCCACAATTTGCATACCTGATATGTGTTTTAAATTAGGAGGAGAATAGTATTTATGAGTTGGAGGGACATACAAATTTGCAAAAAATGTGTCCCGTTTTGGAATCTCAGGGAATCTTTCAAAAATTGCAGAGATCATCGATTTTTCTACATTGCCTACATAATAATCTCGGCGTTTGACAAGTTGTAAGATTTTAATCTCATCAGCTTCTGTCACTTGGTCATTGAGTACATATTGTTCGATTTCTGTATCAAAATGATAAAATTGGCTTAAGAATTCCCGACCTGAAGCGTCAATATTCGCTTCATTTAAAATACGATCTGCTGATTCTTTGCGTATCCTTGAAGGTATCGTTTTTAATTGATAATAACTTCCCGACGCATCAGTTCTTTTAATATAATAGAATAAAAGAAATTGTTTTTCTTCTTCGTTTAATTTTGGTAAAACATCATGTTCCATAATGTCTGCCAAAATCATCCGAGGTAAAGCTCTTCTTATATTGGAAACAAAACTATCTTCTTGGAAATATGTGCGAGTGTATCGTTTATCGAGAGGTAAAACAGTGGGGAGTTCTTCTTTTTCGGAAACCTTCATTTGTATCAACCAGGAATCTACTTTAGGATTAGTCCGTAGATTCCAATGGGATACCTTTCAAGGCAAGTAATTTAACATTGATTTGTCAAAATTGTGGCGAATTCACCTAACAACAGTTACGGAACATGGCGCATAATGTACAACTCGATCAGAGACACTTCCCATGATGAATCTGCCTAAGATTCCATGACCACGACTTCCAATCACAATCAAATCGACTTTTTCTTTTTCTGCTAGTTTACAAATTTCTTCTGCTGGATATCCTTCTAATACCACACGATTCCACTTTACAGTTGTCTCATCTAATATCGGATGGATTTTTTCAAATCGTTGTTCCGAGATCCATTTGACTCGATCCTTCCCGGGAGGTGCTGCATCGTAATACCCAGGGAGTGGTCCAAAATCCTCGATCACTTCTACAACATAACAAACTGCATTACTTGCCTTGGCTAATGCCAATCCAAATTCTAAGGCCTTTGTCGAACTTGGTGAACCATCAATGGGGATGATCAGTTTTTGTATTAATTTTTCCATATGATAATCCTAGCATGATCCTTGGAGATAAGAAAGTGAATTTCCTTTGATATTTATCATATTGGTATGTATGACTCCTATAAAACTTGAGAATCGTATCGCATAGCCATCCACGAGCCAAGGAAGGAAATTATTTTTTCCGACCATCATCTTCTTTTGTGAGATAATAGGCGACAAGGATTGGAATGGTTGTGACTAAAATCACAAAAACTGCTACCACATTGGTTACTGGCCTTTGCCTTGGGCGAATGAACTCTGTTAACATCCAGATGGGAACAGTTGATTGTTGGCCTGCTGTAAACGTTGTCACAATTACCTCATCAAATGACAAAGCAAAGGATAACATTCCTCCTGCTAGTAATGCGGTTGCAATATTTGGTAGAATCACAAAACGAAACGTTTGCCATGGGTTTGCACCTAAATCCATTGATGCTTCCACCATGGAATGAGAACTCCTTCGTAACCTCGCCAGAACATTATTATAAACAGTCACGATACAAAAGGTAGCATGTGCAATGACAATGGTCCAAGTGCTAAATGGAATTCCAAACAGAGACATGGCAGACCGAAGGGAAATACCTGTTACAATCCCTGGGAGAGCAATGGGTAAAATCACAAGAAAGGAAATGATTTCTTTTCCAAAAAATTGGCTTCGGTACACCGCAAGGCTTGCCAGTGTTCCTAGTAGGATTGCAATGAATGTAGAAATGAATGCAACTTGGGAAGAGAGTATGATCGCTTCCCAGATATCATTTCGTTCCCATGCGACTCCAAACCATTTCGTAGTGAATCCCGGTAGAGGGAATTGAAACGTTTTTTCATCCGTAGAAAATGCATACATGATGATGATGAGTATGGGTATATGGATGAATAAAAAACCAAAGAGTGTTGCCGTTTTTAATCCAATAGATCCTAAGTTCCATTTAGAGCGCATCAAATGCTCCTAATCGTTTAGCGATTGTTAAATACACCATCATAATGACAATGGGAACCACAGAAAATGCAGCAGCAAGTGGGATGTTCCCCGCAGTTCCTTGGTGTGTGTAAACAGCCATTCCGATAAAATAACTCGAATTCCCGATAATTGTAGGAATGATATAATCACCGAGTGTTAAGGAAAATGTAAAAATAGAACCTGCAACAACACCAGGAAACGCTAAAGGTAAAATGACTTTGCGAAAGGTTTGAGCCGGCCCTCCTCCCAAATCAGAGGAAGCTTCTAAAAGTGTTTTTGGAATTCTTTCTAAAGATGCCTGGATGGGTAAAATCATGTAAGGTAACCATATGTAAACGAATACCAAAAACATACCGATGTAGGAAAAAGATAAAGAAGTGCCACCAATGACAGGGATGGAAAGTACAACATCTAACAAGTGTAATAATCCTAGTTGGTCCAAACACCAGGTAAGGATTCCTTCTTTGGCCATAATGAGTTTCCAAGAATACACTTTTACGAGGTAACTGGACCATAAAGGCAACATAACACCCAAATACAAAATTGGTTTTAGTTTGGGTCCAGCATTCATTGCCATGTAGTAAGCAATTGGAAACGCAATGATCGCACTCACAACAGTGACTGTAAATGCCATTGTAGTTGTACGAATGATAATATCCCAATTGGTACTCTGCCGGAATAAATCATAATAGGATTCAAATGTGAATTCTCGTTTGATGACACCCGAAAAGGAATCAACAGAGAAAAAACTTTGGATGAGAAGAGTAAATAAAGATCCTAAGTAAACAACACCAAGCCAAACAAGCAGAGGTGATAATAATAAAAAAAGTGCCAAACTTTTCCTGTAAAATAAAAACGTGATGAATCTATCCATAACATTCGTCATAATGATTCCCTTATAACAAATGCATGTCGGAATCTTTCCAACCCACTAAAACTTCGGAACCAACTGCGATATGGTCTGCAGAAATTTTTAAGTTTTGAGTGGAGGCAATGATCCGAGATCCACTAGGAGTTTCAAAATGCATTTTGGATGTTGCACCTGAGTACACTTGGCTTTTTAAAATTGCTTTGAATGTTCTATACCCAGATGAATGGTTGTCCTCTTTTGCATTTGCAAAAACATGGACTCGTTCCGGGCGGATCATCATCTTACCATCATGGCCTGTGAGCCGTTTTGTTTCCTCAACAGATAAGATATTGGAAGTTCCTACAAAGTTGGCAACAAACTCTGTTTTGGGGCGATTGTACAACTCTTCTGGAGTTGCAATTTGTTCGACCTTACCTTTGTTAAAGATAGCAATTCGATCAGACATCGAAAGTGCCTCTTCTTGGTCGTGGGTCACAAAAATAAATGTGATCCCTACTTCTTTTTGAATGGCTTTAAGCTCTAATTGCATTTCTTCGCGAAGTTTTAAATCAAGGGCTCCCAATGGCTCATCTAACAAAAGTACACCTGGACGATTGATGAGTGCCCTTGCGAGTGCAATCCGCTGCCTCTGACCACCTGATAGTTCGGATGGTTTTCGATTTCCCACATCGGGAAGGCGAACCATCGCAAGCATTTCAGAAACACGTTTTGAAATTTCGGCACTTGGAAGTTTTTTAATTTTTAAACCATACCCCACATTTTCCGCAACAGACATATGTGGGAACAAAGCATAATCTTGGAAGACTGTATTGACATTTCTTTTGTAAGGAGGGATGCCCGTGACATCAACTCCTTCCAAAAGAACCCTTCCTGAACTAGTATCTTGAAAACCCGCCACCATTCGGAGGCAGGTAGTTTTACCAGACCCAGAAGGGCCTAACATCGAAAAAAACTCACCTTTTTTAATCCCAAAGGAGACATCATCTACCGCTATGAATTGGTCGAATTTCCTGGTTACATTTTGAAATTCAACATCGTAAACTTGGTCCATTCTATCTCCTTTAGAACTCTTATGATGTTAGGATTTTATTTACTTCCAATAATGGAAATATAATCTTCTGCCCATTTTTTATAAGGCACACATTTTCTTCCACCGGAACAATCTTCTTTTGGAGTTCTCCAGAAAGAGATTTTTTCAAAGTTGTTGAATCCGTTCACTGCACAACCAGTATCTCCGAGTAATGCATTTCCTTTACAAGCAGCAGGAACAGAAGGAACAGATCCAAACCAAGAAGCTAAATCACCTTGTACTTTTGGAGAAAGAGAATGTTCCATCCATTTGTAAGCACAGTTAACGTGTTTAGAATCTTTGTGTAACATTGTACTATCTGCCCAACCAGTTGCTCCTTCCACAGGAACGATAGATGATACAGGTTGTTTTTCACTCACAAGTAAATTTACTTGGAATGGCCATGTTGAAGAAGCAACTAAACCTTCTTTTTTGAAATCGTCAACTTGGACCATTGCATCATGCCAGTATTTTGGAACGAGTTGTCTTTGTTTTTTTAATAACTCAATCACAGCCGTGTATTGTTTTTCATCCAATTCGTAAGGATCTTGGATTCCAAGTTCTGGTTTTGCAACTTTTAGATAAAGGGCAGCGTCAGCGATGTAAATTGGACCATCAAATGCTTGCACTCTACCTTTGTTAGATTTTCCATCTGGTAAAACTTGTTCTTCAAATACAACATTCCAACTTGTTGGAGCTTTTTTAAAAACTTTTGTGTTGTACATAAGTACGTTTGGTCCCCATTGGTAAGGAACTCCGAAATGTTTACCATCTACAGTATGCCAAGGAGCATTTTGTAAACGAGAGTCTACGTTTTTCCAACTTGGAATCAAATCAATGTTAATCTCTTGGACTTTTCCACCTGCAACTAATCGAAGTGATGCGTCACCTGAAGCAGTTACCAAGTCAAATCCACCTTCATTCATAAGTGCTACCATCTCATCAGATGTAGCGGCAGTTTTTACATTTACTTTACAGCCTGTATTTTTTTCAAATTCAGTGACCCAGTCATATCCCTTGTCTGTTTCACCACGTTCAATGTAACCTGGCCAAGCAACGATGGAAACTTCTCCCTCACCTTGTCCAATTTCTGAAACCTTTGTTTCTTTTTTACCGCAGGTTACCGCAAAAGCGATCGAAAGAACTGCTGTAAAAAAAACCACTCGTTTGTATGAATCGAATTTCATAAACCTATGTGCTCCTGGTTTTACGTATGTCAGGCATTAGATACCAAAAATTCAAAATTAAGCAACCAATTCTAAAGTTTTCAAAAAAAAGGTAGGAATTTTTATGAGGCACGGTTTCTGTGAAAGCGTAGGTTTGCTATGAAATACATCAAAGACAAAGACCTTTTTCGCCAGGAAAATTTTATAGGTGGGGTTTGGTGCCCTGCAGAAAATAAAAAAGAAATTTTAGTACATAACCCTGCCACAGGGGAAACCATAGGGAACATCCCGCATGCAACAGAAAAGGACACGTTAGTTGCTATACGTTCAGCCAAAGATGCGTTTGTGGATTGGAAATCGAGACCTGCCAAAGAACGGGCAGGAATCCTCCGCAAATGGTTCCAACTCATGATGGACCACCAAGAAGACTTAGCTCTCATCATGACACAAGAACAAGGAAAACCTTTAACGGAAGCTAGAGGAGAAATCGCCTACGCAGCATCTTACATTGAATGGTTCGGTGAAGAAGCAAAACGTTCTTATGGAGATGTGATCCCCTCACATAGAAAAGATACAAGGATTCTTGTATTCAAAGAACCCATTGGAGTTGTCGGAACCATCACTCCTTGGAATTTTCCAGCGGCAATGCTTGCAAGGAAAGTGGCTCCAGCTCTAGCCGCAGGTTGTACGGTTGTCTCAAAACCATCCGAACTCACTCCCCATTCAGCCCTTGCAATGGCTGTACTTGCAGAACGAGCAGGACTCCCAAAAGGAGTTTGGAATGTGTTAGTTGGGGATCCAATCCTCATTGGCAAAACGATTTTAGAAAGTAAAGAGGTTCGCAAACTCAGTTTTACTGGATCCACAAAAACAGGGATTTATTTGATGGAAAAATCGGCCGCCACATTAAAAAAACTCTCACTTGAGTTAGGAGGGAATGCTCCCTTTATCGTATTTGAAGATGCAGATTTAGACGAAGCTGTAAAAGGTGCGATGTTATCCAAGTATAGAAACACAGGACAAACTTGTGTTTGTGTGAATCGTTTTTTAGTGCATTCATCTGTTGCAGAAACCTTTTCCAAAAAACTAGCTGAAAAAACAAAAGAGTTGGTTGTTGCCAACGGAATGGAACCAAGTGCCAGCCAAGGCCCACTTATCAATGAAGCTGCTGTGGAGAAAGTAAAGAATCATATCCAAGATGCTGTTTCAAAAGGGGCGAAGGTTTTAATTGGCGGGAACACACATGCATTAGGTGGAAACTTTTTTGAGCCAACCGTTTTGTATCCTGTGAACTCTTCTATGATGGTAACAAAGGAAGAAACCTTTGGACCAGTATCTTGTATCCAAACCTTCCAAACAGAGGAAGAAGCCATTAAACTCGCAAACGATACCGACTTTGGCCTCGCATCCTATTTTTACACGAAAGACATGGCTCGTATTTTTAGGGTCGCCGAACAGCTAGAATATGGAATGGTAGGCATTAACGAAGGGATCATTTCTTCAGAACAAGTCCCATTTGGGGGAGTCAAATTTTCAGGTATGGGACGAGAAGGCTCCAAATACGGTCTAGATGATTATACAGTAACCAAATATCTCTGCCTCGGAGGAATCAAATGACGGGCAATCAAAAACAAACAAACAAAACTCTATGGGAAAGAAGATTAAAAAACGTTCCACGTGGAGTGACCACCGCCTACCCTGTGTTTGCCGAGAAAGCAAAAAATGCAGAAATTTGGGATATTGAAGGGAAACGATTCATTGATTTTGGTGGTGGGATTGGTGTTCAAAATACAGGACATTGCCATCCAAAAGTGGTGGCTGCCATCCACAAACAAGTGGACCAGGTACTCCACACTGCATTTCAAATCATGCCATATGAACCATACATTGTTCTCGCAGAAAAATTAAATGCGAAAGCTCCAATTGATGGAGAAGCCAAAACCATTTTGTTTTCATCTGGTGCCGAAGCATTGGAAAATGCGGTGAAAATTGCAAGAGCTGCCACAGGAAGACCAGGGATTATCAGTTTTCTAGGTGGATTCCACGGAAGAACGATGATGGCTCTTGCCTTAACAGGAAAGGTAGTTCCTTACAAAAAAGGATTCGGACCTTTCTCGAGTGATGTGTACCATATTCCGTTTCCCATGGAATACCATGGGGTTACAGAAGATGATTCTATCAAAGCCCTAAACAATTTATTCAAAGCAGACATTGACCCAACTCGTGTGGCAGCTATTGCCATCGAACCAGTGCAAGGTGAAGGTGGATTTTACATTGCTTCTCCAAGTTTTTTAAAAAAACTAAGGGCAATTTGTGATGAACATGGAATTTTACTCATCGCCGATGAAGTGCAGTCCGGTTTTGCAAGAACAGGAAAACTTTTTGCCATCGAACATTCGGGTGTCAAACCAGACCTCATCACAACTGCAAAATCCCTTGCAGCGGGGATGCCACTTTCTGCAGTGATTGGAAAAACATCCATTATGGATTCTGTAGAACCAGGTGGACTTGGTGGAACCTATGCGGGAAACCCGGTCGCTTGTGCTGCGGGGATTGCAGTGATGGATCTCATCGAAGAAGAAGGAATTTTAGAAAAATCAACACAATTGGGAACCATGTTAGTGAAGGAACTAAACGAAATTAAAAAATCCAACACAATCATTGGCGAAATACGCGGATTAGGTGGGATGGTTGCCTTTGAACTCGTTGAAAATGGTGATGCCAATAAACCTTCTGCTGATATGGCAAAAAAATTAACAACAAAAGCCTTAGAACATGGTCTTATTCTTCTTTCTTGTGGAGTGTATGGAAACGTAATCCGAATTTTAGTTCCTATCACAGCAGAAGAATCAGTCGTAAAAGAAGGTCTAAAC
Source organism: Leptospira limi (assembly GCF_026151395.1). NCBI lineage: Bacteria > Pseudomonadati > Spirochaetota > Leptospiria > Leptospirales > Leptospiraceae > Leptospira > Leptospira limi. Next base: position 142,550 of record NZ_JAMQPV010000003.1, read on the forward strand.
ATCATAGCAAAATCATTAAAGGAAATCTAACCCAGGTATGAAACAGTATAAACTTTGGATTGATGGGAAATGGGCAAACTCTACTGGCGGAAAACCAATGGACATTGAAGACCCAGCCACTGGAAAAAAAATAGCAACTGTAATTGATGCAAGTGTGTCCGATGTAGACAAAGCAGTTAAGGCAGCACACAAAGCCTTTTATGATGGAAGATGGTCTGGCCTCACACCGAGTGAACGTTCCAAAGCGATTTGGAAATTGGCAGACCTTTTGGAAGAAAAAACAAAAGAGTTTGCGAAATGGGAATCCCTCAACGCTGGGAAACCATATAAAAACTTAAGTTTGGCGGGAGACATTCCTTTTGCCATTGATAACATTCGTTTTTTTGCAACTGCAGCACGAGATGTTCACGGAAGCCGTGCGAATGAATACCAACCTGGATACACTTCCATCTTACGTAGAGAACCTGTTGGAGTTGTTGGCCAAATTGCTCCTTGGAATTACCCACTGCTTATGGCCGTTTGGAAGTTTGGACCAGCTCTTGCTGCAGGTTGTACCCTCATCTTAAAACCAGCACCTGGAACTCCAATCACCACACTCATGTTAGCTGAGCTAACCAAAAAAGCAGGAATCCCTGATGGTGTCTTCAATATTGTCACTGGTGGGAATGCCACAGGACAAGCCATTGTAGACCACCCTCTTGTTCGAATGGTATCTCTTACGGGATCAACTGGCACTGGAAAAAATATCATGAAGTCGGCTTCGGATTCTTTAAAACGAGTGCATTTAGAACTCGGGGGGAAGGCACCACTTGTTGTGTTTGACGATGTGGATGTGAATCTTTTTGCACAGAAAGCGGCCTTCGGTGCCACATGTAACTCAGGCCAAGACTGTACGGCTGCCACAAGAATCATCGTTCCCAAAACCCTCCAAAAAAAGATCACCGATGCAGTCGTAGATGCAATGAAATCAGTGAAAGTGGGAGATCCATTCAACGATAAAACAGAAATGGGACCTCTCATCTCTCTTATCCATAGAGAACGTGTGATGGGATTTATGGACAGGGCGAAAAAACAAGGTGCGAAAATCCTAACAGGTGGTGGGATTCCCAAAGGTTTAGAAAAAGGATACTTTTTTGAACCAACGGTAATAACAGATGTAAAACAAAACTTTGATATCGTACAAAATGAAATTTTTGGACCAGTCCTTACCATCCAATCTTATGACAAAGAAGAGGAAGCAATCAAACTTGCAAATGATGTCAATTATGGCCTTGCTTCTTCGATTTGGACAAAAGATGTAGCACGCGCTATGCGAGTTGCAAAACAATTAGAGTTTGGTACCGTATGGGTGAATGACCACTTACCTCTTTCATCTGAAACACCACATGGTGGTTTCAAACAATCAGGATTTGGTAAAGATCTATCAATTGAATCTGTTGGTGATTACCTCATCACAAAACATGTGATGGTAGGAGGAGTCTAAAAACTCATTTACAAAAGATAATTCTTTGGATGTCTAATAGACCATGGCATCCAAAGAAAACCAAATTATTTCTTTTTTCCAATGGCTAACTCCTCGTTTCCACCTCCTTGATGACCTTGACAAACCAGGTACGATCGAATCCATCCAAAAAGGTGCGGAACTCGTTGGCTCCAATCTTTGGACACTCATCTTTGCCATCTTAATTGCAAGTATTGGGCTCAATGTCAATTCCACAGCTGTCATCATAGGAGCCATGCTCATCTCGCCGCTCATGGGACCCATTGTAGGAATTGGATTTGCTGCCGCTACCAATGACTTCAACCAATTAAAACGATTTTTACGAACACTGACTGTGGCTACTGTTGTTAGTATCATCACTTCCTTTATTTATTTTTCCTTATCACCGATTAGCGAAGCACAGTCGGAACTTTTAGCACGCACAAGTCCTACCATTTACGATGCCCTGATTGCTCTTTTTGGAGGTGCGACTGGCATCATTGCCAATACGAGGAAAGAAAAAGGAACTGCCATTGCAGGAGTTGCTATTGCGACCGCCCTCATGCCACCACTTTGTACCGCAGGGTTTGGACTTTCCCAAGGTAATTGGCAGTATTTTTTTGGAGCCATTTATTTATTTCTCATCAATTCTATCTTCATAACAATCGCAACCTTCATTTTCGTTCGTTATATGGAGTTCCCAAAAGTGGATTGGGGATTGTACAAAGAAAAAGAAACCAAAGTAAAACTGTATTTATCCATTTTTTCTTTTATTGTGATCATACCATCGGTCTTCACTGCCTATCAAATTGTTCGTTCCTCGTTTTTTAAAGGCAAAGCAGAAGAGTTCATCCGAAAGGAAATCATTACAAATGGAAGAAGGGTTTTAGAAAAGAACATTGTATACGGCAATCAATCCAAAATTGAAATCACATTACTCGGTTCCAAAATTGATCAAACCCAAGAAGACGAACTCAAAAACAAATTAAAATACTATTCACTGGAAGGCACAGAACTTGTGTTACTACAAGATCTTTCTACAACAGGAATGGATAAATTAAAATTCGAAATCCTCTCCGAAATTTACCAAAACCAAATGGACATCGGCAATGTAAATACAGAGAAAATTGCAAAAGAATTAAAAATATTTTTTCCAAATTTGATTACCGCAAGTTTCGCCAAAACTAAAAAGTTTGATATGAATGAAAATGTATACAAGGATACAAACCTTTTTGATTCTGAATGGAAAAAACTCCCATCAAAAGAAGAAATGGAAAAAATAAAAGCGTACATCCAATTACGTTCTGGGGAAAAAGAAATGGAACTGATCACAAGACTTGCTCTTGAGAAGTAAATCCAGAAATTAAGGATAAAACGAGTAAAGCGAATCGTAAGATGAGTTACGTGAGGGCAGCTTGTTTTAGGAACTCTTTAAAAGTATCAATTTCTTTGGTAAAAAAGACAGGCCTTGGCGTTTTTGGTTCTTTTAAAATGAAAACAATCCCCTGGTTGTGTAGGACCACTTGGTCAAGTTCTTCCGGTGTGTAAGTATAAGTTACGTTGCCTGAGTGGAACAAAAACTTTCCATTTTCTTCCCTTAAATTCCCACTTCCCACTCGTTTGAAGTTTCGAAGTCCATCTTCCATCACATCCAAATCAATTGAATCCTCACCAAACGACAGTTTGCCTGAATGATCCAAATACAATGTACCTTCAATCGCAAAAAGACTCTCTTTTGGTGGAATGGGCTCCGATTCTAGGTTTCCTAAATCGTTTGGCCGAAGAACCTCTGATTTTTGTACGACGGATGGAGTTTGTTCTTCCGTTTGTGCATAAGAAAGATGTCTGTCTTCCGAAATCATACGTTCCCTTCGGATTCGTTCGTCAAGTTGAGGGGGGACCTGTGGCCTCTCGGGCATCCGAAATTGCCCTTGGTTTTGCGGTTTTCGAGGTTGGTAGGTTGTTTGTTTCGTTTTCCCAGGAGAAAGGGCTACGTAAATAAAGCACAGAACTCCCACGAGAATCATTGCGAATGCGGCAAACAACATACTACCTATATTATCTTGCCAAAGTACAAATCCCTTGATTACATTTTTTCTTTACAAGGGTTTTAGAAACGGAAACCTTTCCTTTATGTTCGAAGATGAACCCTCTACTCTCAAAGAAAAAATTTATCGTACCATCATTGCTCTCTTTTTATTCGTATTGGTAGGAACTCTTATCATCACTTTTTTACCAGGTGATGCAGAACAAAGCCTCATCGGAGCCATAACAGGTCAAAATTCCACAAAAGCTGGCTCAATTGCCGGACGCAGTATCCCTGTGGATTACTTCAATGCGGCAAAACGTGATTGTTATTACCGTTACCAACAATACGGAAGGGAAACTGCCCAAAATCCAGAACTTCTCAATTCCTGTGCTTATTCCACTGTTCGTGAAATTTACATAGCCAATGACATTGCATCTGCCGTTGGGTTCCAAGTTTCAGAAATTAGCATCAAACGGGAAATGTCCAAACAAGCCCGAGAAATCCATAAGGAATCGGTAAGCCAAGCTGGTTACGGAGAAGAGGATTCTCGCTCCCTCACTGAAATTTACCAACAAATTTACCGCTCCGCACCGATGAATTACCGAATTGATTCGGCAACCGGTTTTGCTTTGTTTCCTAACTTTTTGGACCAACCTCTCACTCCTTCCGAAAACGAAACTGAGATTGAAAGTGAAGCCAAACGTGCCAAAATTTCGTTCCGTTTGGTGGCGATTTCTGAAGTCAATTTGCTCAATGCAGTTGAATCTAAAATCAATATCACTGATGCGGAATTACAAAAAGAATATGAGAAGGAAAAAAAAGAAGGAACTCTTTCCAAAGACCCTTCTGGGAATTTTGTTAGCTTCGAAGTGAGAAAACCCCTCCTCCTTTCCAAACTCAAATTTGACCGCAAACGAAAAGAAGCAGAAGTCTGGAAAACCCGTATCAGTCAAAAAATTTCTGAACCAAATGCACTTGATGCAATTGCGAGTGAATCAGGGCAACCCATCGAAACAGTGACGGCCGTCTCATTGTCTGATTTAAAACTGGTCACATCAAACCGTGGGAACAGTTACCGATTGGCAAACTCAAGTAAATTTTGGGAATCTCTAGCAAACGATCCATTCAGCAAAAAGACAGTCGTTGGACCTTTTTCTGACAATGACAAACAAGTGTATGTGGAATTTAGTGCCTTAACCTACGGACAACCCACAGCGTCTCCCGCCAAAGACCAGGCAGCAGATTTTTTGAAACAAAGACAACTTCTAAGCTTTTTTCTTGAAATAAACCAGTCCTTAGCAGCAGAATACAACGTAGAGAAAAAAGGCCTTCTCTCTTTAGAATAATGCAAATCAAAGCCGACTTCATCAACCCATTCCTGGAAGCTGCGACCATCGTATTCCGCGATGTTTTACAACAGGACCTAATCCGAGGAAAAATTGGGATCAAAGATTCCCCTGCTCCTAGCCACGAAATCGCCATTGTGATTGGAGTTGTTGGATCCTTCAGTGGTGAAGTCGTTTATAGTATGAATTACGATGCGGCTTATAAAATTTCTCGCAAACTTGTGCCAGGTTTATCGGATGAAGATGTTAAAAATGAATACAAAGACATCCTCGGTGAGATTGCCAACATGACAACAGGGAATGCGATGAATATCTTTACTTCAGCTGGTCAATCGGTGGAAATCACAACACCAAATATCCAAGAATCACAAAGTACTTCTGTCCGATTCAATAAAAAACCAACTCTTTCCATCAACTTATACTCCAAGTTTGGAAGGATCGAAGTGAATGTTGCCATCGCATGATGGCAATTTGTTTTTAACCTTCTTTCTTAAATAAAACTCAAATTAAATAGATGAACCTAGGACCCGTAATCTCTCTCGGGTTTCCTTTCGAAAGTCATAACCAGGTTTCGGATTTTTTCCATCAATCCCATTTAAATACAATTGGTAGTACTTTAAGGAACGTTCCAAATCTCTTTCATCCCAACTGCTCTCGTAAATTTTACCTAAATAATAATGGGCTGGTAAAAATTCTTCAGACTCTTTGAAGTTTTTGATCACATTCACCAATTGGTGGGCCGCCGATCGGAATTCTTTTTTGCGAATTAATAAAATCGCCATCGCATAATGTGCCCTAGGTGTGAGTTCTGGGTGTTTTGGAAATTCAGTGACCAACTTCAGATATTCTTTGTAAGCTTTTTCTTCCGATTCTGGATTCCCAATCCGATCCAAAGATCTTGCTAACTCAAATTGAGTTTTAATCTTAAGATCAGGATCTTCTTGTTTTTCAACTAAACCTGAAGATTCTTTATCCTTTCCATCTAACCCAAATAAGTTGGTGTTCTCAGTGCGAGAGTATTTTGCAGAATCACCTTCTTTATTATAAGAATCAGCGAATTCTTGTTCAGCTGATTTTTTTTGGTCTCTGGAAAGATATGCCTTCCCTTTTTGAAAGGAAGCTTTGGAAGGATCGATCACTTCCTTCTTTTTTTTCTTTTTGTCTTGAACCTTTGGTTCTTGAGATGGTCCCGAAGTTGGTAAAGAAGTGTTAATGGAAATTTGGTCTTTAGGATTGGAAAGAACTTCTCTCGAGTTTGTGGGTGTTTGTGTATTGTTTCCAGTTTGATTGGAAACAGTCGAAGATTCCTTTGGTTTTGTTTGGATGTTAGCAGTAGAAGGTGGGGTTTTGAATTCATCAACATTTGGATTTGCTTCTTTCCAAGTTTCAGGGAAAGGTAAAAAAATCTCAGTAGGTTCAGCAGTAATCGGATGAAAAATACAAAAAGGAAAAAGGAAGAAGGTAATGGTTAAAACTAACCATTGTTTTTCAAACCAGTACAAACATTTGGTTAGACAATTCATCGGAGGTCTTTTGGAATCCGTTCTAAACTTCTTGGTTTTCCAAAACCCTCTTTTGATTCAGTAGGTTTAGGCAGTTTTAAAGTTTCTAAATTTTTCTCTTCGTTTTTTTCCTTCACTTTTTTTTCCAATTCAGATACACGAGTTAACATTTTTTGCATCCTAAGTTCATCATCAGATGCTTGCGAAGGTTCCAAATTATCTTTTGGAGATACAGGTTGTACATCAATAGGAGAAGGGATTAAACCATCACCTGACGGAGTGTAAATGGGAGGTACAGATGTATCTTCTGATTTTCGATTTCTAAAATCATATTCTTTTCCCAAAAACTCTTGTTCTTCGGGGATTGTATCGTGTGTGTATCCATTTGATTCTCTTTCACTGAGGAAATCAAATTGCATCCGGCGATTGGATTCATATTTTAAATCTTCAGGGTCAGACATTCGAACATCTTTCCGTTTACGATTGTAATCCCTTTCAATTTCCATGATGAATAAACTGCGTGTATCTTGTGCTAACTGTTGCCCTTGTGGTTTGGCATTTTCCCATCCGTGGGACCATCCAATGTAAATCGCCATAATCAGAAAAAAAACAAAAAGAGCGATGGCGATTTTTTTGAGTAAATCTTGGACTTGCGGGGGGATTTTATCCACGAGACCATCGACAGCCCCCATCATTTTTTGTGTGTCTACATTGACTTTGGGTATATTGATATTCTTAATGTCCACAGATTCACTCTTCCAAAATTTTAAAAACTACCCGTCGGTTCACCGCTCGGCCTTCTTCCGTCGCATTGTCTGCAATGGGGGTACTTGGCCCGAGACCAACCACAGAAATCCTCGCCTCTTCTATTTTATGTTTAGACTTTAAATAAACTGCAACTGAATTTGCACGTCCCAAGGATAACTTTTGGTTAGCGACTTTTGTACCAACATTATCCGTATGGCCCTCGATGAGTACCTTTAAATTAGAGGTTTTTTTCAAAATTCCTGCCAATCTGTCAAGTTCCGGTTCAGACTCTTTGGCAAAGTCAGCAGACCGAAAGGCAAAAAACAAATTGTTCATCACAATTTGATTTCCTTTCCTTACTTTAGGTAAAACAAGTAATACGGTTTTCTCTTTATCTTCCTTTTCTTTTCCCAGCAAATTAAGGTTTTGTGAGACAGGTAAATAACCTTCTTTTTCACCGTAAAATCCATAATTTTCATCATAAGGTAAAATCAGACTAAATTCACCAGTGGTTGGATCACTAATAGTAGATCCAATGGTTTTTTTCTTTAAGAGGGACTCGTATTGGACAAATGCAGATAGTGGTTTTCCTTCTTCATCAACCACTTTTCCTTTGATCACCATTACAGGATCTGGTTGGAAATGTTGTGGGATTGCTGCCATAAACAACTCACCCTCTCTTGATACATAGGCCCAGTTCCCAACAGCTGGGATACTAAAAAAGTTAACACCTCTTAGGTTAGGTGATAATTCTTGTGGTTCCGACCAGGATGTCCAAGAATCACCATTTCTCCTTGCAATAAAAATGGAAATTCCTTCTTTTCTTCCAGAGGAAGAGAAATACAAGGTACGATCATCAGGTGCAAGAAAAGGAGCCATTTCCTCTTCTCCTGTGTTTAAGGTATTTCCTAGGTTAATTCCATCTTCAAAAATTCCCGCTTCATTTTGTAAACTTACATATAAATCGAGTTTTCCAAAATTTTTCTTTTGTTGTGCTGAATAAATCAGAGTTCTACCACTAGAAGACAAGGCAGATCCACCAAACACTTGTTGGTTGGGATTATCTGCCTTTTTATACCAATTATAAAAACTTGGAAAAGGGATTGGACTTGGTAACGACCAACCTGTTTCGGTTTTCCGTGTTTTATACAAAGGTGCTCTATTTTGGATTTTTTCTGATCTTTCTTTGTATTCGTTTTCTAATTTAGTGAGAACAATATGGAATTCTTTGGCATTGGCTGCTTCTCTTGTAGCCAGTTGTGATTTTTGTGTCATCTCACGTTTGAGTTGATCGAGTAACTCATCTTCACCAAAGTTTCCAAATACAAAAAGTTCATTCCCACCTGGCAAAGCAGAAATCACGGCCGAAGGATAACGGTTGTTTAATGGAGATGGCAATTGTTCACCTGCCATCCAAAACCCAAATTGGTCTCGTTTTGATGCCCAAATTTTCTGAGTGGACCTGCCCCCTTCTCTCACAAGGGCAGTCCAAAATAGTATTTTCCCATCAGGAGTACATTGTGGATTAAAGGAGAATAACCCTTGTGTTACATACCTTGGGATTTTTTTTAAGGTCCAATCAGGAGTTTTTCCCGTTTCAAATGGTTCAATTTCATATCGAATGGGCGAACATCCATCCCCTTGCACATCGCATAACATCCGTACTTTCTTCCCACTTAGATAAGCGAGTTCTTCTTGTAAGGTTGTACTCGTGATTCGGAATACTTGTTTTTCAGTTCGCAAGAGATGGCCTGTATTGATGAGGTCTCCCTCCAAAACCTGGATTCCATTTTTTATACTTTGCGAACTGGTGAGTCCGCTCCCAAAAAGGAAGAGAATGATGAGTAGAATCCGTGCCATACCATACGAAATGTCGGTTGAAACCTCTGATTCCCTTAGAAAATTGACCTATGATCCAAGCTAGCGGCATTACAGTCTCCTTCGGGAAAAAACCCCTTTTTGAAAACGTTTCCATTAAATTCAAACCGGAGTGCCGTTATGGTCTAATCGGAGCCAATGGTTCGGGAAAATCGACCTTCATGAAGGTCCTGGCGGGCATTCTACAGCCCTCTGCAGGCTCTGTGGTCCTCGACAAGGACGTAAAAGTTGGGTATTTGAAGCAGGACCACTATGAATACGAAAATGAGACCGTCCTAGGCACTGTTTTACGAGGGAATCCTGAACTTTGGAACCTAATGGCAGAACGTGACGCTATTTATGCCAAAGAGGACATGACGGACGAAGAAGGGATCCGGATTTCCGAAATTGAAGAATTATTTGCCGATATGGGCGGATACGAAGCCGAATCGGTTGCGGGGGAACTTTTAGAAGGTCTTGGAATTCCTACCACTGCTCACAACCGTCCGCTTAACTTTTTAACAGGTGGGTTCAAATTACGAGTTCTACTTGCCCAAGTGTTATTTTTAAAACCAGATGTCCTTCTCCTAGACGAACCAACGAACCACTTAGATATCAAAACCATCCACTGGTTAGAAGAACTTCTCATCAATTATGAAGGTGTGGTCATCGTGATTTCCCACGACCGTCACTTTATCAACTCAGTTGCCACTCATATCGCTGACCTTGACTATAACACCATTCGAGTTTTCCCAGGGAACTACGACGACTTTATGATTGCTGCTGAACAATCCCGCGAACAACTCATGAATGACAGCAAAAGAGCAAAAGAAAAAATTGCCGACTTACAGGAGTTTGTTTCAAGATTCTCAGCTAACGCTAGTAAATCAAAACAAGCTACGTCTCGTCAAAAGATGATCGAAAAAATCAAATCTGATATGGTAGAAGTGAAACCTTCTTCAAGGGTAGCTCCTTACATTCGTTTCAAAGCAAAACGTGTGTTAGGAAAAGATGTCTTCGAAGCAATCAATATCACAAAGTCATATGATGGAAAACCAGTCATCAAAGACTTTAGCATTTCCATTACGAAAGGTGAGAAAGTGGGGATTGTTGGAACAAACGGTGTAGGTAAAACCACACTTCTTAAAATGTTATTAAAAAAATTGGAACCAGATTCTGGCCAAGTGAAATGGGGTGATTCGGTAGAAACATCTTTTTTCCCGCAGGACCATAGAGAAGCAATGGAACCAGATGCAGATACTCTGGTTGAATGGTTACTTCGCAATTCACCTCAAGGCACAGAAGTACAAGAGATTCGTGCAATTTTAGGTAGGATGCTTTTTTCAGGTGATATGGCCAACAAATCCACAACTGTGTTATCGGGTGGTGAAAAATCTCGTATGATCATTGGAAAAATGATCCTTGCTGGTGACAACGTAATCGCTCTTGACGAACCAACTAACCACTTAGACTTAGAAACGATCGAAGCACTCAACTACGCCTTATCTTTGTTTGATGGAACAGTGATATTGGTTTCGCATGATAGGGAGTTTATTTCCTCACTTTGTACTAGAATTATTGAAGTAACTCCAGAAGGAATCAAAGACTTCAAAGGAAATTACGAAGAATTTTTGGAAAGAGAAGGAAACGATTTTTACAAACGACTTACTGGGGGAGCAATCCTTACCCCTTAAAATTGGTAATTTAAGGAGAGATTTGCTGATTGCATTTCTCTCCCTGCCATCACTTCCGTAGTCACACTAAAACTTCCCTGTCCAAATCGTAAGCCTAAACTTCCATATCCAAAACTGGAAACATGATCATAACGTGTTGCGAGTCGGATTCCAATCACACTCGGATAGGTCGAAAAATCATCTGGATTGGATCGAGTGGAAATCACTGCATACCGACTCACTTGTATCGAAGTATATCCTTCATTGTATACACATCCCAAACCAGGTGTGATAGATAAAATTCCAATTGTCCAATTGTATTTTACATCAAAAGAAAAGGAAGAGATCCTAGATTGGTAATACAAATCATTGATTCCCAACCACCTTCGTTTTTCGCCATCGATTCGGAACTGAGTGGTTCTACGATCATACGAACTTAAATATAAGTCTTGGTTTGTTTGAAAAAATCCAAATCCAAAAGAAAAACCAGAAGATTCTGGGAAATAACGAAACATAATTCCATAATTCTGGATCTTCCCCCTAACGTCCGTATTACGAATTTTTACGAATGGAATATTTGCTTCCGTAAATTCATAAGGGAAAAAATGAGTTGTGACATTCCAACGACTGGCATAAGGAGTTTGAAACAATTGACTCAGATTGGCTGTAAAACTGAAGGAAGGAGACGCAGCGACACCTTCTTTTGGCAAATTTCTAAGTTCAGAGTTTTCATAATACAAATCACGTGCTTTAGCTTGTCCTTTTGCAATCGTGTAACCTAAACCCAAACGGTAAGAGGGAACATTCTGGCCACCTGATTGGTTTGCATTCAGATTTTGTAATACTGCGTTTTCTCCCATGGATCGAAGAAAACCATTCGTATAAATTCGATCTAAAGCGGGGCCCGCAAAATTTCCGAGGAGTTGGTATTCGGAAGGAATGTTTGAACATTCTGCCCCTCCGCAAATGACTTGTGCTTCTAATTGAAAACTTTTTCCAAATAAAATGAGAAAGAACAATAATACTGCAAAAAATTGGAGGGTGGTGCGAATCATTGAGAGTTTCATACTTCAACATTCTAAATCAAAAAGGGAAATTGGTTTCATGAGGATAACACGGAATCCATTCGTTAAAAAATAGTAAGTAAATTTAAATTAACTTCCGTTACAGGATATTTTGAAACCAATCCAAAAATAGTTCCATCGCTTTTTTTCGGTGTGAAACTTTGTTTTTTTCTTCTTCTGGGACTTCTGAAAACCGTTTTCCGAAATTTGGATAATAAAAAATAGGATCATACCCAAATCCATATGTTCCAATTTCATCATAATCGGGGGTGATGACCCCTTCAACCTTTCCTTCAAAGGAAACTTGGTGAATTGTATCTACGTAACTCACAACACAGCTGTAATGTGCCTTTCGATTCGGATTCTCTCCTAATTTTTTGAGTAAATAGAGAGCACGTTCCTTATCGGTGAGTCCAGGACCACCAAATCTTGCGGAATACACTCCTGGTTCCCCAAAAAGAGCATCCACACAAATTCCAGAATCATCAGCGAATGACGGAAGGCCCGTTAGGCGAAAGAGTTCCTTTGATTTGATAAATGAATTACCAACAAAAGTGGATTCTGATTCTACTGGTTCGAAGTTGATTCCTAAAGTTTTTGGTGTGACTACCTCATAACCCAAAGGTGAGAGTAACATTTGCATTTCTTTTCGTTTGTGATCACTTCCAGATGCAAATGCTAACGCTTTTTTTGTCAGTGGGAATCTTCCTCGTCTAACTGGAAACCTTCCATTGCAGAAGGTAAGTCAGGAAAAATTTCAAAAACTTTATCTAACATTGTGATTTCGAATAACTGGATTAAATCTTCATCAACCACAATTACTTTAATATCACCATTCATAGGCTTTAACTTACGTTTTGTGGCGACAAAAATTCCTAAAGCAGTTGAACATATATGATGAACTTTCGTTAAATCTAAAATGATTTTTTTAACAGAACCTTGGGTGAGTTTTGACAATTCTTTTTCAATTTCATCAGAATCCACTTTCAATATGGCTCCAGAAAATTTGATAATCCTTATGTCATCCTTGACTTGAACATCCATTCGATTCAAACACCCCGCTTAACAAGAAAACTACGCAAGTTACCTTTCTTACCCCTCTCAGTTTGTACAACCGAGCGATTTCATTGAGTGAGGCACCTGTCGTAAATATATCATCTATGAGTAGAACATGAAGTCCTTCTATGATTCTATCACTTTTTGTGAATTCGAATGCCTTTTTTGCATGAAAAAATCTCTCTTCAAATCGTTTCTCCGACTGTTTGTCCTTTGAAACCTTACGAAGACTCGTATCTTCCCTTATTTTTAGGCCTCGTATCAGCCGATTTCGTAAAGAACAGGCAACATGGTAAGGTTTTGGTCCAGGTTTGGGTTTGGAAGGAACCATGACAAAACAATCGGGAGGGTCGATTTTCCAAAATTTTGCCAACTGCCTCCAACCTATACAGAAGTAGTTGGAGATTTGTTTTTCATTTTGGAATTTTAAGGAAAGGAAAAGTTCTTTGGCGATCAGATCTCTCTTTTGCAAAGAGTAAGCTTCCTCATAAAATACAAAGCGATCCACTGGTTTCGGAATGGTATAAGGTGATTTCCATCTGTCTTGAGATAGGGCACAATTTTTGGTGCAAACTTTACACAAACCGAAAATGTCTGAGAATAGATCGTGTTGCCCACAGCGGATACAGTACTTTGGAAATATAAATGACAGTAGTGAAAAAAAAACCCCTCTCATAATGAAAGGGGTTTTTTAGTAAGAGTTTGGTCTTACTTTTTTAAAAAATTATTTAGCAGGAGTTGTAGATTGCGGAGCAGGTGCCGCTTCTACTTTTGGCTCTTCACTTGCTTTTTGGATTGTTGAAGTTGGAGGAGTTAAGTCAACAGTAAGTTTTACTTCGACTACATCCGATTGGTTTCCAACATTATCAACAGCCATAGCTTTGATCACGTGATCCCCTTGTGTTTCAATTGCAATTGCTTCCACATAAGGTTTGAATTCTTCTTCGTCAATTTTAACTAAGATTTTTTTCACGCCAGATTCTTTGTCAGTTGCGTTTACATAGAATACGTTTCCTTTTCTTTGGAAATTTTTTCCATTGATGTCCACTAATGGGAAAGAAGGAACGATTTCAATTGTAGGTTTGACATCGTCAACAGTGATGATCATAGAAGATTCTGGAGAAGAGTTTCCAGACTTATCAGTTGCAGAATACTTAATTGTATTTGCACCACCAACTTCCAATTTGATTGGATCGGCATAAACTTTAGAAGCTTCTTGGTTGATACTGAATTGAACTTTTTCTACTCCTGTTTGGCGGTCTTCCGCTACAATTGTGTATGTGTTGTTTTTAGAAGCAAAAGGAACTCCGTCTAAAACAAACAGTTGTTCTTGTGGAACAAGGCTCACACGTGGAGCAGTATTGTCTACATTCACAACAAGGATTTTTGGAGTTTCTGCGTTCCCAACTTTATCAACGGAACGGTAGTAAATCTCAGTTAGTCCTTCTTCCGAAATACGGATTGGTTGCGTAAATCTTCTATACTCACCATTTTTTGGTTTCCATTCGATGAAATCAATCATAGAAGAATCATCTTTTGCGTCTAAAGAAAACGATGTTTTACTAGTGATAAAAAGAGCGGGTGCATCACTTGTAGAAGCTCCAGCTTCTTTTTTGTCTCCCAAAATGTCTTTTACAGTTGTCTCAACTTTGTTCACACCATCTTTGGCTTGTGTAGATGTGGTTTCAGTTTTTTGAATTGCCTTGTCTTTGGTGGAAGTAGTGGCTTTTGGGTCAGCAACCTGTGCTGAGATATGGCCTGCGAAAAAAATTGTCAAAATGGCCAAAAGGTATTTGTGCGCCTGCATTAGTATATGTCTCCTTTTTACAGATAAAACATATATATCCTCTTTGTAAGGAAATATTGTCAACATGATTGCTTTAAGAAACACCATAATCCTAACACTTTTTCTCATTTCTCCATTCCATTCCGAAATCATTGGCGAGAGTGGCATTTGGAGAGAAATCCTTCTCGAAAATTTTGAACTTTCAAATTTCAATGCGAGCCATCTGCGCACAAAATTAGAAAAAGGAACAAAACTTCCCGAAATCAGCCTATCAAACAATTTTACAGCGCCCATTCCTGGATCCAAACAAGCGCTTGTACTTCGGATTCCAAAAGATGCCAATTTACCGTTTTCATTGTACTTTCCCAAACCCATTGAGGTGAATGCTTTCATTAAAGAGATCTCCATCCCGATTTACTCTTCTTTATCGAGTGGGAACCTAACACTGATCATAGAAACACAAGACGCAGAAGTGAGACAATTAAACTTAACCTCACTAAACTACCGTGGTTGGAAAACCATCACTGTTTCCATTTCAAAAAATTTTGACCAAAACGATCGAGTATTTCTACAAAAAAGTTCCATTCGTATTTTAGGATTCTTTTATTTACCGTATGAAAACAACGACCCTAACCAGGAAGTGCTAATCGCGATTGATGATATAACTGCTATTGTGCGAGATAAATATAGACCTCTCCGAAACAAAGAAATCCTATTAGAGGATTGAGTTTTTATGGCTTTTTCCAGGTTTTCTCCTCGGAAGTCTCTGAAAAAAACTCTTTTCTTCCCAACCTAGTAACCAATCCTGATCCTAAATGGAAATGGAACTCTCCTTAGAACAATACGAAACCCTACTCAAATTAGTTTATATGGGAGATTGGGTCATTTCCACATTACAAGCCAAAGACAGATCGGAGGATGAACCAGATTCTGACTCTCGATTTGCAGACGTTGTTCGCCATGTTTTCTCACAAGCGGAACATGCGGGATTAGGTAATATTGTCCAAATTGACCAAAACAATGGAGAACCATACCTGACTCGTGAGTTTGAAGAAGAAAGTGGTCTTGTTGATATTTTGGAAGACTATGAAGACGAAGTATTTTGGCAAGCTCTCATAGAACGTTTGGCCCACCGTGATTTCCTCCGCCACTATGGTGAAACTGCGATTTCCCAAATGGCCATTGAAGAACGAATCGAAAAAGAAACTCCTTTCCATGACCAATGGGCAACCGAATTCCATGAAAATGGATTAGAAAATATTAAAACTTAAAAACGAGTCATTACAATCGGATCTATTTGGTTTTTGGCCAAAGAAGTCGATCTTCTCTCAATTTTTTCTTAGACATCGCATCATCAAGTCTTGTTCGCAAAGCATATTCGATTTGGCTTTTTGTTTGTTGCGATAACACATTTGCATCAGCTGGATCTCCAACGTCACGTAACAACAGTTGAATGGTATCAAAAGTTTCCTGGTTTAAAAAATCTCCATTCTTTGGAATTTTTGGGATTTGGTACCAAATTTTCAGAGCATCCGATTGGAGTTTGGAATCTTGTTTCCACTGCCCATGTTCCCATAGGACTTTAGCTTTTTCAAACATTCCATCCTTTGTTCGGTAAAAATTTGGAGTGTGAGTGAGAAGAGTATCGAGAATATCGATTCTTTTTTTCACATAAGCTTCTTCGGCATCCATCACATTCAGAATCTTTTTTTCTTTCAAAAGATTTTTATACTTAGCTTCCACCTGCCGGAGAGTTTCATACCTAAGAGTTTGTTTTTGTTCGGGTGAAGAGTTTTTTAAATAATCTTTCACTCGGAAGTATTGTTCGAGAGCTTTTCCTTGGATGTAATAGATATTTTCAATCGTAAATAAAATTTCTGTTCCAGTATTTGTTCCTAATTGGGCTGACAAAGCCGCCATCATTTGTCTCAAAAAATCTTCTTTATTTAGATTTTCTTGGAAGTAATCGATAGCAAAATAACTCATATCGTTACTAAAAGGGTATGCTAACCTTTGTAAGTTTTCATAATACAGATCTCTTACAAATAAATTCAAATCTCCTTTATTGGGGTCATATCCCATAAACCTTGAAATAAATTCATCCAACTGTTTTTCTTTTTTTTGTTTTAATGTCCGATCCAAGTATTTGGTTCGATCCTCTTTTGGCATCGACAAAGGAGATTTAGGTGGAAGTTCCCCATCTTTAGATAATTTCATTGTAATTGGTGAAGTTGATTCCTCACCTTTACGGAATTCTTCTATGATACGGTTTCTTTCTTTGTGTAAGTATAAATTGTCTTCAGCGGAATCGATATCTATTTTAAAGGGATCTCTGATATTTTTTAAAGTGGGAAGAACATCTTTAACAATAATGTCTTCAAAATCTCGATGTCTTTTGATATAAGAATCAGCAACACCTGAATTTTCATTGATTTGATCATAATCATTTCGGAACTGTTTTCTTAAGTTTGAGGTTCCCTCTAAATTTTGAACTAAATCTTCCCATTGGCTTCCCTTATATTTTCCTTTCGAAAAACCTTCTTTGCCTTCACCCTCCCCTTCCTCTTGGCCCTCACCAGGGTCTTCATTTGATTCAGAATTACCTGATTCACCCATATTTTTACCAAAACTCATTTCGAAAGAGAGTTCTTTCTCATCTTCGGTTGCATAAATCCAAGCGGGACCACAAAGAGTTTTTTGGTAAATGGAGTCTGAATGATTAAATGAATATATAATGAATGTTATGTGAGAGACAACGGAAACATAGAATGCTATGTAGAAACGATTCTCAAATAGAACATTACGAATTCCTTTTAGCATAAACAAAAAACACAAGTCCTACAATTCCCATAAACAAATAAGAAAGTAAGTTTCCATAAAGTCGATAAAATGTCATTTTGCCTGGAATAACCGATACCTTTTTACGGATGGTTGCCGTAGTTTCAATTGGCGTGAATTCGTTATCAATATTACGGCCTAAATGATCCGTAAAAACTGACGTTCCGGAATTTGTAGAACGAACGATCCACTTTCGAAATTCAATCGCACGCAAACGACCCAAGGTATGGTGTTGGTAGGATTCAACTGAATTTCCATACCATTTATCGTTTGTTACATTCACGATAAAATCTGGATCTCCCTGAAATTGACGAACAAATTCAGAGATAATCACTTCATAACAAATCAAAGGTAAGAAGGACCCAATTTTTTTTTCTTCAATTTGGTTAGGACGATAATGTTCTCTTACGGAATCCGGACTTAACCCGAATGTATCTTCCCAATGTAAATCCTTCGTTACATTGGAAGGAGTTTTGCGACGTTCATAATAAGGGATAAGATCCATTTTTGTTCCTGGTGCAAATTGTCCTGTTTGACCAGACAAGGCATACATCCATTCAAATGGCATATATTCCCCAAAAATGAGTAAAAATACTTTTTGGTAACTGTTTTTCCTATCCCCATTTGGATTCATGAGTACGGACGAATTGTACATGCGAATGTTATTACGAATGATCCGTGCAGACTCTGGGTTTCCTGGAATGTCTGCATCCAATTCATTAAAAAACAAATTGGCTCCATGTCGCAAACTGATGATGGCCATTAAAGACTCAAATTGGTGCCAATAGATCCGAATCGATCTAGTTACTTCTGAATCATGGGTGGTAAAGAATGGAACTCCAGATTCTGGTAAAACTACCAAATCCACTGGTTTCTCTTTTAATTCAGTTTCCACCATTCGGTCAATGCGAGTCATTAAATTTCGAATTTCTTCTGCTGGGTTTCTCCCGTCTCGAAACTCCAAAGGAGCATTCGGTTGGACAATGAGAACCTCGCGTTCAGCGATTGGTTGGACATTTTCCCATTTATGGAACAAATAAAAACCATTCCCGAAAAACAATCCTAAAACTATCAAAAGAGAGATTAAGCCAACTAACAGCTGTTTGGAAATTTTTTCGTGTTTTGTTCTCAGAGAAGGAATCAAAAACAGAAAATGGAGGACTTTTTTGGGATTTTTAAGGTAAAATAAATAATAAGAAACAAAAAACAAAAAGCCAGATAATCCATAAGCACTCGTATACTCAGCGTTTTGTGCTAAAATTTGATTTTCTGCTACAACGTTACCGAAATACCAAGGGAAAACTTGAGGAGTAAAAAATTCAGCGAACAAAATCGAAAACGATGCTATCAATGGAAAAAATTTTCCCACTTTTTTTGCTAAAAAAGAGAAAAGGAGTAAATATACTGGGAATTTAAAATTTAATAAAATAGCAGATCCAATAAAAATAGGAACTGCCAAATACCAATCAAATCCCCCAAAAACAGTTGTCATATGGTAGACCCAATGGAAGGACACCAAATAAAACAATATGGCAAAACCAAATCCATGGTAGATGAGTTTTTTCCATTCACCTCTGTTTCTTTTTTCTATTAGAAAAAGTCCAAAAGGAGCAAACCAAACAAAGATAGGCAAATTAAGAGGAGCAAATGAGAGGAAAGAAAATACGGCTGTTACCGTATAACAAAGAACGGATATGAACCCTTCGTGTGACATTAAAAAACGAGCTAGTTTCATATCCGTTAGACTACAAAAAATAGATTACGATTTGTTGTAGTTATTATTACCGTTTTGTACTTTTGTGAAAATCATTTTACCAGCAGCAGTTTGGATGATACTTGTAACGACTACACGTACATCTTTCCCAACTAAATGGCCACCATTTTCTATCACAACCATGGTTCCATCTTCCAAGTAACCAATCCCTTGGTTTTCATCTTTTCCTTCTTTGATGACGGAAATTTGAAACTCTTCACCGGGTAACACAACGGGTTTTAATGCATTTGCAAGATTGTTAAGATTTAATACTCGAACCCCTTGTAATTCAGCAACTTTGTTTAGGTTAAAGTCGTTGGTTACTACTGCACCGCCAGTATCACGAGCAAGTTTGACTAACTTCGCATCGACTTCTCGAGTATCAGAATAATCAGTATAAGTGATTTTAACTTCGATCGATCCTTTTCTTTGTAGTTTGTTTAACATCTCAAGACCACGACGACCGCGAGCACGTTTGATCGGATCAGAAGAATCGGATATCAATTGGATTTCACGTAACACAAAGTTAGGAAGGATGAGCGGACCATCTAGGAAGTGTGTGTCAGCAATGTCCAAAATTCTTCCATCGATCACAACGGAAGTATCTAGAATTTTGTCTTTGATTTGTGATGTTCCACCTTCCAGGCCTGGAATGGAAAAACTCGAACCAGGAGCACCACTGCCACCACCAAAAATGGAAAGGCCAGGTTTTTTGGAAAACGAGACACCTGCTTTTATCCCTGTAAGGAAAAAAAGCACAGCGACAAAAATGGAAACCGATTTGTATCCATAATCATTAAGCAAACTGACAGGAAACGCAGCTATAGAGAGTCCAAGTAGTGCACCAACACTCGCACAGAGAACCACATCTGCTTTAATTTCTGGGAATAATTTTCTCTCACCGAGAATTAAAACCAAAGAATAAACCAGAACAACGCTAGCAAGAACCCCCGCCAAAACGATGTTTTGCGATTCTGAATGTATAAAGAAAAACGATACCGAAGTGACAATTAGTGTCCCAATGGTTGAAAGTAAATGTTTCATAACTCAATCCTTGTAAAAGAGTTTGAGCAAAAACGGAAGTTTATTCTAAGTCTAGATCATCATCCAATTCTTTTGGAGGTGGTGGTGGAGCCATACCTTGCACTGAAGCTGCCAGCACGTCGGAAACAATGTTTCCTGCTTCTTCTTGGGGTACACCCTTACTCAATGCAATTTCCATCTTTACTAAATTATAGGCGCTCTCATAGAGCTTTCTCTCCATAATAGAGAGTTCTTTGCCATAGGCACGTCTGTAAAGATTACGGCACACATCAGCCACTTCGAAAATAGAACCAGATTTGATCTTGTTCATATTGTTCTGGTAACGGACTTTCCAGTCCTCTTCCGTGTCGACCTCATCCTTTTTTAGGAGAGTGAGAACTTTTTTGATCTCTTTTTTATCAATGATCGACCGGATACCCACATCCATTGCGCGATCCACAGGGATAGAGACCTTCATTTTGGAACCTTGAATTTCCAAACTGTAACAGTCTTTTTTCTTTCCCAGAATCAGCTTTTTAGCAACTTCTGTGACTTCACCTACTCCATGGATAGGGTATACAACGTAATCCCCAACCTTGAATTTAGGCTCTTTAGTTTTTTCGTTTAGTTTTTTTGTAGCCAAGTAAGTATAATAACTTCCGTAAATACTCTTAACTAGAGTATACCTGAAAAATGGCCAATGTCAAGGAAGTTGGCAAAAATAGTTCAGAATCGAATGGTTTTTACTTCTGCACCAGTCAATTGGGGCAATTTACCTTTTACGATGTCCAAAGTTTCCTTTGCATCTTCCAGTCGGTAAAAATAACCAGCAAATAATTTCCCAGTTGAAGTGCGAAAAATCCTACCTCTTAAATTTGGCTGTGATTCTATCAGCTGTTTGCCGATTGATACGGCCTCTTCTGGGCTAAAATCTCCAATTTGCACCATATAATTGATTTGGTCATTTTTTGGTGGGAATTTTAATGTAGCAGGAAAAGGAGAAGATCCATTCTGTTCGGAAGGTGATTTTTCTGTTTCGTTTGTTTCTTCCATTTCCCTTTTGTTAGGAGATGGAATAGAGGAAACCTGTGATTTTGTGCCTACATTCGAAAATGAAGTTTCAGCGTTTTCCTTAAATTTACTTTCTTTTTGGCCCAATTGGATGCCAACCACCATTCCTGAGGTAAAAAGTAAAATGCCACCAATGAGGAGGATGAACGCAGATTTTGGTTTGGCACTGACTTGAGAATAAGAAGGAGTTGGGAAAGGAGAATGGTTTGCATTCTCCCCTTCGTAGGGTCGGCCGGACCGAAGCTTTCTGGAATAATCTATATTTTGCATGGGCGTTCCGATTTCTCTATTACCACAATTATCGGAAGGAGAACCCAAAAAATAGACTGGTTTTTTGGGATTCCATTCATTGGAGAAAAACAAAATCGGACCTGCCAGTTTGCGTAAGATCTGGATTTCTATCGAAGTAAAACTAAAAAAAGAGTTACAATATTACTATTCGCTAATGAAATCGGTTGAAATGAAAAAATCCTTAAAAACCTTCACCAAACTAGCATTATTCACTACAACCTTACTCACCATAGGTTGTGCAACCATGTTTAAACCGACAACTCACGTGCCGATCACAGTTTATACAGAACAAATCGAATCGAGCATTTATTTAGATGATGAGAAAGTTAGTGAAACATTCCACCAAATTGATTATCCAGAAAAATCGGATAAAAAATTCAACTACCGAATTGAAAAAAATGGATTTGAACCAAAGTCCATTGTAATTGAGAAAAAATTTAACAAATACGCTTATCTAAACCTTCTAACATTTCTATTTTCTCCAATTTTGTTTTTAATCGATCATTCCAATGATGCACTTTTTGTTTACCATTCACCTGACGAAACAATCAAATTAGAAACAAATCAGAATTATAGAGAAAAAACAGATACAATAACTTATAAACAATTTGAGACAGAGAGAGCAAAGTTAAAAAACAACAAAGGCATCATTCTGTTTAATGAATTTGCAATCAATGTTTTGGTTAAGGATGGAGATGGTAACCAATATGAAATTAAGTCAGAACCATTTTTGTTTTCGCCTGGCAATTTTGAAGTACAATCAAGATTTTATACTTCATTTAAAAAAGGAAGTTATCAACATACATATACTGCAAAAACGGTTGTTAAAAGCAAACTGACTCTACAATCAGCAGGTGTTACTGCTGTGTGTTCAGATTTTGATAAAACAAAAAATACTACGACTCATACAATCATTTCTTCTGGTAAACCAAATCCATTTTTGGCAGCTGATTCTGTTTTAAAAGCTTTCGATATGACACGGTATTGCCCGAGATCAGAATTCATGAAACAATTCGACGTGTAATTCATTCGGATACGATCTTCAATTTACCTATCTTTAAAGATCACTATTTTTCAATGGGAATATTCATTGAAAGATACATGATTCATAAGAAACTGGAATTAGTTTCTTATGAATTGTCCTCTTTGTAACTCTCCATCGACTCCCTTTTATCAAAACAAATTCAGGGCATACCATCGATGCATAAATTGTTTGTCTATCTTTATGGATAAAATTTTTTTACCTACAGTTGATGACGAAAAAAAAAGATATCTAGAGCATAACAATGATATCCACGATATTCAGTACCAAAATTTTTTAAAGCCAATTGTAGAAAAAGTCCTTACACATCAAAAGTCAGAGGATTTTGGTTTGGATTATGGTGCTGGCCCAGGACCAGTTGTTGAATATTTACTCAAAGAAAAAGGATATCAGATCAATTTATTTGATCCTTTTTTCCACCCTTATCCAGAAAATCTAACGCAACCATACGATTATATCATTTTAACAGAAGTTGTGGAACATTTCCATCATCCAAATTTAGAATTTCAGAAACTTTGGTCACTACTCAAAAAAAATGGAATGTTATATATCCTAACACACCCGTATGAAGACTCCATTTCATTTGATCGTTGGTATTATAAAAATGACCAAACACATACCTTCTTTTACACAAATGAGGCATTTGAATGGATCAAGGAATTTTATGGATTCAAACGAATGGAAATCGAGAACAGAATCATTATGTTACAAAAATAACTTTAATTATAACAAACGAATCAATTCTACTAGTTTTTTATTCTCAGGCGATAGTTTCTTTAGTATCTGAACCAGGAAACTTGTGCGGTCTTTATCTTCCAACAACCTACAAACATCTGCTAAATGAATTAAGTTCCGTATGTTATTTGGTTGTCGAAGGCGCACTCTCTCACTTAACTCTTGTGATTCAAACAAAAATGATTGGGATTTATAAATGGAATAAAGTCTTTTATACAAAACCGATGTATGGAACATCCAACTTGTATCCGATGGAAAGTTTTCTAAAGCTAAACTTGCATATTCCATTGCTTTCAAAAGATCACCCTCTTTTTCATACAATTTTGTTATGAATTTTAGTTCCAAAATGGATGTATCTAAAGCGGAAGGATAAGACAATAGTAAATCCAATGCTTGGGAATATTGCCTTTCTTTAATTAATTTTTTAGCTTCTTTCCAAAACTTCCCAGGTTTACTTAATGATTCTAAGTTATATTCCAATGAAATTAGACTCAGATCGTCTGAATACTTTCCCTTTGTTTCGAGAACAGATACCAAGTTGTGGAGTTCACCATTTGAATTTTCAATACAGTCTAAAATTAAGTTTTGGTCTTCGTTAATATCGCGGTATTTTCCAGAATTAGAGATGACCAAATCATCTTTCCCATCAGAACCGCAGAAAATTTTATCTCCCTTTTTCATTTGAAAAACAGAAATAAATCGATTGGATGGAACTTCCATTACACCCAATTTATAGTAATGAATTTCTTCTTCAATGAATGATGCTTTTCCATCTCGATATAAAATCACCCAAGGATGTTCCAAGTTTATGAAATAAAGTGTGCCGGTTGATTCTTCCAATAATCCGATTACGGCTGACACGAGCATTGCTCCATCAAATGTTTCGAATATTTTTTGAAGGTCTAGGTAACAATCATGTAACCATCTTTCTGGAGAGCGGTTTGAGGAAGTTGGATCCATTTTGGAACGAATGATGATAGAATTGTAAACCGCTCCTAGCACAATGGCACCACCGGCGCCTTGTATGGATTTTCCCATTGCGTCGCCATTCAAAAATGCTTTGTATCGTTTGCCCTGCAAGATCAAATTATATACGGAAAGATAATCACCACCTAACTGGTATTCCTTGTTACGAAAGTAAAATTTTTTATATTGATTTAAGAATGTATCAATGGTTACAGCATTGCCATCCAACTCTTTACCGATTAGAGGTTCAAATAATAATGTGGTTAGAAAATAATCTCCATCTTGTTGTGACTTTAATGCCTGCAAAGCTTCTGCCGCTTTTGTTACTTCTTCATTTTTCTTTGTGATACGAAAGTGGTTTAAAAATGAATGGAATCTGTACCTCTCAATGATAAGTCCACTAAAAACACCCAAGATATAACTTAAGATTAAGTTTTGCATGGAATAATCAGTGGCAGGTGTATTCAAATTTGGTTTATATATAATAACGGTTGTTAAAAACAGAAAAATTGAAATGGGATAATAAATAAAAAGTGTTTTTCTGGGAAGTGGCAAAAAGGAAAGAATGATGACAACCATTTGTAAGCCGGATACATAAGGAGCATCGTCGGCAATTCTTCCCGTAAAAAACGATGTTGTAAACAGCACATAACCATATACAACATAACCCCAAGTTAATCCCTCTAATCTAGATTGAATGTTCCGTGATTGATTGAATAAGTTTAGGAATATATAAAAAACACAGAGGATGGTAAACCCAATCCGAAAGTAAAACATCTCCGGAAATTCTGGGTGGAGTTTTGCATCAGTATCAAAGGCAAAACCAAGTAATGCAATGCTTCCAATTAAACTTCCAGGGAATTGGATGATTCTTGTTTGGCGATCTAACTCTTTACAATATTCTAAATTATAAATTTTCCTTTCGGGGATTAAATCAAAAAATCTAGAAACGATCGTCTGGAAATGTTGAAACACGATGCCTAATTAGACGAAAAAACCCGCTCGAAGGCGGGTTTCTCCAAAATCTACTTTCTATTTTTTTTTAGAAAAAAGTTTTTACTGGGGTTTCAGTTGTTGGTGCAATTCTCGAGATGATATCTCCAAAAGAGAAAGCGAATAACAACGCAAGGAAAGCAAACGCTGAAAGGAAAATCACTCGGTTAAGCATATTGTCATACTTTAAATGCATGAAGTAAGCCAATACGAAGAATGCTTTACATGTTGCAACAGCCATTGCCACAATCATATTCCATTTTCCTAAGTCGTATTGAGCAACCCAAACAGTGATAAAGGTTCCAAAGAAAAGAGCAAGTAGCACAAACACATATGTTTTGATGGAAATCACATGGTGGTCATGTTCTTCTTCCTCTTCACCATCCTCTACCCACATAGATGCAGAAGCGTGATCTTCTTTATGATCTTCATCACCCATAACAAACTTCAACAGTTTGTTGTCTTTGTTTTCGGATGTGAATTTTGCAAAACGATCAGTTTGGAAAAATTGACCAAACCAGTTTACAATAAATCCAAGAATCGTTGCAGTTGCAATCCCTGGAGCAAAAATTCCAAACCCTAAAACAGGTGTAAAAACAGCCGCAAGTGCAATGAAGTATAGTCCGTAATTGATTACGTATTCCATTTTATAATCCCTTTTATCCTACCAAGTAAAGAAGTGGAAAGAGGTAGATCCATACCAAGTCCACTACGTGCCAAAATAGACCTACACCTTCAACAGGAGTGTAATATTCAGGTCCAACTTTTCTTCGGAGAGTTTTGATGAAAATCCAGAAGATCATAAGTGCACCAGCAACCACGTGGATCCCGTGAAGACCAGTCATCACAAAGTAAAAACCGTAGAACATTTCCCATTTTGGTTGGGAGATCACAGCTTTTAAGCGAGAGACTTCTTCCGCACTTACATGGTTTTTTTCAAGTTCAGCTGGGTTTTTGAGGAGAGCGGCAATTTTTGATTCACAAGTTGCTCGTTTTCCACCCGCTGCACAAGAAGGGTCAACTAACGAAAATTTGCCGGGAACAGTTCCAACATGGAACTTGTGGCTATATTCGAAGTATTTGATGACCATAAATGCCGCTGCACATGCAATTGTTAACGCAAGCATTATCGCAGCAATTTTATGAAGACCACGTTGCACATAGTTAATAGCAGCAGCCATTGTGAACGAACTCACAAGTAATACAACTGTGTTAACTGCACCCATTTTCCAATCTAATGTTTCGGAACCGTTTTTAAAGACGGTAGGATACAAAGAATGGTAGATCAGGTAACCTACGAATAGGCCACCGAACATAAGAATCTCTGTGCAAAGGAATAACCAAATTCCTTGTTTGGAAGAGGCATACTGGTGTTCTGCACTCTTAAAATGGTGTTGGTGATGAAATTCACTTGAAGAACTAACGGAAGTCATATGGCCCTGCAGTTACAGTTGGAGTTGTAGTAAAGTTTTCGTGTGGAGGTGGAGAAGACGTTTGCCATTCGAGTGTTTTTGCACCCCAAGGGTTATCAGACGCTTTTTCCCCTTTGAAAATTCCATGAATGATGGTGATGAGTCCTACCAAAAATCCAAGACCTATCAGCCAAGATCCCACGGTAGAGATTTGATTGAGGTTTGTGTATTCAGGGAGGTAGTCAAAATAACGTCTTGGCATTCCCATAGCACCTAGTACAAATTGTGGGAAGAAGGTTACGTTAAAGCCAGTGAAGATAAGCACCCAAGAGATCCTTCCACCAAGATCAGAAGTCATCCTACCAAACATTTTTGGGAACCAGTAGTAGATACCGCCCATAAGAGCCATAAGAGTTCCCCCTACCATTACATAGTGGAAGTGAGCCACAACAAAGTATGTGTCATGGAAGTGAACATCCATACCAGTTGATGCAAGGAATACCCCTGTTAATCCACCGATGGTAAAGAGGAACATAAACCCTAAAGCAAAAAGCATTGGTGCTTCAAAGGTAACCGTTCCGCGATACATTGTAGAAATCCAGTTGAAGAGTTTGATGGCAGTTGGAACCCCAACAAACATTGTGATGATGGAGAAAATGATACCAGCAAGTGTTGACTGACCAGACACAAACATATGGTGTCCCCAAACAAGGAAGGATACTGCTGCAATCGCTACTGATGAATAAGCAATCGCTCGGTAACCAAAAATTGTTTTTTTGGAGAACGCAGTGATGAGTTCAGAAATCACACCCATCGCAGGAAGAATCATGATGTACACCGCAGGATGGGAGTAGAACCAGAAGAAGTGTTGGAAAAGAACAGGGTCTCCACCGAGATCTGGATCAAAAATTCCCACACCTAGCGTTTTCTCAGCTCCAATGAGGAGAAGAGTGATCGCAAGGATTGGAGTTGCCAAGATTTGGATGATGGAAGTGGAATACAGAGCCCAAATCATGAGTGGGATGCGGTCCATAGTCATTCCAGGTGCTCGGAGTTTATGAGTGGTTACGATGAAGTTTAATCCCGTTAAGATGGAAGAAAATCCCATAGTAAACGCTCCCATCACTAACAAAATCACACCATTTGATGTTTTTGCAGTCGAGTAAGGAGTGTAAAATGTCCATCCTGTATCTACTTGGTTGAAGATCATGGAAGAAGCTGCAAGTGCCGCTCCTGCGATGAAGATGTAGTAGGATGCAAGGTTCAGCCTAGGAAAAGCAACGTCTTTTGCACCCAATTGGATTGGAAGGACAAAGTTTCCAAGGAAAGCAGGAATTCCAGGAATGATCACCATAAATACCATAATGGCACCATGGAAGGTCATAAACTTGTTATAAGTATCTGGAGACAAAAGTGGTTCTGCACCAAACTTTGCTAAGTGCAGACGAATTCCCAATGCAAAGAAACCACCAATTAAGAAAAGGGTAGCAACCGTTGCAAAGTACATCAGTCCAATGCGTTTGTGGTCTAGAGTGGTCATCCAAGACCAGATTCCAGATCCGTGGTTCAGATAATTATGGTCAGTGTGACCATGTTCGGTTTTTGTATGTGCTGAACTCATCTCTCTTCCTTATTTAATGGATTTGATATATTCAATTAAGTTGGCAACGTCTGCATCAGACAATTGGCCTTGGAATACCGGCATCGCTGGTGGATACCCTTCTACAATCTTTGCAGATGATACAAGGATGGATTCACGAAGGTAATTTTCATCAGCCTTTGTTTGGCTTCCATCAGCAAACTTTCTGTTGGATCCAAAAAGACCTTTCATTGTCGGTCCGACAATTCTTGATCCGTCAAGGGAATGGCAAGAAGCACAAGCTTTTTGTGCAAACAAAACCTTACCGAGATCAGCAGGAGTGTCAGCGCCTTTTTTCTCAGCGTGGTACCATGCCGCATATTCTTCAGATGGAATTGCTTTGATTTTGATCATCATACCGGAGTGTTTGGTTCCACAGTATTCTGTACAGAACACGATGTATTCCCCTGGTTGTTTTGGTTCAAACCATAGTTGTGTGAGTTTTCCTGGAACCGCATCTTGTTTGGTTCGGAATGCTGGAACATAAAAACTATGGATCACATCTTTTGAAGTGAGGATGAGTTTGGTTGCTTTGCCAGCTGGCACAATCATTGGATCGTTTCCAGAGCTGTAGAACTCTTTTCCATTTGCATAACGGTAAGTCCATGCCCACTGCTCTGCAGTCACATGAATCTCGGCCGCAATGTCTTCTGGTGGGGTTCTCAATTTTTCGAAAATCACCATCCCCCAGTAGAAAATTCCCATCATGATGACGAGAGGGATAAAAGACCAAAGAAACTCTGCAAAATTATTGTGAGTAATATATGCGGATTTCTGGTCTAAGCTTGTACGTTTGAACTTGATGAGGAACCATGTCATTCCACCAATCAAGATGACAAACGAAACAAGGCTTGCAATGATCAGAAACGCATAGAGAAGATCGACTTCTTTTGCGATTTCAGTGGCCTGGATAGGCATGAACGAGGTCGCTGGAATGAGACTGCTCCAAGACATCTATGTGACTCCTTGACGGTTGTTATTTGTTATTTTTCGCCAGTTTATGTATAAAAACGCACCGAGAAGGAGTAAGGTGACCGCCCCCCCGAATTGCATCATCCTGTATGCGTATATCGTATATTTATTTTTTCTAGGATCAAATTGAAAGCAAAATAAAGCAAACTTATCTACAAAACTCCCAATCTTACCTGAAGATGCCTCAACAAAGGCAAATTTTAAATCCCTAGGTTCAAGTTGGATGCCTTGGAAGATACGAGACACTCTCCCATTAGGAGTCAAAACATAGACACCACTGGCATGGATGTATTGTTTTGCTTCTGCATCCCACGCGTATCGGAAATCCAATTGTTTTGTGAGTGTATCAATGGATTCCTGTGTGCCCGTGAGTAAGTGGAGACCTGTTTCTGCTCCTACCCTGTCGTAATCCTTCAAATAAGCACCTTTTTTGGGAAACGATACCGCCTCGTTTTCTTTCGGATCAATGGAAACTGCGATGTATTGGTATTCTTTTCCCAAAGTCCAATCGAGTTCCTTTAAACTTTTGAAAACTCCGTTGAGGTGGAAGTTACACAAAGTTGGGCATTTGAAGTAAACAGGAGAGAGAAGGATAGGTTTCCCTTGTGAAAGAAAATCGGAAAAAAGAACTTCTTTTCCTTGTTCATCACGAAAGGGAATGTCTAGCTTGAGAGTTTTGCCCGTGACATCCGAAAATCCAATGTTTTCTAATTCTTTAGGGAGTTTGTTTTCCCTTGTTAAATTTGAGTGAGGGTCATAAGCAGACACTGACCCAAAGGAAACGAGAATACAGAAACAAATGAGAAGACGGATGTTCACGTAATTTGGTTGTTACCCCTATTTGGATTGAGAGCTAGGGTTCGACATTCCTGGGTTCTCTGGCGTTCCCGGATGAAT
Source organism: Leptospira limi (assembly GCF_026151395.1). NCBI lineage: Bacteria > Pseudomonadati > Spirochaetota > Leptospiria > Leptospirales > Leptospiraceae > Leptospira > Leptospira limi. Next base: position 172,722 of record NZ_JAMQPV010000003.1, read on the forward strand.
GAAGGAAATGTACACGAAGAATAGAATGTTGAGTACGAGTGTGACAAGGAAAGTCCAATAGCCACCCTTGTTGTAAAGGTCTTTGTTTTGCATAATCTTACCTGATATAGTCTATACGAAAAACTGCTCTTTTTATCCAACAATTTTTAAAAGATGCAAGATTAATTTTATTTTCCCCAAATCCAGATCACAAAACCTGGAGGAAACAGATAGACGTATGACACTCAAACGTTTTTACACCATCCTTTCCGCAATGATCCTTCTCAATTTACTCTATGGCCCCCTAGTTCGGGCTACAGATTCTGGACTCGCATGCCCTGATTGGCCTTTATGCCATGGGAAATTTGTCCCAGAGTTTACATTCCAGATTTTTATGGAAGTAGGGCATCGGTATTATTCAGGGATCTTAGGAATCCTCGTTGGGATTGGGTTTGTATGGATTCTAAAAAATCCTGAAACAAGAAAACCTTTGGGAATTCCAGCAGGACTCTCACTCCTATTTCTCATTTCACAAGTCATTCTCGGTGGATTAACCGTCACAAAGCTTCTTCACCCAACAACTGTTAACTTGCATTTGCTCAATGCAGTCCTTTTGTTATCATCATGTCTAACGATACGATTGTTGATTCCAGAAGCTAAAAATTCAACCTTTGATACAAACAAAAGAGGGAAATACTATTTTGCGATTGTACTCATTGTTGTATTGTATCAATTATTTTTAGGTGGAAAAGTAAGTTCTCATTATGCAGGTTTGGCTTGCCCAGACTTTCCTACATGCCATGGAGAGTGGTTCCCAGAAATGGTAGGAACCATTCGATTTCATATGGAACATCGTCTCTTTGGTTATCTAACGGCATTACTTGTGCTTTCTTTATCTGCGTATGCGATCCTCACATTAGAAAACCCAAAAGTGAAACAGTTCTTAAAACTAGCGGCTTATTTAGTTTCGATCCAAATCTTTTTAGGTGCGATGAATGTATTATATCATTTGCCAAAATTAATCACAGGCCTCCATACACTCAATGGAGTCCTAGTCTTTTTATGCTGTTTCATCGCATCTTTTTATCATTTTAGAACCAATAAAGAAGAGGCCCATTGATGTTCCGTTTGTGGAACCAACTGACAAAACCGAGAGTAACAGTGCTTGTACTGGCCACAGTACTACCGGGAATGTATCTCGGAACAACGGGGTACCCTAGTTTTAGCGCCATTCTGATTACTTTATTTGGAACCTATTTAATGAGTTCTGCTTCTTTTATCCTCAATCAATACATTGAGAGAGAAAGAGATGCTGTCATGTATAGAACAAAACAAAGGCCAATCCCTGCAGGTGAAATTTCTCCCACAAATGCATTATTACTTGGAATTTTTGTTGCGATCGTCGCCTTTGTGATCTTAACTTATTTCGTTAATCTTCTAACAGCTGTTTGTGCACTTTCAGCATTATTATTGTATGTATTTTTGTATACAATTTGGTTAAAACCAAGAACAGAACAAAATATTGTGATTGGTGGAATCTCGGGTTGTATTGGGCCACTCATTGGCTATGCAGCGATGGCCAATTCGCTACCCATCCAAGCGTGGATCATGTTCCTCATGATTTTCCTTTGGACCCCTGCTCATTTTTGGGCCCTTGCCATTTTTCTAAAGGATGATTATGAATTTGCGGGCATTCCTATGATGCCTGTTGTTTCTGGCATTCAAAAGACAGTGAATCAAATTTTTATCTATGCTATCGCCTACTCAGTTTCGGTCATTGGGTTTTATTTTGTCGATGATCGAATGGGGTATTTGTTTTTATTGTCTGCCATCGTACTCACAATTCTCATCCTTACATTTGCCTTCCGATTGAAACAGTCTATGGACAAAGGCTTTGCAAAACGTTTTTTCTTTTTTAGTATTTTACACTTATTTCTTGTGAGTATAGTCATCGTAATCGATTCTAAAATTTAGGTTTTTTGATTGATTTGGGCAGGGAATTCTGTTTTCATTTTGCCCATGAGTGTACTTGCGCGTTATTTCTCAAAAACAGATTTAGATGAAATCAAATCCGCTGTTGGCGAAGCAGAATCAAAAACTTCAGCCGAAATTGTTCCATTTTTCGCTGAATCCTCCCATCAGTACAAAGAGTGGTCATGGTTTGGTGCTTTTTTAACAGGCGGCATAACAGGCATTAGTTTTTATACTGCTCAAAATGTTTATGGCTTGGTATGGGGAAATGAATCTATGTTTGCGATTCTTTCCGTTTGGGTAGGAGCCATCATTGGACTTGGAGTTTTCACTTTATTCCCTAAACTTCGAATCCTTCTTGTTCCCAAAAATTCGAAACAATACTTCGTTGAGTTAAGGACCAAGGAAGCATTCTTGGAGGAAGAGGTATTTCGAACTAAAAATCGCACTGGAATTCTCATTTATATTTCCCTTTTCGAACATTTTGTACGGGTGTATCCAGATAAAGAAATCGCAAGAGTTGTTCCAAAATCGGAATGGAATGAAGCAGTTAGGCTCATCATCGAAGGAATGAAAACAGGAAAAAAGAAAGAGGGAATTGTTTCGAGTATTCTCTTCTGTGGCGATTTACTAAAAAAATATAATATCAAAATCGAAAAAGATGATAAAAACGAAATTTCCAATGAAATCCGTGACGGTGGGAATTTGATGTGATGGAATCCAAAACTCGAAATTTATACACAAGTTTTCAAAAGATGAATCGATTTCGTATCTTTAGTTTGATCTTGTTGTGTTCTTTCCCTGCCGTTACCTTCAGTTACCCAGTTCCAAAATTGGAAAGAAGGGTAATGGACCATGCTGGCATTTTATCACAAGCAACAGTCGACCAATTGGAATCAAATTTAAAACAATTTGAAGCTGAGACAAGTAACCAAATCGCAGTATACACAACACCAAGCCTTCATGATGAAACGATTGAAGAAGTTGCCAATGAAATTTTCGACGAATGGAAACTAGGCCAAAAATCGAAAAACAATGGAGTTCTCCTGATCATTGCACCTAACGAACGCAAAATGAGAATTGCAGTTGGCAGAGGACTTGAAGGTGCACTCACAGATTTACAAGCAAAACAAATCATCCGAAATGAACTTCGTCCCAGTTTTAAATCGGGTGATATGGACGGTGGAGTTACCGCAGGAGTGAATGCAATTATGGCAGCCATACGCGGGGAGTATGCACCGAGTGAGGATGATGTTCAAACTTCTGGAAGGCAAACCACTGCTGATGTGATTCCATCTGGCATTGTTGGTGGAATTTTCACCTTAATTTCTATCTTTATCCCATCTTTTGGTGGAGTGATCTTCACTATCATCGGTTTACTATCGATGGTACCGTTTTTATTCTTATTCCTTGGAAGTACATTCGGACTCATAACAGCCATTGTTTTATTTATCCTAGTTATGTACCTAAGGAGTAAAATTGGATCCAACATAGGTGGTGGCGGATCCAGCGGTGGTGGATATTACGGAGGTTGGTCTTCTGGTGGGGATTCATGGTCTTCGAGTGATTCGAGTGACAGTTGGTCAGGTGGAGGTGGAGATTCCGCAGGTGGTGGTTCTTCCGGAGACTGGTAACATAAATTAGGTGATTTCAATGAATATGAGAGTGGAATCATCTTTCCAACTCGATTTATTCATCTTCTGATACAACATGGTTTGGACGGATGAGATGACTTCCTGGAAAGGTAAGTCTCTCGTACTTCGGATCACGGACAATAAATCATCCCATGCTTGCAAACCATCTGCTTCGTTTAATTCTTCAAACAAACCATCGGTAAACAAAAAAATTCGATCCCCCGATTCCACTTTTGATTCAAAAATTCCGTACCGGTAGTGTTCCAAAATACCAATGATTGGGCCTGTATTTTCCAAAATAACTGGGTCTGCATTTTTTCTTAGAATGATTTGGTTTTGTACACCACCTCCCGCATAACGGAGGATACTTTGGTGGAAATCGAAATCCATAACAAGAGCAGGAAAATAAATTCTTAAATCAGCATTTTTATCATAAAAATGTTGGTTCATATAAAACAAAAGATCGTTAGGTCGCATTGCAACAGCAGAAACTCTTTCAAATTCAGATTGGATCATCATAGAATACAATGCAGCTTGTAATCCATGGCCCGTTGCATCTCCCAAAAAGAATCGATAATAAAAATCTTGAATTCTTTTGACAAAGAAAATATCTCCACCTACATCAGCCGTTGGTTTGTACAGAATGTCCACTTTGATGTGTGGATCCATATCAGGAACCTTTGTAACACTTTGGATGATGGACTTTGCAAGTTTCATATCCTTAGTAATTTGGTCCAACTTACTTTGTAATTCGATGGTTTTGTCTTTGACTCTTGTTTCTAACCGTTCATTTAAAATGGTAATTTGGTTTTGTACTTTTTGCAGTGTTTGGTTTTTTTCTGATAATTCAATCGCAAGGTTTTCTGCATCTACAAATCCCTTTGAAAAATTTCGCGCAATGTAAATCGATTGTACGAAGAACATCATAAAAATCCCGAAGTGGATAGTGAGCGGAGAATTAATGATGAGATTGTTTACTAAGATATCGTTTACAAAACTAGCGACAAAAACCAAAAAACTAAAAAGAAAAATAACGGAACCTGGTAAAGAATCTCGGATTGACCTTGTTAAAACTAAAACAGTATAAATTGCTCCAAATAGAGTAAATATCTGGAAAGGGACCATCAAATATGTGTAAAACGAAGAACGTGTAACAAGCACGATGAAACAAAAAGCAAACCCAAAGTATTTAAGGAGTTCATATATCCTTCTTGAAAAATATGGTTTAAATAATAAATAAACATACTTTGCAAATATAGGAGTGATGAAGAAAAAACTTAAGTAACTGAGTTTTAAGTGAATTTCCCATGGAAGGTTTGGATACAATTGGACTAGGTATTTATTTCCAGTGATGAAAACACGTAAGGCAACAAGGATACAAGTGAGAGCAAACCAATAGGTAAATGGATCTTTTTTGCGATTCCAATAAAGGAAAATATGATACAAGCCCATAAATAGGATGCTACCGACGAGTAACATATCTCTAAGGATTTCAAATTCGTATTGTTTGTGTATGTCTGAGGTTCGACCCAAAGTGATAACTTGGGCTGGGCCACCTTTTCTATGATGGTAATTCGAAATTTGGATTAAAAAGGAAGTGTGGTTTTCTTTCGGTATAAAATCAATGATTTGTGGTCTGTATTCGGGTATTCCCGTTTGGTAAGATGTAGAAACAAAACCATTTGATGATAATCGTTCACCATCAACAAACAATATATAAGCGGATTCCATTTCAGGAACTTTCATGGACAATGGAATTCCTTTTAGGCCATGAACCATTTCCAATTGAAAGGTAGCATACCCATCTCCTGCCAAAAATCCTTTGTCGAGAAAGGACTTTGTCCAAACTCCAGGCACCATAAAATAATGGGGTTCACGGATGGATTTAAGTTCTGGCAGCTCCGTAGGAGAAAACAAAAGCCCCGGGTAATATTCCCACTCCCCAGTGAGTTGAATTGTTTTGTGAGATTGTGATAAATAAGTATCGGCTGTTAGATGGCCTTTCGAAGCGGTAGGCGGTACTTCTGTCATAGAACATGACAAAAGTACCAAACTCCAAAGGAATCCCATCCAACGGAGATGAAGTTTCACTTGGTCCCGATTTCCCTTAGAGACGGTTGGCGATTGGGATGTACTTTCTTTGGTTTTCGCCCACATAGATTTGTTTTGGACGAACTTTTGAGAAATCTCCTTTCATCCTTTGTTCTCTCCAATGGGCAAGCCAACCTGGAAGCCTTCCAATCACTTGCATGACAGAAAACATATTTTTCGGGATTCCCAATGTATGGAACACCAATCCAGAATAGTATTCTAAATTCGGGTACAAAAGATTTTCCATAAAGTAAGAATCGTTCCAGACAACTTCATCAATTTGTAAAGCAATGTCTTCTACCGCACTGAGTTTGCGGTTTTTGTAAAATTCTTTGATGATCTCTCTTGCGACCTGTGCTCTTGGACTTACCACATCATAAGCTTTTTGTCCAAATCCATTCGTACGGATGGTGAGTCCTCCCCTTTTGAATCTTTCAAAATAATCTTTCACAGGAGTTTTTGTTTTGATGATGTCTTCGATGAGTCCAATCGCAGCAGTTGGCCTTCCCCCTTCCCTTGCTCCCCATTGTGCCATAATCCCTGCAGAGATAGATGCAAAGAGATTGGCTTGTGTGGAACCTACTACTTGTACGGCGGTATTGGATACATTTTGTTCATGGTCTGCATGTAGAATCCACATTTGGTTTAGGATACGATCAAATTCTTCAGGGACATTATAATTGTCTGCTGGGAGTTTGTGCATCATATACAAAAAGTTTGTGCAATATGGATTTTTATCGAGTGGGTATACAAAAGGATGTCCCACTGCGTGTTTGTAAGTAAAAGCAGCAATGGTACGAATTTTAGCAAGTAAACGTGCAATCAAATCCACACCCATATCTAATTTTTCTTCGTATTCTTCTAAGTAATAACTAGATAAAGAAGTTACCATCACAGATAGAACAGCAAGAGGGTTCGCAACACCCGGGAATCCATCAAATAGATTTAACATATCTTCATGGATCATGGAGTGTTTGGAGAGGCGACTTGAAAAATCATTTAACTCTTGTTTTGTGGGAAGATTTCCATAAATTAATAAAAATGAAGTTTCAACAAAAGTAGATTGGTATGCTAATTCTTTTAAGTCATAACCACGGTAAGTGAGTTCCCCTTTTTCGGGATCCCTTCTAGAAACCTTTGATAAACCAAGGGCAGTATTAAAAAGACCAGGGTCTACAGTAACGAGCCCTGTTTTTCGGTAAAAGTCAGTAAGGTCGATACCTTCTTTTCCATCAGTTCCAGTAATCACTGGAAGTTTATATGTTTTGCCTTTGATGTGGATTTCCACTTCACTCATGAAAAGACCTCTCTCCCTCCTATCTTACCAAACGTAAGTTAGGAATCTAGAAGAATTTACACTTGGGCGAGTGCAGAATTGAGAGAATCGTGGATGAGAACAAAATCAGTTAAACCTACAATGTCCATCACCTTTCGAAAGTGGGTGTTGAGACCTGCGAATTCAATTTTACCTTGGTTCTCAGAAGATTTTGTGATGAGACTAATGAGAGTGGCAATGCCAGCTGAGTTGATGTACGAGGTTTCGGAAAAGTTGAGGATCACTCGTGTGCGTTTGTCTTGTGGAATCGATTCGTAAGATTGCACAATTTCTTCTTCCGCTTCGGATGTGATTTCGCCAGAAATGTGGATCACCGGGAGGTTTCCACCATTCTCAAAACCCAATCGAATCTTAAACTCTTCCATCATTAGCCTCCAGGGAATTCCACTAAGAACGCGGGTCAACAAAAATTAGGATTTCGATTTTCTTTCTTCTTTTGTCAATCGGCCGAAGGGTTGTTTGCATTTACGGCAAACAAAGTAGACATCAGTTGGTGTAGCAGATATCCCGACAAGTCCCATAGCAATCAGTCCCCAAGTTGAATATTTCACAACCTTACGTGCGTTTTCATCCTCGCGAGTGGTTCCACAATCACAAGTGGGTCGGTCAGCTTTTTTAACGATTTGGTTCATATAGGAAGGATTTCGGTTCCGCCAAAAAAACGGAACCGAAATAAGGCAATTTAATTTTTAGAAAGGTGTTCTACGTATTTTGCAAGGATTTTGATATTGTCATCACCCAAATGGCCATAAGCTACCATTGGAGATCCTTTGATTCCTTCTTTCAAAGTTTTTGTGATTCCTGCGATTGTGTTTCCATTTTTCCATTCAGCAGCAGGAGCTTTGTAGTTACGTGGTTTTGGATTGAGTGCAGCCGCAGCAGCTCCGTCACCAGCCCCTTTTTCACCGTGGCAAGAAGAACAGTTTTGGAGGTATAATTCTTCCCCTTTCACTAAATCAGGATCAGCACTGGCACTGGTTTCTTGCACTGCAGGTGCTTCTTCTTTTGGTTTGGAGTCGCCACAAGCCACCATCACAAATGCGAAGGAGACAGCGAGTAGAGAGACTAATACTTTTTTTGAGTTCATTTCTTACTCCGAGATAAGGATGGCTCCAGTCTCCTGCCCTTCTCATCTTTTGAAAAGAAGAAATCAGTTTTTTTCCAAAAGATTTGAGAGTGCCGCATCTAAATTTTGAAACTGAAACTCATATCCCGATTGTAACAATCGTTCAGGCACTACATACTGCCCTTTTGTCACGACTACACTGCCTTCTCCAAATAACGCTTGTATAGCGAAACTAGGGACCTTAAAAAGATTGGGGCGTTTTAAAGTTTTTGCCAATTGTTTGGAAAACTCTGCATTACTTGTCGGATTAGGAGAAACTAAATTATAAGCTCCATTTGTTTGTTCATTTGTCATGAGATGAATGCATGCATTGATAAAATCGGAAATATGAATCCAACTCATTCCTTGGTTTCCGGAAGCAATTGCACCTCCTACTCCTAGTAAAAAAGGTGGAATCATTTTTTCTAAGGCACCACCTTTTGGAGAAAGTACAATCCCCGTTCTGAGTAAAACCGTTCGGATTCCATTCCCTTTCAGAGGATTTGTTTGGTTTTCCCATTCAACACAGAGTTTTGCTAAAAAATCATCTCCCGGAGGTGAACTTTCTGTGTAAGCAGGGTGTTCTGTCTCAGACATTCCATAATAACCAACTGCACTTGCATTCAAAAAAACTTTGGGTGGTTGTTTTAAATCTAAGATACGAGCAACTAGCCCTCGAGTGAATTCGATTCTCGAAGTACTGATTAATTGTTTTCTTTCTTCTGTCCACCTAACGCCCGCAATCGGTTCTCCAACTAAATTGATGATTGCGTCAAGTCCCTCCAAATCGGATGATTGGGGAAGAAGGCAGGTTATAAATTCTATGCCAGAGAATGAGGATAGAGATTTGGGAATGGATTTCTGACGAGAAAAGACACGAAATTGATGGCCGTTTTTGATGGCGGTGGTGATGAATGACGTTCCAATCAGTCCCGTTCCACCTAAAATTCCTATTTTCATAAAGACTCCAAGAGTTGGTGTAAATAAAAAAAGAAGTAGCCCTTTTTCGCATTCAGTTTCATTTTTTCTTTCTATGAGACCTGTAATCGTAATCCCAATTTTCTCTGCCATTGTATTTGTATTGTTTGGAAATTACTTTTTAGTTTCCGGAACAAACAAAAAGATAGAAGGCTACAAAGAAAATCCACCATTTCGCATTGAGGATGCCACTGCTTCCAATGGTCTTTCGCTCTTATTAGACAAAAATCCTTCCACAGTTTGGAGAAAGATTCGAAACTCTCCACTCGATTTTGATTTTTTCTTAGAAATGAAACTTTCCCATGTTTGGGATGGAGAAGTGTTCCAACCAAGAACATTCCAATCCTTAGATGTAGAAGCATGCCCTGGAGAGACCATTCCCCCTTTCACATTACGTTTTTTACTAAGAGAGAGTATCAATGTGGATAAAGAATTACGAATGCCAAAAGATAAAATTGCATTTGTATATCCTTTCCAAGAAAAAGGGAAAAAACAAATTTCCATACCTTTGGACAAACTTCCTAAGTTCCAAATGGAAAGAGACTACCCCAATCAAATTTTCATCCTAACTCCAGAATTCAAAATTGAGTCACAAAACGGGTGTTTGGCAGAAGTAATCCTAAAGGAAAAACGATGACTTCTTCTCCCAATAAACTTTCTGCATCACCAACCATCCCACAAAACAAGGGTAAGGAGAAAAAATTTGATATCTCCGACATTCTGGAAGATGGACCAATCCCTTTGGGAAAGGGGGAACCACAAAACCTAGATTTGGATGAAAAATTAAGGAAGGCATATTTTTGGATCACCAATTTTGCCATCATCAATCCGTTTTATGACATTGAATACAATGACACACCACCATTAAGGTTTTCAATTGGTGATTCTAAATCCACTATCACACTCCCAACTGCACAAAGTTATTCGAGTTTTGTTTTACTCCCTCTACTATCACTGATCGTAAAAGGAAAATGTTTGTTAGTTGGTGGACCCGGGCGAGGGAAAACTGCATCAGCAATCCTTATGGGTGTTCTTGCTGGTTATTCCATCAAAGAAATCAAACGAGCCATTCAACACGGCCAACCACAAATGACAATTACAGATTTATTAGGGAACCCTCTTCCAAGTGATATGATGCAAGCCAAATCAATGGATGAAATCAAAATTGCATGGCGAAAATGGCTTGGGATGCAAGTAAAAATCATCGATGAATACAATCGGATTCCCACAAGGACCCAGTCTGCCCTACTCACTATCATGGGAGATAACTACGCTGAGATTTATGACCAAATTTATGAATGCCCTGATGCCGCTTGGTATTTAACAGCAAATGATGATGCGGGTGGAGGTACTTACCAAGTCATTGAAGCACTAAAGGATAGGATTGATGTAGTAGTAAAGGCTCCACACTTTAATACTCGTTTCATTAAAGAACTCATCCAAAGGGTCGAAGAAGGTTATAAACCGGAATCCCTCGTACCCAAAGAAATCATTTTTTCGGAAGAGGAAATGAAAAACATAGGGGAACAAATCAAACGGGTAAATTTTCCACCAGGACTTCGCCGTCGGATGGAATTTTTTGCCTCTCAATTTGAATTTATGGAATATGCAGGTGAACAATTGGAATACAAAACCAAAGACACTGCAAAACTGAGTGCCACAGATTTTGGCCGTTTGTCTTCTTTAGAAACAGGGAAAGATAAAATTAAAGACATCGGATCCCAAACAAAAAACGGACTGAGTGTACGAGCCATCTTTACTTGTATCAATTATGCAAAGGCTCTCGCTTATTTTCGAGGACTCAGTGAAGTAACACTCGATGACCTAAGCCATATATTACCATTTGTTTTACATGATAAATTGGTTCAAAATATAGACTCACCTTTTTTTGAAGAAGCAGATAACCAAATTTACCGAAGTGATCGTGTGAGTTGGATTCGAAAATTATTTACATTATCTCTCAGTGAATACGAACGACTTGGTTTGGATAAAAACGATAAAATTGCCAAACTTACAGAAACATTCGAAATGGGATTGGAAGGTTTGTCGACAAAAGAAACCAAACAAAGACTTGTAGAAATTGAGAAAGAAATCGAATCAATATCCAAACAACGAAAGTTATACGGGCATATGTTTGATGATTTATTAAACTTAAAGTATTTACACCAAAGGTATACAAATTATTTAAAGTGGGCGGAATCGAATGTATGAACTCCACTTCATGGAAGGATACCTTAAAAAAAGAAAAGGAAGTATGTAATCAAATCATTTTTGCCGCAAGGAAACTAAACCCACAAATCACAGAGGAAGATGTATCCCATCATTTAGTCCTTTTTTTTGACTCATTGTTTTTCAATTTTGTTTGGCAATGGGAAGAAGGTGTGATTTTATCTCTCTTTGAAACATTTGTTAGTCTCCTTTCAAAACAGTTTCTGCAACGACTGGGGAACTTTGAACCTTTTTTTTACCAAGTCATCAAAGAATGCCACCCTAACCTAAAACAAAGCCCAAACCTATTCATTCCTTATCTTTCGAATGCCATCTCAAAAGTGGAAGATGGAAAAAAAGAATTATATTTAAAACGATTACTTTCACTGCTTCCAAAAGTACAAACCATGGAAGAACTAAAAATTGTTTTGGCTGTTTTGTATTGGGCGAGTGGAAAACCAGAATACCGTGAAGTGATCCAATCTTTGTTTCCACTTCTAGGTGATGATCTAAAAACAGAATGTAAAAAGATACTCGGAATCGATGTGAATTCGATCCAATCTCCCTTTGTTCCATCAACCCAAAACCAAACTCCAAAAGGAAATTTCCACTTTCGTTCCATACCTGGATACACTTTGTTAGGTGGCAATTTCACAAATCTTCCTAAACTATATGCAAATCTTGGAAACGTCTTGGTATCATCAGGGGAATCTTGGTACCAACTATTTGTTGATGAGTTTGGAACGAGTTTGTACTTAATTGAACCTCCAATGTCACCCACCATCACAAGTTCTCCAGTGTCCAATGTTTGGAAACAAATCCTCGCACAAAAATTGGATCCAAATTCAATCACATCTTCGATTGAAACGGAAACCTATGCTCTTTACACTTTAAAACATTCGTATCAGTTATACTTATTCTATTTGGGGAGAACCTAAGTGGATTTTGTCAAGGTTTGGGAATCAAAATGGGAAGAAGCTCTCAAACTTTGGAGTGATTATGTAAAACTATCACCTGCAAAATTTTTATTTTCAGAAGAAGAGGAAAAAACAGAAGGACTCACTTCATCCTTTGCTGCCATTCGCTTAAAAGACCATAGAGTCTTACTTTCTGTGAACCAAATCCAAAACTATCATCTCGAAGATTTTGCATTGGAAATTTTAGGACATGAAATCGGACACCATGTGTATTGCCCAGGTGATTTGGCCGACCAAGCAAAACTTGTTTATATCTCGAACGTTGCCATGCCAAGGCTAAATCACCTAACTCCGATGATCGTGAATATTTACGAAGATTTGTTTATCAACGACCATCTCAAACGACAAAATCATTTAAGAATGGAAGAAGTATACCTAAAGTTAGGAAAACAGAAGGATCCATTTTGGAATTTTTATATGCGTACTTATGAGTTATTGTGGGCACTTCCCACTGCAACTCTCACCGAAGGGACGTTAAGTGACCAAATCCAATCGGATGCTGCTTTAGTCTCTCGTATGATTCGAAATTTCCCCAATGATTGGTCAAAAGGTATGTTCGATTTTGCTAGTATTTGTTTCCCTTATTTTTTTGAAGGGGAAAAAGAATCTGAACCAAATCATTTAAAATTGTTGTTAGACACACTTGATGCAGGAAAAGGGATGAGTCCACCTTCTGGTTTATCAGATGTCGAAATTTCATCCGAACTATTTCCGTTAGAAGGAGTCACTGGTTCCAAAAATTCACTTACTCCTTCTGATTATTCAAGCATTTGTAAAAGTATGGGTATTGATGCTGACATATCAGAAATTACATACAGATATTATAAAGATAAAGCACTACCATACCTTGTTCCATTCCCCGAACGGAAAATTCCTGGAGCAAAAGAAGAAATCCTGGAAGGAAATGATTTATGGGATCCTGGTTCTCCAATTGAAAAAATCAATTGGTTGGAATCTACGATCAAAAGTCCTGTGATCATTCCTGGTTACACAACAGTGGAAGATGTTTATGGTGAGACCGAATCGAATGAAATCAAGGTGAACCCAATCGACTTAGACTTGTTTGTTGATTGTTCTGGTTCGATGCCCAATCCGAAGCAAGATTTATCCTACTTAACATTGGCTGGTGCTATCATAGCACTGTCTGCCCTGAAAACAGGTAGTTCTGTGAGAGTTACATTATGGTCAGGAGAAAGGGAATTTTTAACCACTGATGGCTTCATTCAGAATGAAAAGGAAATTTTAAAAGTACTGACAGGTTATTTTGGAGGCGGAACTTGTTTTCCTTTAGAACTCTTGGAAGACGAATACAAGGATCCTCCCAAACGAAAAAGGCATATCCTTGTGATCTCCGATGATGGAATTGATACGATGTTTACGCAAAACTACCCAAGGGATCCGAGGGCCATAGTTAAAAATGCACTCGAACAAGCGCAAGGTGGAGGTTCTATGGTTTTACAACTTTACCAACCAAACCATAATCCTGTGGTAAAAGAATTGGAAGAAAGTGGATGGGACATTTATCCCATTCAAAATTGGACAGATTTACTTCAGTTTAGCAAAGATTTCGTAGAAAAAAATTATGTTAGAAATCAGACATTACATTAAACAAATTCTCAATACACCTTTCCACTTAGTGGACTTATCTTCAGTGTCCTTAGATGCTTTATGGTTTGATGTGTTTTTCTCTCGTACGAACCAAGGAAAGTTGTTCCCGTTCCCAAAATCATTTGATACCATAACCAACCTCAATCTAAAGGCAATTCACATCATATTGGCGAATGTATTGTATGATAAAGAATCACAAATCCCTGAATTTACCTTACAATCTTTTTACGAATACCTTTCAAACACCTTACCTAAATTATGTGAATTGGTTCCAGACTATCATACTTGGACAAGCGATTCTGAACGAGCAGAAGAACTTGTCAGAAGTTTATTTGATGCGATTCATATCCTCCCCGCAACTGAAACAAAGGAATACTTTACGGATCGGTATCGTTCCATAGATTCCAGAGAGAGAGTTCGAATTTTGGAGGAAACGAAAAAAGCTCAAGAAAGAGCCAAAGAAATTTTAAGGCAACTCAGGCAAAAAGAAGAGGAAGAAGCCGCTTCTAAATACAACCGTGAATAAAGTTTTGGATTCAAAAAGAACACCACTTTTACGAGAGGAATGGGATCTCGAATTACAAAAAATGTTCGAGTCACGTTTTGCGCCCAAATGGAATGCAAACATTGGGGACCGAATTGGCGAAGTGGAATTTGAATTTGTAAAGTCCTTCCAAAAGGATTTAGTGTATGCAAAAGAACATTCTCTGTATCAAACAAAAGAATCGATCCTCTCCTTTATCGAAACTTACATCAAACCATCTGCATTTTTTAAAAAACAACTGGAAGGGATCCAATGGAAACAAAACTTTGAGTCCATCCCCTTTACAAACCGTGATGACTTACAGTCAAAAATCACAGACATCATCCCAATAGATGCAAAGCTAGAGAATATGGTGATCAATCCGACTTCTGGTACAACAGGAAAACCGATCCTTGCACCAAACCACCCAAAGGCGATTGGATGTTATGTGCCTCTAATCGAATACACTGTCAAAAAGTATGGAGTAACTCCCATCCATTCTCCAAATTCCACCTTTGCCATTCAACTTTGTTACCAACAAAATACAATTGTATATGCCACCTGCCATAGTTTGGCGGGAGGAGCCAAATTTGCAAAAATCAATATCCATCCCAATTCTTGGAACAAAACTACCGATTTACAAAACTTTCTTTTAGAATTTTCCCCACAAATTTTAACAGGTGACCCTTATGCATTTGAATCGGCAATGAAAATGGGTATCAAATATAAACCTGAAGCCATTCATTCTACAGCTTTAGAGCTAACACCCGCTTTACGAAATAATCTTTCCGAATACTTCCAATGCCCCATTATCAATTTTTATTCGCTAAATGAAACTGGTCCCATCGCTTATTCCTGTCCCAAAGATCCAGAATGGATGCACCTACTGCCACATGATTTGTATATAGAGGTGATCTCCAATGAAACACTCACACCACTCCCCACTGGCAATGTGGGTGAGATTGTCCTCACAGGTGGGAGGAATCCTTACTTACCTCTCCTTAGGTATAGAACTGGTGACCAAGGAGAAATCCAATACGGAACTTGTGAATGTGGGGACCATTTCCCTCGTTTACGCCTGTTATCTGGTCGAAAACCAGTCTACTTCCAAAAACCAAATGGGGAAACGATCAATCCAATTGATGTGGCAAGGATTCTCAGAAAAAATCCCATCATCTACCAATTCCAAGTGGAACAAGTCACTGAAGTGAGATGGGAATGTAGGTTATCACTTTCTGAGGAGATTGAAATAGGTAAATCCAACTTGGAAAAAGAAAAAACGAAAATCAAAGCAGAACTTGAATCCCTTTTTGGAGAAGGATCTCAAGTGTATATAAGCACAAATTTTCCGTTAGATGGTAAAAAACAAATTGTTTTTATCAATTCCTATCTTTCCCAAAGAGAAACAAAAATATGAAACATGGACTCATCTTAGGCAAGTTTTACCCACCTCACAAAGGCCATCTGCATTTGGTTCAGGAAGCGAAGAAGCAGTGTGAGGTTTTGACAGTCCTTGTTTGTTCCTTGGAAAAGGAGATCATTCCTGGTGCACTTCGATTTGAATGGATGAAGGAACTCCTGCCAAATCAAAACATAAACATCATATGGATAAAGGATGAAAACCCACAATTCCCCGAAGACCATCCCCATTTTTGGCAGATATGGAAACAAACCATTGAGTCCCATACGCCATACCCCATTCATTCTCTCTTTACATCTGAAACCTATGGAGACCCACTAGCATCTGTTTTAGGATGCAAACACATACCTGTTGATATCGGAAGAAACCAAATTCCAATCTCTGCTACAAAAATCCGTGAATTCCCACTGAAGTATTGGGAGTACATCCCTGAACCGATTCGACCTTATTTTGTAAAAAAAATTGTACTTACGGGGAGTGAATCGGTGGGGAAAACGACACTAGCGAAAAAACTAGCTGAATTGTTCCAAACCAATTGGATCCCTGAATTTGCCAGAGATTACTTAGAAAAAAAACCAAGTCCAATGGAAGAATCTGATTTTCTACCAATCGCAAAAGGACATTTATTATCAGAGGTCGAAACAACCAAAACTTCCAACGGGCTTTTATTTTTAGATACGGATTTACTTACGACAAAAGTTTATTTGGAACGGTATTACGGGTCAGAAATCCCTTGGCTCACCGAACGAGCGCTTGGTTTACGTTATGATGCCTCTTTATTTTTAGACATCGACATCCCTTGGGAAAAGGACAAATTACGGGACTTAGGTGGAGAAAGAGAGGAGATGAAAATTCGCTTTGTAAATGCGATGGAAGAGGCAAAACGAGATTATTTTTTGGTGAAAGGGAATTTTTTAGAAAGAGAAAAACTTGCGATCGAGTTTGTGAACCAAATCAAAGACCTACCAATCAATCCATTCTCATTCACAAAAGAGCAGATCAATTTACGTATGATTGAATGACCTCACTTGGTAAAATTTCGCCAGTCAATAGATGTTTCATGTCAAAAAGCGTGGTACCTTGGGATCCATTATCGATATTTTTCGGGCCTAAGTGTTGTTTGGTATGTTCACCAATGACGAACCTTACTTCCAAACTAAATCGAGAATACCCTTGTGTATTATCGTTTGTTCCGTGTAAGTGGTGTGAGGCGAAAATAAAACAATCTCCAAAATCACCATACACCGAAAGTGGATTTGGATCTTTTACTTCCTCTAATGGTTTTGGAAATATTTTTTCGCCAATACGCGGGTGGGTTGTATTTGTTTGGAAGCCACCTGTTTCTTTCCAATGTTCGTATTCGAACAAAGAAGAATTATTGGGAATGGGCTTTTCAAAATAGGATGGATACAAGGAAAATCCAGAACCTAACTCTACGTTTGTGATCGGAAGCCAAAGGTTAATTTGGTTTTGCGGATTCGCATACCAAGGGTCACGGTGGATGTACTGGACAGATTTTGCACCTTCTAAGGTATGAAATCCATTGGGAACACAACGGAGTCGAAATAAATCTACATACACATCATTTGCATCTACTTTCCATTCTTCTAAAATGGGGAACAAAAATCCTTTGATGGAAACATTCTCGTAAATCCTAGAACGGATGTTTGCCATTGCAGTTTGTAATTCAGGATACGAAATTTCTGAACTGACTTTGGTTGGAATTCCTTTCGAAAATTCTTCTTGGATGCAGTTGTGTATGGGGTTTAAAAAAGATTTTGATTCGTTAGAAAGAGAACCTTTGTAGGCTTTACCTTGATAAAGGGATAAAATGTCCATACCTTAATTTTGTGACTGTTTTATCACCATTAAACATTGGTTTGTTTTTTGATTTCATCTTTTAGTTCGATGATACTCATGTAGAGGTTCGCAAAAGTGGTGAGTTGGTTCATCGCGTCTTGTAACCCAGCTTTGAAAAGTAAGCCGTTGTCCATATGTTCCCGAAAGATGGTCAGTGGATTTTCACTTTCCATACTTTCTACCGTTTTTTGGTAGGATTCCAAAAGTTCCTTTTTGTCTTCTAAAGACTCAGGAACTTTCCATCCATTGGACAAACGACTCATCGAAATTTAGCGCCCTTCGACTTCTAAAAGTTTGGTGGTCTTTACAATAAGACGTGTGACAACATAAAACACAAGTCCAAACCCAAAAAACCAAGTATGAAATGGTTTCCAGATCCCAACAATGTCGACTGCACGTAAGTTTGGTTCTTGGTAATAAATTTGGATTAAATCAAACACTGTAAACACAACGATGATTCCAAACAAACTTGGGTATTCTCGTTTCCAAATATTACGAAAAGAAAAGTCCAAATTCGGTTTTACATAACCCGACAAACGAGGGATAAATGCTGGTGTTTTGTCTGCCCATTTTAAATAAGCATCTTTGAATTTACCACGTAGGAAATACTCTTCAGCAAAGATAATCCTTTCATAATATAGATAAAAGAACATGATGTATACTAATGCAAAAGCAAAATCTCGTAAAATGATTACTGGCCCCAAATACATTAAAAAGTTTCCCACATAAAGGGGATGTCTCACAAGAGAATAAATCCCTGATTGGTTGACGACATCGGCTACTTGTTGTTTTGTATTTCGACCAGATGTATTTTTGGGAGTGTAACCAATGGTAAAACATCTTACAAAAAGACCTGCTAAACTAACTACAAATGCAGCTGTTAACCAATACAAATTGGACATATAATTCCCTTGGAAATAAGGAACATACGGTAGATACAGTAAGGAAAGGAACAAAATGACTCCTGGAATGTAGGAGCGCCATCGGAAGAGAAAATTGCCTTGTTGGTTGAGTTCTTCTATAAGTGCCATGTTAAATCGTACTTGCTTCCTTTGATTAAGCTGTCAGCATTCGTCCTATGTCAATCAAATCCTTCATTCCTGCAAAGTTCAATCTCCCTGCTCTTTGGTTTACCGATCTGACACTACCTCTTCTCAACAAATTGGTTCACAATATCGATTCGATTGAAATCTCTGAAAATGACATAAAAACTTTAAAATCCTTACAAAAAGAACGCCTGGTTTACATTTCCAACCACCCCACAACCAAAGAACCGGGTGTTGCCTTCCATGTTGCAAACATTATGGGTTCTCGTTTTCATTACATGGCAGCAAGGGAGGTATTTGAATGGGGGTATGGGTTTGTTGGTGATTTTATCCAGTCAATCGGAGCCTACTCTGTGTTAGCTGGTGCACCTGACCGCGAATCCTTAAAGGCCTCAAGATCCATCCTTGCAAACAACTCAGGCAAATTGGCTCTGTTTCCAGAAGGGGAACCCACAAGTGGAATGAATGATACCTTACTCCCCTTCCAACCAGGAGTTGCCCAACTTGGGATTTGGGGTTTAGAAGACGCACTCAAACAAGATCCAAATGCTACCATCTGGGTCCTTCCTACTTTCATCAAATATCGGATGACGAGTTCCATCCAATCCATGCAACGAGACATCGACCAAAGTCTGACGAGAATGGAAGAGAGACTTGGAATTTCCAAAACGGGAAAGGACATTGTGCACCGATTTTTATCGGTTGGGAAACGAATGATGGAACGGGAAGAAAAAGAATATGGTGTGCCTGTTGACGAAAGTAAGGCCGATGATTTTGACTACCGATTGGGTCGGATGCGACATGCAATGTTAGATAATATCGCAAGAAAAGCGAACATCCCAAAATGGGATGGAGATGCCAATGCAATCGAAAAACTGAGAAAGATACTCAGTGTTCTCGAAATGGTTTCTGTAGGGATGCCTGACCCCAATGGAGAACTCCCTAGTTTGGAAATGGCAAGGTGGGCAAGGAATGCCGCCACAAAAGCTTATGATTTTATCTCCATCCAAACTGCTTACATCAAAGAATTACCAAGCCCTGAACGCTTATATGAATTTTTGTACCGTTATGAAAACGAAATTTTAGGCGAAACTAAATCCAGGCCTCACAAAGCAGTCGTTAGACTAGGAAACCCATTTAAGATCAATGACTATCTTGGTTCTTATAAGGAAGACAAAAAGAAAACTATAGACAACATTACAGAACGTCTAAGAGATGAGTTACAATCTATGTTAGTAGATGAAAAGTCCAAATCAAATCCACTATTCCCGAGTCAGTATATTTTTTAATGGAACAAATGTTGCCATCTCAAATTGAGGACTGGTTAAAATCACCTAGTCCTTTGGAATTTTCAGCCTATGGAGCTTCCAAAAATTTAGATGAAAATTTAGTGCAGTTACTCGATTCGTTAACAAATAAATACAAAATTGAAAACCTATCTGCGATTCTTTTTACCATTGTCAAAGATTTGATCCTCAATGGATTCAAAGCCAATTTTAAACGATTGTTTTTCCAAGAGAACCTACTCGACATCCAATCTCCCGCCGACTACGAATTAGGTGTTCGGATGTATAAAAGCCTCATCTTATCAGGCAGAGGGAATAGTTTTGAGCCTCTCGCTCGCGAAAAAAATTTGTACGTCCATGTTAAAATCGAACATAACGATACCCAAATCAAATTTGATATCCGCAACAATTCAATGTTAGTGCGAGGGGAAATGCAAAAAATCAGAAACTCCCTTCTGCACGCACAGAACTACAACGACATCATGGAATACTACATCGAAAGGGGTGATAATTCCGAAGGGGAAGGGATTGGAATTGCACTTTGTATCATCCTTCTCAAAGGGGAAGGGCTTCCCACAGACCAGTTTCGTATCTACCATGAAGACGGCGAAACCATCGCCCAACTCACCATTCCTCTAAAGAAAGGCTAGCAGAGAATCCCAGGTTTCCCAACTTGGATGTATGGGCCAAGCGACAGAGACAAAAAACGATTCGATCCCGCAAGTTTTACAAGCCATCATCACAAATGAGACAAACCATGCTCTTTGGCTGAACACTCTCTCTCTACTCGAACACATCGGGTCCCGCAAAATCCTTCTCACACAATCGAGTGAAGATACTTCCGAAATGATTTTACGCCATGCCACGGAAGAAGCAAGGCATGCCCTCTTTTTCAAAAAAGCCGCAAGGATGATCCAACCAGAGTTCCGATCTGGGTACCAAAACTCCTCACTGGTTCGGGGGACAGCTGCAAGAATTTATTTCGCAAAACTGGACACGCTGGTGCGCCGGAATTTGCGAAAGGTTTTCCCAGAGGAAAAAACCTTCACCTACCTTGCCTATTTGTACACTACAACGGTGATTGAAAAAAGAGCGATGGTCATCTACACTGCTTACGACGAAATTTTGAACGAGTCTGGTTCTCCCATCCGCCTAACCAACCTCATCCTAGAAGAGGAAGGCCATTTGTCCGAGATGAGTGCAGAAATGTTCCGTTTGGACCCAAATGCTTCCGAAAGGCTTGCCCAATTGGAAGCGGAAGAAGCGAAAATTTTCGCCCGTTTTTGGCGCCAAATCAGCGAATTCTCCCTAAATTAAAAAAGGCTTGCGAAAAAAATCCGAGACTGGTTTCCTTCAACCATCTTCATGCGACATAATACTATTATTGGATCTTTGAGAAAATGGGATTAGAAGTCTTTTTATTGCCTTTTTTGGCGAGTGTAGCCGTGACTATCGGACTCCGTCGTTTGGACAAATCCAATACCAAACTGTCCCAATTAAAGAGGTATGCCTCTAAACTCACGGAAGAAATGCAAGGTGTCGCCCTCCAAAAGATCCAAATGGTCAAGGATGCTGGGATTGATTTGGATATCCTTGTCAAACAATCACGAAAAGTTGCAGAAGACATCCAACATTTAAGTGCCGAATCAAGGGACCTCTTCGAAAAAATCAGAGCAAGCAAAGATTACCTCTCCTCCCTCTCTGGAGAAATGGAACAAATCCAAGATTTGAGTAACCAAGTCCGCCGTGAAAAACAATACATGGAAGAAGGACTTTCCCAAATCAATACCCACAAACGCGAGTTACGTGAAGTATCAGAAGATATGGAAGCACTTCATAACGAATCCATTTCGATGTTAGATACCTTCCAAAACAAATTGAACTTACGTAGTGATGAAATTTTACAATCCGTTGCTCAAAAGATGGTGGAACTCGAAAGCCTACTCGAAACCAAGTCAGACTTCCTCGACAATTCCCTTTCAAAAATTGCAGAGACTGCTAGAGAAAAATTATTAACCCATGCTGATGTGATGGTGAATGAAACAGCGGGCCGACTTGACCATGCGAGAAAAGAAATGGATTTACTCCTTGAATCCATGAAGTATGCACAAGGTGATTTAGATGTTCGGCTTACGAAGTTTGAAGATACGTCTTCCTTACTTTCTGACAAAGTAGATAAGTTTGATGAAAGGTTAGAAGAAAAATACCAAAGAGCATCTTCGAAAGTAGAAGAGAAAGTATCACTCCTTGAGAAAAAAATCCAAGAACGTTTTGAATCCATCGTAGACCAAGTAAGCCATACCAAAGATTCGTTTATGAAAGGTCTAAGCCAAGAAACGGATGCGATCAAACGAGAAATTGAAGACCTCTCTCTCGAAACACTTTCCAAACGAGATGACATCATCAATGAAACCAGAAGGCAAGCGGATGGAATCAACCAAACCATCATCCAATTCCAAGAAAAATACTTAGAAGCAGAGAATAAACTCCTCCGCCAAGCAGACATTCGCAAACAAGAACTCATCCGTGAGATCGAAGCCTTCTCAGAAGAATTTCATAGAATTTCAGAAGAACTCAGAGAAGAAGCAAACACTCTCAAAAAAAGCGCATTACAAGAGTTAAAAGAATTTGATCGCGAACTCGAAACGGTTCGTTCTGGCCAAGAGATGGTGATCAAATCCTCTCTTTTTGATTTGAAAAAAGAATTAGAAGAAAGAATGCATTCTGATTTCAAAATCCAAAAACATGAAATGGAATCAGACCTAGGATCCATCCAATCGCAAGTAAAAGAACTGAACGAAACCATCACAGCGCAAACCAAAGATGTAGATGAATACGTAGAAGAATTGAAGTCTGCACTCCGCGAATCAGCTCATGAAATCTTAGAAACGGCAGAAGAAAAAGCAAAAGAATCCGAAACAATCGTCACAGAAAAGATCCGTATCGCGAATGCGAATTTAGAACAATTTGTGAGCAAATGGGAAGAAGAACTCAGTAGGATCCGCGAAGACCAAAACTATAGCATCGAAAAACTCCAAGACCGACTAAAAGAAATCCATGTGGAAGGTGCCGACTTACTTGGTGAATTCCAAAACCAATTCCAAAAAGCAAAATCCAATTTGGAACTTGTGGCCGAATCCAAAACCAAAGAAAGTATCTCACGATTGGAAGAAGAATCAAAACTGGCTCGCAGTGAAGTAGAAAGGATCCTCAAACACTTAGAAGAATCTGGGGAATCTTTTTTCAATTTACAAGAAGAGAAAATGGATCGTTTGAACGAAACCATCGATTCCAAAATCTCACACCAACTTACCAAACTTCTCGACAAAGGCAATGTCCAACTTGGTCAATTGGAAGAAAAAATTTCGAATCACCTAAATACAGTTCGTCGCAACCTAGAAGAAAGTATCAAACGTTCCAAAGACGAATCCAAAAAACAAATTGAGACTTACCAAAGGGATTACGAAAAATCGTTCAAAGAAATTGCAAAAGAAAGCCAAGATTTCTTAAAGGACAGCCTGAACCGTTTCCATGATCTCAAATATGAAATCCAAAATGGATTAGAAACCTTAAACGAAACCAAAGAAGAAACTTTATCTGGTTTCCAAAACGAACTGGAATCACTCAAAGAAGAAATCTTAACTTTATCGAGTGAACTTGAAACTGTCAAAGAACACTCTGATTTATTTGCATCCGCCAAACAAATTGCAGACGAATCAAACAAAGCAGTAGAAGAAATTTCAGAAGCCTTACGTTCCTTGGAAAAAGGAAAACCAGATTTGGAACTTATACAATCTGCCATCTTTGAATTCAGCGAAATGAGATCTCAAATCGCCAACGAACTTGAGGCATTGAAAGAAGCACAGTTCCAATCAGAAGACATTGATAAACAAATCCAAATCCTTGCATCCAATTTAGTCCATGTTTCCGAAACTATGGAAGGGTTTGAACAGAGTCTAACAGAGATTACGTCCATCGAATCTCGTGTGACAAATCTTACAAAAGAACAATCCAAAATCGAATCCTTTTTGTCTTCACTCCAAGAGTCACAAGATTCTGTTTTCCATTTGGTGGAAAACTTGGAAGGTCAAAAACACAATGCACGGGAACTTCAAGCTCGCCTCGACATCCTCGACCGTGAAATCGATGTGGTGGAAGCGAGAGAAAAAGAACTCACAGAAACTATCCGCCAAGCAGAAAACCGAACTTCCTTCCTTGTGGAACGAGAAGCACAAATTGATTCCGTCGAACGCAAATTTGACAAAATTGAAGAGCTGCTAGGTGACTTATCGGACCGCCACCGCCAAATCCTCACCTTACAAAAACGTTTGGAAGACCTGAGGGATTCCACAAAGGACACCAAGGACGATTTGGAATCTCTCCTTGGGGAAGCAGACGAAACCTTCGAAAAACTCTCCCAATTTTTGGACATAGTGCAAGGAGCGATGCAAAATCCCTCCGCCTCCCCCAAATTGGACCGGAAAAATTCGGGAAATCCCTTGGTCGAGCGAAAAAGAGCCACAATCCAAAGCCTCCACGACAACTACCAATGGTCTTCCGAGGCAATTAGTGAAAAATTAAATATTGAAAAATCCCTCGTGGATACCATCCTCGGAGTTAGAAAGAAATAACCGAGGTATCCATGTCCGAAGAACAAACAGAAACAACGTCGAAAGAATCCCTTATTGTCACTTCTAAAGTGAAAGCTTACATCAAAAGTAAGGGATTTATGACTTCCGGGGATGCCATTGACGGTATCAACGAAGAAATTTACCGTTTGATCGACAAAGCTCTCGAAAGAACTTCTGCCAACAAAAGAACAACGGTTCGGTCGACTGATTTCTAATCCGTGATTTATATCAAAAACAAATCAGAAATTGAAAAGATGAGGAAGGCGGGTAAATTTGCCGCCGAACTCCTAGTTTATTTGGAACCTTTTGTGAAATCGGGTGTTTCCACATTGGAACTAAACGATATCGCCGAAACTTTTACCAAAAAGAATGGACACCGTTCTGCCCCACTCGGTTACAAAGGATTCCCGAAATCCATATGTACATCCATCAACCAAGTGGTCTGCCATGGGATTCCCAAAAAAGAAGATGTTTTGCAAGACGGTGACATCGTGAATTTAGATGTCTCTCCTATTGTGGATGGTTACATCGGAGACACTTCCAAAACATTTATTGTGGGTGGAAAAACCTCTCCCGAAGCTGAAAAACTGGTAGCTGATACCGAAAAAGCCATGTGGATTGGAATCGAACAAATCAAACCGGGAAACCGCATTGATGATATCGGGAACGCCATTGATGATTTTTTAACCCCAATGGGGTACGGGATCGTTCGTGATCTCATGGGCCATGGTGTAGGAAGAAATTTCCATGAAGAACCACAAGTTCCCCACTTTCGTTCTCCCCGAAAATTAGCCAAAATGGAAACAGGTATGATTTTTACCGTAGAACCGATGGTCAATTTGGGAACTTGGGAAGTGAATTTTGATCGTTCTGACAAATGGACCGTCCGCACCAAAGACGGTAAATTATCAGCGCAGTTTGAACATACCATCCTTGTCACAGACAAAGGGTATGAAATTCTAACCAAAGTCTGAAGAAAACGTTCTTGCATTCCCCAATCAATTGTCGTCTAATCGAGAGAGAGGATTTCGTATGAAATTAACAGTGAGTTTAGTATCCATTTTATTCTTTGCAACATCCGTATTTG
Organism: Leptospira limi; assembly: GCF_026151395.1. Taxonomy (NCBI): domain Bacteria; kingdom Pseudomonadati; phylum Spirochaetota; class Leptospiria; order Leptospirales; family Leptospiraceae; genus Leptospira; species Leptospira limi. Next base: position 198,462 of record NZ_JAMQPV010000003.1, read on the forward strand.
CCATTTGCCCAGGAAAAGAAAAACGTTCCTGCCCAGGCCATGACAAATTGGTTGAGTGCCCACACGACGGAAAATAATTCCCATGAACCGTGCCATCCTCTTCGTCGATGACGAACAAATCATATTGATGAGTTTGAAATCTCAGCTGAAAAAACATTTTGGGAACGAGTATCGTTATGAGACTGCCCAGAATACAGAAGAGGCATGGTCCATCATTGAAGAATTAGCAGAAGAAGGCATCAACATCCTCATCATCATTTCCGATTGGCTCATGCCAAACCAACGTGGTGATGAGTTCTTACGTGAAGTACATAAAACCTACCCCAAAATCAAAAAAATAATTATTTCCGGACACATTGATGAACATTCCCTTAACCAATTAAAAGGGGAAGTGGATCTCCATAGTTTTTTAAACAAACCTTGGTCGGAATCGGATTTAATCAAAAAAGTAGAAGACGCTATAACGAAGATTGCCTAGGTTTTCCTAGGAAACCTCCGTATGTCCCAAAACATTTTAAAAAATACAATCGAAGATTTAGAACTCCTACGTTCGACAGTCCCTTTAGTTCATAATATTACCAACTACGTTGTGATGAACAACACTGCCAATGCACTTCTTGCCATTGGTGCTTCTCCCATTATGGCTCATGCCATTGAAGAAGTGGAAGAAATGGTTACAATCTGTTCGGCAACGGTCATCAATATTGGAACTCTTTCCGAACCTTGGATCCAAAGTATGGAAAAAGCAGCTAAAAAAGCTGTTTCCATTGGGAAACCATTGGTCTTAGATCCAGTTGGAGCAGGAGCAAGTAACATTCGTAATACGGCAATCCGTAGGATTTTGGATGCAGGCCACCCAAGTATAATCAGAGGCAATGCATCTGAAATTTTATCTACACTTTCATCTTCCGGAAAAACAAAAGGTGTGGATGCAACTGATTCCTCCGAGTCCGCTGTGGACACAGGTAAGTCCTTATCCAATGTCACTGGTGGAGTGGTTGTGATCAGTGGTGCTACTGATTATATCTTAAAAGGCACAAACCAAGCCCAAATCTCCAATGGTGATTCACTGATGACAAAGGTGACAGGCCTTGGTTGTACAGCTTCTGCCCTCTGTGGTGCCTTTGCAGCAGTTCAAAAAGACCAGTTTCGTGCGGCAACTTCTGCGATGGCAGTCATGGGAATTGCAGGTGAAATGGCAAAAACCAAAACTTCCAGCCCAGGCAGTTTCCAAGTGGCATTCCTTGATGCCCTATATGAACTGAATGCAGATACCATTAAACAAAAGTTAAATGCAAAATAGAATCCAAGGGGTGTATCTGGTGACAGATAGGCCTCTTTGTCTCCACCATCGTTTAGAAGATGTTGTTCGTTTGTCTGCGACTGGTGGAGTTTCCCTTGTCCAACTGAGGGAAAAAGAAACCTCTTCCCGTGAATTTTTAGAACTTGCGATCCACCTAAAAAAAATCCTAAGCCCTTTCCAAGTTCCCCTCCTCATCAATGACCGAGTGGATCTCTGTTTGGCATCGGGAGCTGATGGTGTCCATCTGGGCCAATCGGACCTACCGTGGATTGTTGCAAGGAAACTCCTTGGAGAAAGAGCGATCATTGGTCTTTCCATCGAAACAAAAGAAGATTGGGAAAATTTACAAAAAGAAAATCCAAATCCCAACCTCGATTATCTGGCAGTTTCACCCGTATTCGATACAAAAACCAAAACCAATACAAAACCTGCATGGGGCCTAGCAGGTGTTCGTTGGCTTAGAGAAAAAACGACTCTACCGATAGTAGCCATTGGTGGGATCCATTTAGACAATGCAAAGGATGTGATCGAGGCAGGTGCCAATTCACTCGCGGTTGTGAGTGCCATTTGTTCGGCAAAGGACCCAAAACTCGCGACAGAATCCTTACGAAATTTGTTTTAAGTGGATTGGTTCCGGTTCCAAATCGAAACGCCAATTCGTTCGATTGGTGAATCTTGGAAGTAAGTTTGGAATTCTTCTTCCGATAACATATGTTTCTCTTGAAATATCGTATCTCTCCAAAATTCCCTAGGTAAAAAACTAGGTTCCATCGTTTCTACTTGGTTTCGTTTGGCGATGCCTTCATTCCAAGGGCAAACTTCTTGGCAAAGGTCGCAACCATAGACCCAGCCCTGTTTATCCCATTTTAAAAAAGAATCTGTGACTTCTGTATGAGTTCTATCTTCGATAGTGAGGTACGAAATACATTTGGATGCATCGAGCTGGTATGGTTCCAAGGCATTTGTTGGGCATACATCCAAACAACGCCTGCAACTCCCACAATGGTCAGTTGTGGTTTCCTCTGGATTTGTTTCACCTAACTCTAAATCGGTGAGTATGATGGATAGAAAAAAATAAGATCCTAACTTTGGATGGATAAGGTTTGTATGTTTCCCTTGCCATACGATCTTTGATTCCCTTGTGAGAATTTTTTCGGCGATGGGCAAACTATCAACAGATTGGCGAAAATGATTTTTGGGGTATAGTGCCTTCAGTTCTTTTAGGATTTGGTTTCCTTTTTTTCGTAGTACAATATGGTAATCAGTGCCAAGAGCATAACGAGATACCTTCCTTTTCATATGAGCTAACAGGCCTTCCCCTTCACTCGATCGGTAAACAAATCCCAAACAAATGGCCGATGTGGGTTTAAAACCCAAATTCTCAAATCGATTGCGAATGGAAAGAGCATGGTCTTTGGCAAACCAGTCCATATTCCCGTGTTTTTTTTCAGAAATCCACTGGTCCAAATACTCTAGGTCTTTTTCTGGGATTTCCGCTTTTGTGAATCCGACAAAGGAAAATCCTTCTTTTTCACAAAGCGACTTGATTTGAGATTGGATAGGAAGGTGGGATGGTTCCATGGCAAATGAAGAGAATGAAGTGTATCTTACAAAAATCCAAAACCTTTTGCCAAGCCATTTGTTGGTCCAGGTTCCAAAACTCATCCCGCATTTTCAAAAACTAGAAGCCCTGGTTCCTTTGCCAAAAGAATTACCAGATCTCTTAAAAAAAGGAATCTATTTTGCCCTCTTACAATCGGTGGTCCGCCTTTTAAACAGAGAAACGGATCCCCTGTTACCAGAAATTGTTCCTGAATACAAGGAACTCATCCGCACCATTATCGAAACCTTTGAAACACTCAAACCAGAAGTGGAATCAAATTGGTTAGAGGAATGCATCCAGTTTGGAGATAAGTCCGCCTACCATTGGGAGTGGAAACATTTTGATTCCAAAGAGTTGTTTTGAAATAGGTAAAATGGTACTAGTCACAAACCTTTCAATTGGATTGTGATCTATTTTTCTTTCTTGTAAGTCATTTGACTTATCGTATCCATCATCCATTCCAATTGGTAAGGAATGCCTTGAATCACAACATTTCTTTTTCTAACGAAGTACGAAACTCTTTCGGAATGGGTAATTTTTTCTTTTCCCTGTAATCAAAATACACTTGGACAGTTTTTGCTTTCACATACAAAACATCTGTTATTTGGTTTTTGATTTCATACGAAAATTCCCAAGAACTATTTCCAATTTGAGAAACCCAAGTGTTTACATAAATGGAATCTCCAGGCAATACAGAAGAAACTAAATCTATTTCCACTCGTGCTAAGACAAAGGGAATGTCTTCCAGTGTAGCAACTGATAAATACCGATTACAAAAATCAAGTCTTGCCAACTCTAAATACGCCGAATAACTTGCGTTATTCACTCTACGCATCGGGTCCATATCATTAAATCGAATTTGGATTTCAGTTCGGATCATCTCTCTGACAAAATTGGTATGACATTCAGATTTGTCACCCTTATCCTAAAATAGAAAGTTTGATTCCAACAGATCGAAACAATTTTCGTTCCTTTGCTGTTCTCCCAAAAATTGGTTCTAAGGAGACAGTTTGGATCAACTTGGAATCAATCCCCAAAGACACCAAAACTTGGCGGATGTAATGGACCCTCTCTTTTGCCAATTTTCGATTTTTTGCCAAATTGCCCGATGTGTCTGCTGAACCCACAAGAAGGACAGAATCTAACGTTTGTTTTAAAAAAGGACGCATCCATTCTTTGAGTTTTCGTATTTCCTGATGTTCCAATTTAGATTCTCCCGCTTGAAAGTAGACTACACTTTCTACCATTCTGGAGATTGGTTCTAATGGTTGTAATGAGGACAGATTGTACGATGGAGTAACAGTTTTTAACTGCGATCTGTTTCTTTTTGGCCAAAGCCAATAGAGAAACACGAACAAACTAACCAAGATTAGGGAAATCCAAAACATACACCGATTAGACTAAAAAAAGAAAGATTGGAATCTAACAAACCGCTAGACAATTTATTTCCCGTTTGGTAACATCTTCCCCATGGGTACGGCACGATCTAAGATTCTAACGTATGTTTTATTCTGTATTGTGCTCTTCCAATGCAAACCCCCTGAACTTTCAAATGCCTGTGATGGAAAATCAAAAGGTTATGCACTTGGGTCCCTCATTCGTTTTGTCACTGGAGATCGTTCTCCTTCTTGCCTTCCCTCTTTTGATTTCCAAGACTTGTGGGGGGTTTTCCAAGCTCCGTCTGGTGATGTGGGTGTAAATGCGATAACAAGTTACAATGACCAAATCATCATTGGTGGAAATTTTCAATTGATGGGACCTTCTACGGGGAGTGCTGTCTTTTTGCAAACATCAAATGGGAAAGTAGTACCAAGCAGGTATTGTCGTTATCTGAAAATTGTGGGCACTACCTTGATCGCTATTTCCGATGGAGCAGGTGGATTTTATATCGGTGGAGAATTTTATGCCGTCCAAGGGGAAGCAAGATACGCCGTTGCACATATCTTACCTGGTTGCCAAGTGGACCGTGTGTTTAAAGTCCCGAGAGATGTAACCGATACTCGGATCATTTATTCGTTATACTTAAACGGTGAACACTTGTATGTGGGAGGAGACTTTACTTCCTGGGGTGACACCACTCAAAAATACCTAGTTCGATTGAATCGTTATACTGGTGATATTGATCCATCGTTTTCAGTCCAAAATATAGATAGTACCGTTTTTGATTTAGATACGATCTTCAATTCTCTTTATGTTTGTGGTGGTTTTTCACAGATAGGTGGAATCACTAAACGAGGAATTGCAAAAGTTTCTTTCGCCAATGGCGCTGTGGATACATCGTTTAACCCTTCCATTACAACCGGATCTTGTCTCGATTTACATTTCGGAACCGATTCTCAAGGTAGCCCTAATCTGTTTATCGTTGGGGACTTCACTGCACCTAGCAGAAATTATGCTCTTTCGGTTACCCCGGATGGCACATTGACAAGTTGGAACCCAAATCCAAATGCACAAGTTAACTCTGTCCAACAATACCAAGATAAAATTTATTTGGGCGGCGGGTTCACAACGATTAACGGTGGAACTGTTGCCTCTTATATGGCTTCTGTGAACCAGAATACAGGTGTTTTCATCACCAATAATTATGCATTGGATGCATATGTGGCAAGTCTACAAGTCATTGAAAATACATTGTACATCAGTGGACAGTTTACTACTGTAAAAGGAATCCCCAGAGTTTCGATGGCTTCCCTCGATCTAACAAATGAATCCGTGACCACATTTGATCCAAATTTCGAAGGTCTGATCAGTAATCCTGGATCTTCTATTTTACCTGCCGGGAATGGAGTTGTCTTCGTTACGTTTGATCGTTCGACTGTGAATGTTGTGCGTAGAAATCATTTTGCTGTCATCGATGAGTATACGGGAGCACCAATCGAAGGCACACCTAATTTTGATTATCCGATCAAATCGATGCATGTAAATGGGAATCGATTGTTTGTGGGAGGTACGTTTACAAACATTGGTGGACAAGCAAGAACTTCCTTTGCTATTTTAGATTTACCCCATTACCAAGTGAGTTCTACTAATACCGTATTATCGGGTTCTCCAGAAATCCGAACGATTTCCAGTGATGAGTCAAAAGTATATGCTGGTGGGATCGGTTTGGGTACTGTGAATGGCCAAACAAGAAATGGAGTGTTTGCATTAAACTTATCTGACCTTTCCTTAAGTACTTGGAATCCAGATTTAGGTAGTGGAAGTAGTGGAGAAAGTATCCTTGTTGTGAACGATCTAGTTTGGATTGGGGGAAGTTTTACCCAAATCAACGGAGTTGGTGGTTACCAAAATTTACAAGCTGTCGACAAACTGAATGGAACAAGGATGAATCTTCCAAGTTCTTCTAATTTACCAGGTGGTCTTGTGTATAGCCTCGCCTATGCGAATTCCAAAATCTATATTGGTGGATTCTTTTCATCCATTACCGGGCTTGGTACGTTTAATAATGCAGCTGTATACGACCTAAGTTCACAATCCTACCTCCAACCCAATCCTGTATCTGCAGAAAATATGGTAAATTATGTTGCAGCATATCCAGATGGGAATGTGTTTTATGGTGGATCCTTCGTAAACATCAATGGAGATACCAAATTTAATACTTTTGGAGTCTACCAAACCTATACCAATTCGATGTACCAATGGAACGCGGGTATCACGAATGTTGTCTACTCTTCTATGTTTAAAAATGGGAGGTATTACTTAGCTGGAATCTTCAGTGTTGCTCTCCGCGAAATGAATGGAGGCATTGTCAGAACCACATTAACAGAATGAAAACCAACTTCTCGTTAGTTGGAATTTAAAAACAAAATCAAATCGATCCCCTCCAAAACAGTCGACAAGTAAAGACCATTTTTAGAATAGAGAGAATGGTTCGATTTTTCCGAGTGTCCCTTCGGCTTTTGATTCTATTTTCCTTCACTCTATCCTTTACTCTATGCAAACCAAGTCCTTTAGAAAGCACTTGTGATGTAGAGTCTAAATCTTTTTTTCTAGCATCCCTTATGAGATTTGCCACTGGTGATAAATCTCCCTCTTGTCTTCCTGCCTTTCCATTCTACGAGGAGTTTGGATTGTATGGAGGAGTCTTTGGTCCACCTGCAAAAGTGTATGCAATGACATCCTACAGAAATCATCTTTTGATTGCTGGTGATTTTACGTTAGCTGGGCTTGCGACTGGAAGTGTATCTGTTTTACACCCACAATCAGGGTCAGCAGTCCCAAGTCGTTTTTGTCCGTTTTTAAAAGTGAAAGGAGCTACCTACACCGCCGTATCGGATGGCAGTGGAGGTTTTTACATTGGAGGAGAATTCACCCATGTCCAAGGGTTTGCAAGAAGCCAAGTAGCCCATATCCTTCCTGGATGCCAATTGGATCCTAATTTTAATCCAGTCTCCGATCCTTCGCGTACGATCTATGCCTTACACGTACTAGGTGATAATTTATATGTAGGTGGGTTTTTTGGCTCTTGGGGATCTGGCACACAAAGTAATCTTGCTTCTTTGAATCGGTATTCGGGCCAATTGAATAGCGGTTTTAATGCAGGGGCGATCGATAACTTTGTTTATGCGATCACATCCTTTGGGTCTTCTCTATTTGTGGGAGGTAGTTTCCAGACAGTCAATTCACTCTCCAAATTTGGAATTGTGAAACTATCTGCATCGAATGGGAGTATCGATTCTAGTTTTACAAGCCAACTCTCTGCTTCTGGATCCGCTTACGAATTATATTTGGGTACGGATATCCAAGGAAGCCCAATTCTGTATGTGGGTGGGAGTTTTACAACACCCAGAAATAACGCGGTAGCCTTTTATCCTGATGGGACCTTAGCATCATGGAATCCAAATCCCAATGCAACTGTAGAATCCATCCAACAGTATGAAAATCAAGTGTATCTAGGAGGATCGTTTACTTCTGTTACAGGAGCGGCGACAACAAATGGCCTTGTTGCCGTGGATAACCAATTGGGAACTGCGACCAATAATACATTTGGTCTGGACCAATCTGTATCTACCATACAAATCATCGGGAATCAATTGTATGCCCTTGGCCAATTTACAAATGCGAAAGGGATTCCCAGAAATTATGCAGCTGGTTTTGATCTACCTAGTGGTAATCTCACCAATTGGAATCCTTCTTTGGAAGAACCTGTTACAAATCCTGGTGGTGCCATCATACCTTATGGAGGTGCCGTAGCACTAACAAATGCTAAATCATCAGTGAATGTCCAAGCAAAAAGAAATTTTGTTGTGATTGATGAAGCATCTGGTGCGCCCATTGATGGAACTCCCCAATTCGATTATCCCATTAAATCCATTCATGTGAAAGACAATCATCTTTTTCTTGGTGGAAGTTTTGAAACCATCAATGGCATCGCTCGCAGAGGATTTGCAGTTCTCAATTTACCCAATTATGAATTAAACCCAACAGACTTACTAATCACTGACCCTTCGCTTGAAATCAGAACCATCACGAGTGCCAATGGCCAAATTTTCTTTGGCGGAACAGGGATGACCACTGTGTCTGGGCAAACAAGAAATGGTGTTGCGGCCATTTCTTCGGATACATTCCAACTCACCAATTGGAACCCAAACTTAGGCGCAAATAGCGCTACTTCCATGCTAGTGATTGGTGATGCTTTATATTTAGGTGGGCTTTACACAACGTTAAATGGTAATAATACCATCAGCAATTACCGAGCAGTTGATTTGGTGAATGGTACAGCCATATCCTTACCTTCCACAAGTAATTATCCGTCGAGTGATGTGACAACACAAAGCCTATATGAGGGAAAAATTTATTTGGGTGGAATCTTTACATCCATTTCAGGGATTGGGAGTTTTCCAAACTTTGCAATTTTTGATTTAGGTACACAATCCTACGTAAACCCCTCTCCCATTTATGCAAATGGTTTTGTGAATACCATCACACCTGGTGCGGATGGGAAATTTTTTGTAGGAGGATCGTTTACGGGACTCAATGGATCGACAACTTCCAATTATGCTGGGGCGTTCCAATCAAAATCCAATACAATCATCAATTGGGCACCAAACCCTGATAATACGGTATTTGTCAGTATGTATCGAAATGGAAAATGGCATGTTGGTGGCGAGTTTATCCATGCTTTCAACAAACCGTATGGCGGATTCTTTTTAACCGACCTAACAGAACCACCTAACAACTAAGATGAACAATTATTTTGTTTTTTCTTACGTTTGAGAATGAATTGAATGGCTTCTTCTCCTTTTTTGACACCGAGTAAAGCCGTTTTATACAATTTAGTACGAATGGTGGTTGTGAGTTTGACCGGCAGAGGTTCGTCAGGAGCCACTGTGATGATCTTTACCCCTCTCGGAGGTTTTACCACAATTTCTCTCGCTAAATTAAAATGAAAATGGTGGAGTTTACGCATCATCCTTCTGATGGTTCTGTGTTTTGGGAAGGCGAGTAGACTTGTTAGGCGAGTGAGAGGGCCTGAGATATGCCGAATTGGAGAATTCATAATGACTACAATTTCTTTGTAACCAGCTTCAATGATATCTTGGATGGGAAGTGGATTGAGGATGGCTGCATCTGAATATAATTTCCCATTTAACATGTGTTTCCCTCTAGTAGCAATCGGCAAAGAAGTTGCAGCTTTTAATAAATCAAAAACATTATTGGATGTGGCTTTGATGTATTCGATGGAATGTGTGTGTAAATTACTAACGGCAATGACAAAATGAGGCAATTTTTTCGAATCCAGAGTTTCGGATTCCAAACGAACTTTTTTACGAAAGATAAAATCAATTAGGTATTCTTGGTTTAAGAATGTTTTCCCTTGGAATGGGTGAAAGTAGGAAATGAGTTTACTGCCAGAGAGATCTCTGTACCAAACCCCAAGTGCTTTTTCACTTTTTACAGGCTCAACTTTCGGCATCGACACGTAATAGGCCGCAGCACAAGCCCCAGATGAGACACCCACCACCAAATCAAAGTAATTTGGCCTAAGGAACCGGTTCCAAGCATAAAGTACGCCACCCGAAAAGGCTCCCTTCATCCCACCACCTTCCACTAATAGGGCCCGTTTTGTCCCTTTTGCCTTGGGAATTTTGGGAGTTTGGTTTGGATTTTGGTCAGTCATAAGTCTCTCCATACCAGAGTCTTCCCACCCAGATTTGGTTGCAAAAAGGATTCAAAAAAAATGGAAAGAGGACAATAAAAATCGCTACGAAGGCAATTGATTTGTATGCTCGGAATTCGTACCATTGAAATCGAAGTCGAAGGTTTGTCTGTCAAGGGAACCTTACAATGGTCTACCCATTCTTTTTACCAATTGGAAATGTATGTCCCCTACTCAGGACCTGTTTACACATTTTCCTTTCCGAAACTATTCCCTCCCTTCCAAGAAGAAACTTTGGCGGAAATCGAACAAAATGCCAAAAGCCACCTTCGTACTTTGTATTATAAATGTGAAGGCATAAAGAAGGAAATCCCTAAGATTGAAACAGCCCTCAAAGAGTTTTGGACGGAGATCCAATCAATCCCGGTACTTTCCCCAAGTGAGTGGAAACAAAAAAATGAATTTTTAAAACAGGCAATGCTTGCAGGTTATATGGACAAAGCCATATACGAAAAAACAATTTATGATCTAACAACTGTCATGGAAAAAAAACAAAATGAACGCGAGAAACGTTGCGAATCATTTTTATCTCAGTACCTTCCCGAGTTTTCCCACTTACAAAATCATTTTTCGTGGATTCGTTTCTGTTATGAATTCACTGAAAAAAAACACTTACTCCTTCTTTAAAAAATCCTTTTTCTTGCCAAAGAGATGCGGATGGGCTTTACTTTCCAATAGATGGGAAATTTATTTCCCGTTACTATAGAATAGAACTTGGAAATTAGCTATGCGACCAATGGACCAAATCACAGGCAAAGAACAAAAAAACCATGTGATCTTACACTATTTAATGAATCAGGAAATGAAAGCCAATTGGAATGGTCAGGTGCAAACCATGACGGTTTTACAAGAAGTGCCTGGTGGTGAAGAAATTATTGTGCAATGGGCAGAAGTTTGGCCTATTGGTGAAGGATCTACTGTTGTTCTTTCCAAGTTACTTGCTCGTTATCTAGAACTCCATTGTACCTTTGTCAAACAATTGGCCCCACATAAAATCCAATTAAAGGTCGAAAAAGTACTCATAGCCAAAAAAGAAAGGTTAAACCCTCGATTTACCATCACCGAAGAAGGAATGGTCAATGTAACCAATATCGTCAGTTCCAAAACCATCATCGAAGCAAATATGTTTAATATCCCAACACTTGTACGTGTTAACTTTGAAGACTATCGCAAACGTATGATGGTTCGTTCTGGTGAAGCTGGAATGATGGACATTTTTAAATCGGGAATGGAACGTAAGTTTGATGTTGTGAAATCAACACAAAAGATTTTGTTCATCAAAGATGCAACAAATCCAGAAAGTTACCGAATGGACGCGGAAGGTTTTTTAAATTACGAAGATGATATCGAAGAGAATGTCGACAAACTCGCGTTTGCCGCTCGTGACAAAAAAATCAAATCGGAACTCATATTACCAATTTTGTACAAAAACGAATTAGAAGAAATTATTCCTATTGGATATTATTTCTTACAAACCAAAGACAAAAACATCACCGAAGACGATTTAAAGTTTTACCAAACACAAATTGCAGAAATGATCGAAAGGATCAAAGATGCAAATCTAATGACAACTGTGGAAAAATTTCCAGTCCTCGACTTATCTGCGACTGGTCTCAAACTTAAGATCTCAAATAGCAGTTTGGTGGAAACTCTTCCAAAACAAAAAGGAATTTTATTAGAATTGGTATTCAAACTCCAAACCCCATTTCGTTTTTTTGGGAAAATTGCTTGGTCTCATAAAGAAGAATCAGGTGATTTGCTTGTGGGTGTAGAATTTTCTGGAAAACGAACCTATGCTGAAAAAGTTCGTTTTGAAGAGAACATTGAAATCATCAAAAACAATGGTAGGACAGCTGCCTAATTTTTTAACGAATTTCCAATTTGATTGTTTTAGAGAATTTGGGAATTTCGTAGGCGCAAACATAGTATAACATCTTTAAGTCGATGTAATCGTAGGCTCTTGCCAAATCCTTTTGCCACATGCTATCCATTTTTTCCCAAGGAAGATTTGGGTACTTTTGTTTTTCCGAAGTCGGAATTTTTAATGATTCCGTTTGGATGGTTTTTAACATTTCTTCTGCAAAAAAACTATCGTGTTCCCCTTCTTTGAATTCTTGGATTTGATTTCGGAAAATAAAAGCTTCCAATTCTTTGCAATAAAAGACCAATTCATGAAACATGGTTTCAACTTAAAATTCTAAGTTCCCTAGGCTAGTTTTTTTCATTGGCAAAGTTCTGCCGTTTCTTTACCCTTTCGATAGATATGAAACCATTCCTTTCCCTTTTGATTTCGATATTGTTTCTTTTGGTTCTCCCCATCGCGTCCGCAGAAAAAGATTTCCAGATCATTGACATTGTCATTGGTAAAGGGGATGAAGCATTTTCTGGCTCTTATGTGACTGTTCATTATGTAGGCAAATTGCAAAACGGAACCAAATTTGATAGTTCCAGAGACCGCAACCGTCCCTTTGAATTTAATCTTGGTGCTGGGGAAGTGGTGAAGGGATGGGACAAAGGAATCAAAGGCATGCGAGTGGGTGGCAAACGAAAACTCATCATCCCACCAGAACTTGGGTATGGAAGCAAACGTGTGGGAAACATCCCTCCTGATTCCACACTTATCTTTGAAGTCGAACTGTTGAAGATCTATTAGTACAAAGACTCATCAACTTTCCAATATTCGAAAGAAAGGAATTTCAATTAGGGAAATTCCTTGACAAGACCTAGAATCGTTCTATGCTGTTTCCTCTATGGAAAGGAAACAAATTTTAGCGACCACCTCTCTTCTCGTACTCTTCGTACTTCTCCTCACAAACTGCAAACCCAAATCAGATTCTGATGATGAAACCTTACTTTTGTTAGCTGTAGCAGCTTCTAAAATTTGTGCCAATTCGGCATACACAGGAACCACGGTTGTGAACTCCACTGCCACTTTGGATACCAATACCGATTGTATCACTGGTATGACATCTTCTATGTCAGCAGACTTACCTGCATGGATCCGAAACAATTTTAAATGTGCAGTAGGTTCTGTTTCCGGAAGTAATTATGTATTCCGTTCTCAAAATATCCCGAATAACAAAAGTTATTATTTTGGTTCCACTTCACCACGGTATGAAGCCTTAGGCAGTGGACAAAAAGCAGCAGGTACCAACCAAATTTCCTCCCAGTGTTTGGTGTACACCATCCCTAGTTCGCCTGCTGCGAAATCAGGAACCCTCACAGGAACCCAAAGTGGGTATGCTTCCGTGGGGATCACTGTGAATGGACTTGCCATTTTTAATAATGCAGCAGCAGCCCCTGATACACTTTCGACAGAAGCACAAACCTTTGACCAATACAATGGACACCCACAAAATTCAGGTGTGTACCACCACCATTCACAACCTTTGAATGTATCGAACAACAATTCCAATTTGATTGGGGTATTAATTGATGGTTTTGCACTATATGGACGTGATTGTACAAATGCGAGTAATGTAACTACAACTCCAACAATTGGTTCAGGTCTAGATTCAAATCATGGTCATATAACAACAACGCAACATTTTTCAGTAGCAACATATCATTATCACTACACTTCTGATCCGACTGCAGGAATCCCTACACTAATTGGTTCTTATTTTTATGGAACACCAGGAACGGTTTCCAACTAACAAGGCCTTGTTGTTCCCAATTCGATTTGTCTTTGTTTCACTTTTGTTTTTCCTTTGTTTGTCTTGTGGCAAAGAAACGGTCAAACAAGGGGACAAAGACCTTTCGGAAGACCAAAACCATTTCCTTTTGTACAAGGGAAAACCATTCAATGGGTTTTATGTGGCCGAAAATGCCGTACTTGCCGAAACCTATGAAACCGAATTTTACAAAGGTGTACCTCACGGAAGTTATACGGTAAAATCCTTTTCGGGAGTTTTACTCGAATCCCGGCACATTCGGTATGGACAAAAACATGGAACCCAAACCTTGTATTTCCCATCGGGCCAAATCCGCCAATCTTCGGAATATGAAATGGGAGTTCCAGTCGGCGAACATTTTGAATACTTTGACAATGGACAATTGGCAACCTACCAAACCTTCTTCCCCTCTGGGAAACCAAAGGTGGTGAAAAAATGGAACAAACGGGGACAAATTTATTTGAACCAAGTGTTTTTGGAATCAGGAGAAAGTTTTGGCCGTCCAGGCAGTAAACTCTGTGATCCCATCCCCGAAGAGACAGTAAACCAAACTGGCATTAATTCTCCTAACACCACCACCAAACTTTGATAAGCCGAAATAAGGGAAGGTATCCTTTTTGCAAATGAATGAAACAAAACCAAACCATAAGTTGATGAAACCAAATCTCTTTTTTCAGAAATCGATTCTTAGAACCATTTCCATCTTTCTTTTCTGTTTGGTGAGTTTGTTTGTTTTGGGAAATTGTAAGGAAAACCAGTCTTCTCCCGAGACGGATTCTTTGCCTTATTTTTCAGGAAAAGACTTTGATCCCATTTGGACAAAAGTTCCAAACGAAACCTCTAACTTACACCAAATCCCCGAAGGGTTCAAACTCACAAACCATTTGGGAAACCAAATTCAGCTCAGAGAACATTCACCTAAAATCAGTTTGGTTGTTTTCTTCTATGCAACCTGTCGTGGGATTTGTCCAATGATTACAAAAAATATCATCCAAATCGAACCACAGTTATCCGAATTCAAAGACTTGGAAATTAGTTCTATCTCCATCAATCCCAAAGAAGACACACCCGCAGTTCTTTCCAAGTACCGCACTCTCTATAAAATCCAAAATCCAAACTGGAATTTTTATACAGGGGAACTTTTGGACATTGAATCGTTTGCCAAAAACACATGTGGGGCGGAAGTAGAAGGATTTTCTGTGGAAAAAAACAAATACGAATTTGTTCATACCGAAAATATTTTTTTATTTGATGGGAACAAATACCTCCGGGGGATTTACCGCGCCAAAGGTACGGGCGATATACAGAGGTTAGTTGCAGACCTTAGGATCCTCACCAAATAGTTGGTTGGGTTCCTAAGGTGAAGCGGAGAGTACAAATCGAAGATTCTAGGGATTTTAATTTTTGATTTTGTACCCAGTGCGAAAGATAAGCCATGTGACTGCCAAACAAACCGAAAGGAACACAAGGATCATCCCAATACTCACAGACAAAGCAACATCCGCTCGTTCAAAAAAACTATAACGAAACCCACTCACCAAATACAATACGGGGTTAAACATACTGATTTTTTGCCAAAAACTGGGTAACATTTGGATGGAATAAAAACTCCCACCGAGAAATACAAGAGGAGTGATGACAAGCATCGGAATCATTTGTAGTTTTTCAAAACTGTCTGCCCAAATCCCAATCACAAACCCAAACAAACTAAAACTAATGCAGGTTAGTAAGAGAAAAAATACCATCAGGAATGGATGGTCAATGCGAATGGGAACAAAAAAAGAAGCAGTGATAAGCATTAAAATCCCGAGCATCAGTGATTTAGTTGCCGCAGCTCCCACATACCCAATCACCACTTCCCACATGGTCACAGGTGCCGAAAGGATTTCATAAATGGTTCCATTGAACTTGGGAAAATAAATCCCAAAGGATGCATTGGAGATACTTTCCGTGAGGAGTGACAACATCACAAGGCCTGGTACAATAAAACTTCCATAATGGATTCCATCAATTTCTTGGATCCGAGACCCAATCGCAGATCCAAATACAATGAAGTACAAAGATGTGGATAAAACAGGAGAGGCTATACTTTGTAATAACGTACGAAATGTACGAGCCATTTCAAATTGGTAAATTGCTTGGATGGCATGGAAATTCATACGGTCTCCTGTAATAATTGAACAAAAATTTCTTCTAAGCTACTTTGTTTTGTACTCAAATCACTGAATTGGATTTTTTCTTTTTTGAGATCATCCAAAAGTTTGGTCATCACACTGCTATCATCAGAACGATCGTAAGTGAATACAATGGCTGAATTGTTATCAGAAAGTTCAAGTTTGTACTTTGATAACGACTTTGGGATGGATTTTACAGACTTTTTCAATTCGATCCGCAATTGTTTGGTTCCCAATTGTTTCATGAGTTTGTTTTTGTTTTCGGTGAGGAAAATTTCTCCCTTACGGATCACAGAGATACGGTCGGCAATTAACTCAGCTTCTTCGATATAATGGGTTGTGAGGATGATGGTAACTCCATTTTTACGAAGGGATTCTACAATCTTCCACATATCCTTACGGAGTTCCACATCCACACCCGCACTTGGTTCATCCAGAAACAAAATTTTTGGTTCGTGTGACAATGCTTTGGCGATCAATACTCGTCGTTTCATCCCACCAGATAATGTCATGATCCTTTGGTCTTTTTTGTCCCAAAGGGAAAGGGATTTTAATACTTCTTCGATGTACTTAGGATTGGCTGGTTTTCCATACAAACCACGAGTAAAACTCACACTTGCCCAAACGGTTTCAAATGCATGGACACTGAGTTCTTGTGGGACAAGTCCAATGAGGGATCTTGTTTTTTTGAAATCATGGATGATATCATATCCAGCGACTTTCACCTCACCGGCACTAGGTGAAACAATGCCACAGATCAAATTGATCAGAGTGGTTTTCCCGGCACCATTCGGTCCAAGTAGGGCATGGATTTCTCCCTCACCCACTTCCCAATTCACGGATTTGAGTGCTTGGAATCCATTGTCATAGGACTTGGAAACTTGTTTTACAGTTAGGATTGGTTTCAAACGGTTTCATCCTTCCAGCCAATGTCACTGAGGAAGTCGTCATAACCACCATCATAGACAAAAACTCGGTCATCATCGAATACAATGAGTTTTGTGGCCACAGCGCGCAAGTGCATTTCGTTGTGGGTAACCATAATCACAGATCCATCAAAATTATCAATCGCCTCAATGAGGGAGTCACAAGATTGCATGTCCAAGTGGTTTGTGGGCTCATCTAAGTAAAGTAAGTGGCAAGGAGTCACAAGGATTTTTCCAAGTAATACTCGGCTCTTTTCTCCCCCAGAAAGCACTTTGATTCTTTTTAAGGCAAGGTCTTCCGAGAACATCAAACCACCGGCAATATTTCGAGCTTTCCCTTCCGAACAGTTGGGATCAGCACTCATAATCTCTTGGACAACCGTATTACTTTCGTTCATGTTGAGTTTGTTTGTTTGTCCAAAATATCCTTCTTTTAAGATCGGATGTTTTTTCACACTACCTGAAACAGGAGTGAGTTCACCCGCTATCAATTTGAGAAGGGTTGATTTTCCTTTTCCGTTTTTTCCGATGATACAAATCCGATCTTCAGGCCCAACACTGATGGAAAAATTTTCAAACAAATAAGGCGATTTTCCATCATAAGAAAATGAGACATCTTCTACGCTTAACATTTGGTTGGCGGAAAATGGCGCACTATTAAAGTATAATTCCATATCTTCGATGGTATCAAGTGCCTTCATCTCACCTTGTTTTTCTAATTTTTTGACACGCGATTGGGTGCGACTTGCAAAACTTGCTTTTGCTTTAAACTTAGCGATAAACATCTCTTCTTGTTTGCGTTTTTTGGCTTCGTTCAACCGAGTTTTTTCATAAATTTCTTCAGCTTGGTTGATTTGAGTGTACAACTTTTCAGTATCACCCTGCACTTTGATTGCCTTTGTGCGGTGGATGGCGACTGTATGTGTCACGACACTGTCCATAAAACTTCTATCGTGTGTGATGAGAATGATCTCTCCTTCCCATTCCTTAAGGAATTCCTCTAACCAACGTATGGTGACAATGTCCAAATAGTTGTTTGGTTCATCTAGGATAAGCATATCAGGTGCAGACACTAAAAGTTTTGCCAAGTTCATTCGGATTTGATAACCACCCGAAAACTCTTCGGGGCTACGTTCCATGTCTTTTTCAGAGAACCCGAGTCCAAATAAAATGCGTTCCACCTTCCAAGTCTCGTATTCATCCCCTTCAGGAAGACCCAGTGCACATTCTTCGAGTACGGTTGGTTTGGTGAAGACTAAATGTTGTTCCAAGTGGCCAATGCGGTATCCTTTGGGAATGGTGATGTTTCCCGAATCGGGTTCGGTTTTCCCTTGGATGATTTGGACAAGGGTTGATTTACCATGTCCATTACGACCGACAAGTCCAACCCTTTCCCCGCGATTCACACTGAATTGTAAATCATCAAATAAAACGTTACCATTGAATTGTTTGTTTAAGCCAGATATTTTGATCATATAATTTCCGAAGGGAGAGTAGAGATAAAACCAAGATGCAAAAAGTATCCGAAAGGACGAGTAGAAAGAAATGGAATCAAATGTGTTTTTTAAGGATTTAGTGAGAAATTTCTGACATAATCACTAAGGCACAAACGTTAGAAATTATGAACTTTTTTTGGCCACCTAAAAGGCCGAAACTGTACTGTGCGAACTTATCTTTTGTATTTACTAGGAGGCCTTTGTTTGTTAGGAGTGGACTCGTCCTACTCCAATGGAAACTTACAAGTGGCCTTTGGTGCAGAAGAAAACTACCTCCTCGTTCGTTCCCTCGATTCCAGTGTCATCCATTTAGGAGATGCGGAAGATAAAATAGAATACCGAAACATCATCGATGAATACTTACGTTTCAAAAGCCTTCATATCCAGGGGAATTATGGAGAAGCTTACCTTGCCGTTCGTTCCACACAATACAAACTCATCCAACTGTATGATAAAATCCTTACTAAAAACATAACACTTGTTCGAAGCGAACTTGAGTTACTCGGTAGAAAAGCAAGAGATAAAGAAAAAACACAAACCAAGGCTTTTTTGCGTTTGGCGTTACGTGATGTCAGTGAAGCGGAACAAAAATTGGTGATGGCAAGGAACATACGCCCCTATTTGTATCTTTTGAAACTGAGAGAAATGTTGTTTGCTCTGAAGATTTTGAAACATTCTGGCAAGTTTGTTATTTTTTTGAACTTACTCCATGATGGCCAGTATATGGATTCCATCGAGTTTTATGATTTTGATTCAATCGAATCAGAACTCATTCGTGGATTTGGTCCGAGTTCCAAATACCTTGCCATCCATTACGACAATGCCTTTCTCCCCTTCCGAGAAGAAAGTATCTATGAAGACAAAATGACAAATTTCAAAACCCAAACCATCAACCAAAACGAAACACTGAAATAAAATCTGTGTTGGCCAATCGATTTATCCTTACAGAAATACCGATTAGGAAGTTTTTAATTGGATGAAGTCCCTTGCACGATTTGCTTTTTCTTTTGCTTCCTCAATGGTTTTGCCAAGTGCCAAACTAACACCCATTCGGCGCTTTCCAACCACTTCTGGTTTTCCAAAAATACGAATGTCAACTCCTGGAATTGACAAAGCCTCTTTTAGACCCCGATATTCTGGTGATTTGGTATCCCCTTCCAGTAAGATCGCAGAACTAGCAGCAGGTGTTTGGAATATGAGCTCAGGGATTGGTAGGCCAAGAAGTGCCCTAGCATGCAATGAAAATTCAGAAATATTTTGAGAGATCAGGGTGACAAGTCCTGTATCATGTGGTCTTGGAGAAACCTCACTAAAGTACACTTCGTCCCCTTTGACAAAAAGTTCCACACCAAAGATTCCAAAACCACCAAGACCTGTGGTGACTTTCTCAGCAATTTGTTTTGCGGATTCTAATGCTAAGTTTGACATAGGTTGGGGCATCCAAGACTCCACATAATCCCCGTTAACTTGCCTGTGCCCAATTGGTGGTAAAAAACTTGTGCCACCAATGTGACGGATTGTGAGTAAAGTAATTTCAAAATCAAAAGAGATGAACTCTTCAATGATCATCTTCCCTTTACCAGTGCGCCCTCCTGTTTGACCGTACTCCCAAGCTTTGTGGATGTCTGATTCTGTTTTGACCAAACTCTGTCCTTTCCCAGAAGAACTCATGATGGGTTTTACCACACAAGGAAATCCAATCGTATGGATGGCTTTTGTAAAATCATCTTCTGTATCTGCAAAAAGATATGAAGATGTTTTTAAACCCAATTCTTTTGCTACGAAGTTTCGAATTCCCTCTCGGTTCATAGTGAGGTTGACAGCTTTGGCACTGGGAATGATTTTGAATCCCTCGGACTCTAAACGGACTAATGTTTCTGTATGGATGGCTTCAATTTCAGGCACAACATAATTTGGCTTTAACTCGCGTATGGTGGCTTCCAGCTCCTTTGGATCGAGCATATTGATGACACGTGACTCTTGTGCCACAAGCATAGCAGGTGCATTTGGATAACGATCTACAGCAATGACATGGACACCTAATCGATTGGCTTCTATCGCTACCTCCTTCCCTAATTCTCCTGAACCAAGAAGGAGGAGTTTTGTTGCCTGTTTCGTAAATGGTGTTCCTATCATAATCGTAAAGATTTCGACACCTAGTTGTACGACAAGAACGAATCGTTACATCAGATAACGTTTTCCAAGTTTGTCTCTTTGGTAAATATTGGCACCCATTCGAATGAGTAAGTCAGACAATTCGCTAAGTCCATCAAAACTATTGGCAATGTGCAAAGGAGTGACACCACTCGGATCTGCGGCATTGGGATTTGCACCTGCATACAGTAATACTTCCACTGCTTCGATATTCCCTGTTTCTGTGGCTTTATGAATTGGATACAAACCCATGTTATCTGGTACGTCAGGATTCAGACCAATGGCGAGTAAGCGTTTTAAAAAATAGAGATCAGATACCTCAACCACTGCTAGCCCCAGTAGTAAAGCGGACTCAGTTAAACAAATTTTTTTTAATTCTGAATCGGATAACAACAAATCAAAACTATCTCTGTCACCCCGGGAGATAGCAGAACACAAACTGCGAAGCCGAATATTGGATTTTGATTTCAATGCGAAATCGATTATGTTTTGGATCATACCCATATCGTATCACTTTTCCTCGTTTGTTTGCTTGTAAAAATGAGACATTTTTTCAAATTCGGCAAACCAATCTTTTGGGATCGTTCCCGAATTTCGTTTAAAATCATGATTGAAATGGGACTGGTCTGCGTATTCAAAATTCTGTGCTATATCGGTTAGACGAAGATTTGGATTGTTTGTTTGGTAATGTTCGGGATTCCTTACAAGTGATAACACACGATGGACAGATCGGTATTCGGATGGATTGAGTCCCACCACTTCTTGGAATTTTCGTTCCAATTGTTTTCTTGAGATGCCTAATTTTTTTGTAACCGAATTGATTCTGGTTTTGGGATTAGTTAGTTCCATAAGGGCAAATCTAACATAAGTCGGAACTTCTGTTTGTTTCCCAGGAAAATTCTTTAAATACTCCGACAAAGATTGGATGATATCCGTTTCCTTCATTTTTGCTCCTTGGAACCTTTTCACCAATCCAGCGTTATACGGAATTTCCGGAAATTGATTTTTTAAATTTAGACCTTGTTTAGAAAAGAGTGCATAGAGAGATGCCACATAAAAACGGATGGAAACTAAGTTTAACTGAGATGGAGAGAGAACACGCCACCTTCTTGTTTGTGGACCAACCAGATGGGATTTAGGCAATAATAAGGTTTCTCCCGATTCTGTTTCTACCATCGGTGGCTCTCCCAAATGAAAAACCATCTCACATTCGTAAGACGGTATGATCCAAGGTAATTCGATTGATTTTACCTCCCTCCAAACCCAAAACTCTTTGATAAAAGATTCCCATTCAGAAGGAGGTTTTATAAATAGAATGTCCACGAATTGGTTCCTAGTGTTTCTCTTTTTATTATCCTATTTCCATCGACTCATACGAAGGGCATTGAAGACAACGGACACAGAACTAAACGCCATGGCAGCACCACTCACCCATGGAGCAAGTAAACCAGAAGCAGCAATCGGAATTCCAAGTAAATTATATCCAAGTGCCCAACCAAAATTTTGGCGGATATTTAAAACTGTATCCTTTCCGATTTTGATCAAATCCATAATCCTTTGGATATCACCATTCACAAGGACAACATCCGCCGTACTGATGGCAATGTCTGATCCGGTTCCCATCGCAATACCGACACCAGCAGAAGCAAGTGCAGGAGCATCATTGATCCCATCTCCCACCATTGCACTATGGATATTGGAATCCTTCAGTTGTTTTATGATCTTTGCTTTTTCTTCAGGTAACAAACTCGAATACACAGCAGTGATCCCCACTGATTTAGCGACTTTATTGGCAGCTGTTGGATTGTCTCCCGTTAGAAGGACGGGTTCTACTCCAATGGAACGTAAGTCGTCAATCGCTTGTTTTGCGGATTCACGGATTTGGTCTTCGATGCGAAAAACGATCATACCATCGATTTTCCCTTTGATTCCAACAAACACCAAACTCACACCTTCACGGATCCATTCTTCGACACTAGTATTAATGCTGTCTGGGATAAAAAACCCCTTTTCTTCCACAAACGATTGTTTTCCGGCATAATATACATAACCTTCAATTTCGGTTTGAATTCCTCCACCAGGAGAAGTGATCGTTTTTACGATCCCAAGATCGACAGATCGATAGTCCTTCTCTTTTCCAAAAGCCAAAATGGCTTTTGCTAAAGGGTGATCAGATGTTTCTTCCATTGCAAGCACATGCCCAAAAACTAAAGATTTTTGATCTTCCGATATCCCAGATGTGAGAACACCTGTTATCTTAGGTTTTCCTTCCGTGAGAGTTCCCGTTTTATCAAAAAAGATCATATTGATCTTTGATACTGATTCCAACGCCTCTGCACTACGAAAGAGTACCCCGCGTTTGGCAGCTCTTCCCGTTCCAACAAGGAGTGAGATCGGAGTTGCAAGACCAAGTGCACAAGGACATGCAATGACAAGGATGGCAATACTTGTTTCAATCGCCTTTGTGATCTCACCCGGCGCCAGAACAAAGTACCAAACAAGAAAGTCTAGGACACTAAGGGCAATAACAACTGGTACAAAGTAAGCTGATATCTGGTCTGCAATCCTTTGGATGGGAGCTTTGGTTCCAAGAGATTCCTCTACCGATTTGATGATATGGGATAAAGTGGTATCATTTCCTACCTTCATGGCTTTCACAACGAGTGAGCCGTTCCCATTCACTGTTCCACCAAGGATTTTATCTCCTAGTTTTTTCTCCACTGGCATACTCTCACCGGTTAACATGGATTCATCGGCAAAACTTTCTCCTTCCTTTACAATCCCATCCATTGGAAATCTTTCCAGAGCTTTGACTAGAACCAAGTCCCCTTGTTTTAGGTATTCATTGGGAACTTCTGTCCAAACTCCGTTTGATTTCACTGTAGCAGTTTCTGGACGAAGTGAAAGTAATGCTTTTATCCCATCACTACTTTTCCCTTTCGCCATATGTTCAATCCACTTACCACCTAATATAAATGTGATGAGGACAGCTGAAGTCTCAAAATATAAATCTTTTCCAAAGATACTATATCCATAAGCCGCCGACGTTCCAATCACCACAAGTACATCCATATTCGCTGTTCCATTGCGAAGTGCACGGTAAGCAGATTGATAAAATGGAAACCCTATCAAAAATTGAACAGGAGTTGCGATGATCATCTGCACCCATCGGTCCATCAAAATATGGGGCATTGGTAAAAAGGATAAAAATTGGAAATGAGTCACCATTCCATAAAACAGAGGAAGTGAAAAAAGTGTAGAAAGGATAAATCGAATTTTTAAAACCCGAATGTGATCTTTCTGTTTTTTTTCTGTTTCTGATTGTTTGTTTGGATCATGTTCCGTTGCTTGGTAACCGAGAGACTCCACTGTTTTTAAGAGTGTATCAACTGGTATTTGTTCTTCTGCTCTTAGGAAAACCGATTCACGAGCAAAATTGACTCTCACTTCAGATACACCGGGGAGTTTGGAAAGGCCCTTCTCAATTCGAAGGGCACAATTCGCACAGGTCATACCAAAGAGATCTAACGTATGTTCTGTGGTTTTATTTAACGTTTCCAAGTGTATAACCATCCTCACTCAAACGGTTTCGAAGTTTTTCCAACTCCTCTTCTGTTAGAGTTTCATTCACTGATACAATTTCGTGATCTACATCAGCAGTTGCTTTTTTGCCATTTTCGGCAAAAATTTTTTCTACAGTCATCTTACAATGATTACAAGTCATTCCTTCTATTTCATAATTAACCATGGTGGTGCTCCTTCTTCTCTTCTTTCATTTCATTTAATGGCAGTTTGTATTTTACCTCTGCCCCTTTTTGTCCTTTCCAAACAGGAGAAAGAAGTAACTCTCCTTCTGTTAGTGTGACCCCTTTTGGTAATTCACAGTAAAAGTGATCTGGGTGACCAGTACACTTCAGTCTGACTTCTTTGCCAGCATTCACAATAGTAGCACTGACATTCGAATTTTTGGAAGTCTGATTTTCAAAGTTGATATCCAAAAGATACACTTTAAAGCCGAGATTCTGGTAGGCCAAAACTTCGGTGTGAAATGCTCCAGGCATCCTGATTACACCTCCATTTGGACCTGGTTTGTGTTCTCCGTGCGCGGCGATGGGTTGGATCGCTAGAAACGCAGAAAAAACAGTGATTTTGATTAGATTTTTCATTGTTTTTATGTTAACTCCTTTGTTATCATGAATCCCAGTGTAAACCTTCCAATCGTTGGAAGGTCAATAGGCGATTTCGTTTTTTTTACGTTTTTTTTAAAAAAAATTTTAGGAGGAAAATTGTGAATATTGGAGAACTTTCCAAATCATCTGGAGTCTCATCCAAACTCATTCGCCATTACGAAAGTATTGGGCTTATCCCAGAGACAAGAAGGAATGATAATGGTTATCGATTGTACACGGACGATGACGTACACTATGTACGATTCATCAAACGATCAAGAGAACTTGGATTTTCGTTGGAAGACATTAAAAGTTTGTTAGGGCTTTGGAAAAACAAATCCAGAAGTAGCAGACAAGTGAAACAACTTGCCGAAAAACACCTTGAATATCTCAATTTAAAATTAAAACAAATCAAAGATATGGCAGATACATTAAAACATTTGGTCCACAATTGCCATGGTGACCATAGACCCGACTGCCCTATCCTAAAAAATTTAGAAATGAATTAGAGAAAAATTACATTGATTGTTTGATGGCATCTGCAATCAAACGATTTGCTTTTTCATTGAAGTGGATGTCTTCTTTTTGCAAAAGTTGATTTTGATTTCTAAAAATTTCACGCATATCAATCAATTGTATCTGGTTTGATTCGCTAAAAGTTCGTAATGCGAGAATGAATTCCGAATCCCCAACCAACCATTTTCTATCCATTGAGAATCCAATTTTTTCATACACAGCAAATCGTTTTGGATCAAATTCCACATCGAGTGGGATATAAATCATTGTAAACTTCTTATGATTTGTTTGTAAGTCTGAAAACAAATGTAACAAAATACGTTTCCATTTTTGGAAATTTTGATTGGATACTGAATTCACATCCAAGGATTCTTTGAAATAATTTGGACTGATGGAATATAAAGTTCGAAAGGAAGGAAATGTTTCCTCTCCCGTTTCTTCTTCATTGGAAGGTGGAGGACTTTGTTCTGATTGGTAATTGGTATTAGCAAACTTTTGAATCTCAATTTCCATTCTCTTTTGCACTGAATCAAAATATTGTTTTTTCAATACGAGCCAAGTGTAATTAGGGAGAAACAATCCCAAAACTTTTGTGGTCCATTTTTGTTTGTCTACAAAGTGGATATAATCAGGTGTCTCTCCTGTTTCATAAATATCATTGCCATACACAACTAGATATACATGTTCAAAAGGAATATGGTCTTTGATCTCTTGAAACATTGCATATTCATTTTCCAAGGTAAACCCAGGCATACTTACATTTGTCCATTGGCAGTTTGTTTCTCGATTTAGAATTTCCGAAAAAGTATCCTTCCAAAAAATACCAGAACCAAACGTTTGTGAATCTCCTAAAAATAATTCGTGGCAATTTGATTTGTCTTTTACAGTCGATTCACGAATTCCAAATTTCCCAATTTTACCAGGTTCCGGTACACCCTTTCTAAAAAATGGAATTGTTTGCTCTTTGGGATAATGGAAATATCCATAAGGCAAATTGTATTGGAATTGATTTTGGTCGAGCCAACGTAGTCCAAAAAATAGTACGACCATCACAGAAAGGAATAATCCCAGTTTTGACCAAGAACTTGATTTTGATTGAGGATCTACTTTTTTCATTGATGATACTTTGAATTGATTTAATTGTGTTAGTTTCGATTGCAAATGATCCATTCTAAAAAAGCAATAGGTTTCTTATATGGAGTTGGTTTTTTAGCCATCCTTTACATTTTCTTCAAAACAATTCCAACGATATCATTTTCCGATTTTTCCTTGTTTGAATGGCAATTGAAACAAGTTTTGAAAGGCTCTTTACATCTACCTTATCCTTTTATCACCACTGACCCGAACTTAGAATTTTTCCCCTTACCGAATGTATTCTTTCACCTAACAAATACCAACATCGATTCAACGTTTCCCAATTTATATCCCATCTTATTTTCTCCTTTTTATTGGATCGGAGGAAAAACAGGGATACAATTGATCCAACTCATCCTTTTCTTTTGGGCGATATGGCTCTTTTTTTCAATCAAACGAGACCATATACTCACTCTTATTCTTTTGTTTGGGTCTTCGATCTCGATTTATACCAATTTAATCCACGATTCAATTTTTATATTTTTCTTAGAAGTTCTCTTATTGTATAATCTCCAAAGACAAAACGTTACCTTCGCATCCTTACTGAGTTTGTTTTTAGTTTGGATGAGACCGGAATTTATTTTTGTCATTTGTTTACTTCCCTCTTATTTTGAATGGAAAAACATTTGGAAACAATACTTAATGTGGTTTGGTTTCTTTCTTTTTATTTTTCTCACTACCAATTTTATTTTATATTCTACCGTTTTACCCCTTCGGCTTTTTAAAAACTCCACATACCATTTGAACTCGGAAATCGTTGTTTATTTATTTCGATTGTTAATCGAACAAATCCCGGCATTCACTATATTTTTAATTTTAAGTGTTATTTCTGTTTTCCGAAAACAATTCAAATTACAATTTTTTATTTTAATTCTTTTTACTTGTGTGATCATACTATCCTCACCTAACACAGGAGGACACAATACACCTAGATATCTATTTTGTTTAGTTCCTTTTTACGTTCTGTCACTCCATTCCAATCTTTACGAAACATTACATCGAAATAATTTTGGTATCCTTATGGTATTACTCCTCACGATCTATTCTATCTACCAATGGCAATACCAAACAAAAGAATTGATTAAAATTTCAAAATTCCAATCCAATACATTGGTATGCTTAAACCAAATCCCTGAACAAACAATTGTATTTAATAATTCTGATTTTTCTTTTGTTGCCTTACCACTCAACGAACAAAACAAGAACCTATTTTTACTAAAGGAAAATCCAGAAGAGAATGCCTTTAGTTCATTTTTGGCTGGGAACCACATCCATTCCTTTGCGTTTGTCGAATTACCTCCATCACCCTATGCAATTCCCAATCCACTTGTGATTCCCAACTGTGACAACAATTGCCAATTCCGCATTGTGGACCAATACCCATTACCAAATGCAATGTTGCCAATTATGGTAACAAGTTTCCAAAGGGTATTCCCATGAAATTAATTTCTCGCTTGATTTCTGAAAAGAGACAACCCATCCTTTACCAGGTAAAAAAATGACTCAATCGAAACAATGCCCTAGCTGTGGTAGCACCAATATTTATCAAGAATCTGCAACCGTTTATCGGTGTTCTGATTGTTTCGACAAACTGCCATCAGGTGCCATTTACGACTCACCACCTCCGAAAGTTTATGGAACGCAAAAAAATTCAGATCCAACTAATTTTACAAAGTACAAATACATCATCATTTCTGTCGTTGTTGGGTGGATGATCCTTGGGAGTACATTCACTGCGTTATTCCAAAACATCACAACAACTTCTACGCAAGTAGACGAGAGTCAAAACACCATCATCGATCCAAACAACAATGCATCAGAATTCCATCCAGAAGGTGATTTTTATTACACAAATGAATTACCAGATACCATTGGAAATTCATACTTTGTAGGAACCTTTACCAATACGAGTGGATCTACCATACTCATGCCAAAATTCACTGTGACCTTATTCAATGAGGATGGGTCAACTATTGGCTCCAGTGATGGATATGGTGAAAAAAATCTAATCGCAAATAATGAATCTGTTATATTTGAAGTTTTGTGGTCCAAAATTCCAAAATACCATCATTACGAAATTTCAGTTACCGCATCAACTCATGAGGGAGATTTGAATCGACCCGATTTGATTCTAAAATCGATAGAACTAAAAAAAATAAAAAACAAAGGTACACTCCTAACGGGGAAAATCCAAAACCAAGGGACTTCCATTGCCAACTTTACTCGCATCAAATGTTTAATTATTGGAAGTGATAATTTGGTGAGTGATTATGGAACAGTTGTTTTAGAAAAAGAAGATTTTTTACCAAAGGAAACACAAAAGTTTTCCTTTGAATTTTACCGAACGAATGAATTCCCAACTTTATACTATTGTGAATCAGATGGCATGAATCAAGAAACAGGTGCAAACTAATCCCATTGTTTGTGAAGGACTTGGTAAAAGTTTTCGATGGATTTGTCTAAATTATGAGAACGCCAATAAGGATTATTTTCTAGAGAGATTTGCACATGTTTGACAACACTTCGAATGAAACTGGTTCTGTCGATTTTTGATCCACTTTCAAGTTTTTCAAATGTCGTTTGTCTGGCAGATAACTCTTTTTTCAGTGCAGAAGATATAACCAACACCGCATCATCTGTTGTTAGGCGGTGCTCCATCACAAGTAACTCGGCCGCTTCTTTGATCAATTTGATTTGGCGATTGCTTACAGACATAGGTAAGAAGCTATTCCAACAATTTGAATCCTAAAAAACAAGACAGAATTTGTCATTTGTCATGAAAAATTCTTTCAAATTTTCCAATACAGAAAAAAAAGAGAGAACATTGGCAGTAGTGATTCAAATCAAAAACGAAGATATTTCTTTCGATGGGTTGAGTGGGTTTCGTGAAAGGATTATGTCTACCATTCAAAATTCGAAAGAAGATGTTCAACTCGATTTTTCGGAGATCACTATGTCCTTGGATAGTGCAACCATCGGTGAATTGATGAAATACCACGCCGCACTTGAATCTCAAAATCTTCAATTAAAACTCTCTGGAGTTAATAAATTGATTCGAACTGTCTTCCGGCTCAACAAACTCGATACCATTTTACATTTAATCGATTAATCTACGGAAACGTACGAATTGAACCGAACATTTCTTCTTTAGCCGAATACTAACTTGTAAGAGTATGAAATTTGATTCCGTCATACTCGTTATGAAGCGAACATTTTTTCTATTTCTGATTTCCATTCTGCTCTTTAACAGTTGCGAAAAAAAAGAACCAACCTCTTATTTATGGCTCTTGGCACTTCTAGGATCAAACTCATCTCAAAATTCAAATTCAATTCCTGAAACTCCAAATCCCATCCAAGATCCAACAGTTCCCACAACAATCCATCTTACCATACTTACTCCACCTTCCACAGACGAACTTTGTCCGATGTATGGTGGAGTCTTTATCCAATACAAAAAAGGAGATCTTAAAACTTGTGCTCCTAATGAATTGAATGCAAATTGTGTTACGTTTTTATACAATGAAGATGGTTCCATCAAAACCACTGATCCTAGAAGTTTTGTTGGTCTTTCAATGGTGGAAGAACTAGAAGTACCTGCTGAAACGTATCCATTGAACTCCAAATCAAATTTGATCTGTTTTCGCCAAGAGTTCCCAAAAGACAAAGAACATGTCGAAATGTATAGTTTCCAATTGCAAACGAACAAATTAAAAAATATCCAATGTGAAACAAGTTGGAGTGAAAATCAATGTATTGATTTTTTTCCCATTTTTGGAAGAGCAGAATTTTTAATGCCGAAGGAATTTCCAATCCTTCCTAACGATGGTGATGGACATGCAGGATCACATACTCTCTTATTAAAATTTATCACCGAGGATTCCCTTTTTACAACCTGTACATTCTTTGGGAATGAACATCGTAAATTGGAAGGGTATGCAGAGAATGCATACATCGCTGGTAACCTTCAGAATGGAAGTGATCTTGGGAGTTGCAAACAATGTGAAACCAATTATTGTGGCACCACTAATCCAAACACAGGCCAACTTTATGATAGTAATCCCATCAACGTATTTCCTATTCCTGTAGGTACTTTGGTTACCATCCAAAAGGAATTGATTTTACAAGTGGTGAAAGGACAGGGCCCAGGCAAACACAGTGTTCGATGGAATATCAATGGATTCAACCAATGGATCCTTTCGAATCAAATGCCTATCTTTTTATCGAATAGTAATGTATTAATTGCATTTCTATTACCAATCTTAATCACAATGTTAGTGGTTGTAATAAAATTGCAAAAACGCCATAGACATAAACACTAAAAAAACTCCAACTTATGATTAGTTCATAGGTTGGATTGGTAAAGCAATTTGAAAGGCTACTTTGGTTTTCGGATTCCCATTCCAATCCAAATGGTCTTTCACATTAAAAATAGAAATTTTGCCATTATGTTTTTTGATGCAGGTATCAACATAACTCAATCCTAAGCCAAAGTCTAGAGTTCCATACTGTTCAAAAACATTTTTCGATAACCGATAAAATGGCTCAAAAATCAAATGCTCTGATTGAATTGGTATGCCAATCGTACCATCAAAATTTGGGATTGGTTCATTATATACAGCACATTTAAACCAATCCTGTTCCACTTTAATGATAACTGTTACAGTGGAATTTGGCACAGAGAATTTACAAGCATTTGTCATAATCTCTATAAATGATGTTTTAATACAGATTTCATTTACTAATAAAAATTTCACTGAATGGTTTTGATTGATCTCGCTGATAATAACATTGTGATTTTGAATTTTCAGAATGTATGAAATTTCTACGAGCCAAGTTTTTAATTCATGGTATAACTCTTGGATTGTGTATTTTTTTAGTGGTACATCTGAGCTTATCAATGAATCAATTTCCGCAAATTGATTTACAGACTTCTCTGCCATATCTGCATTTATTTGGATTAATTCCATTAACTCTGATTCGATTTTGTAAAATTTTCCATCGAACTCACTAGTATCTCGAATCATCTTTAAGATTGAAACCAAAGCACCAAATCCAGCACCTTGGCAAAAACTATGTTTTAAACTTTCAAATAGATTTTGGTTCTGTCTTTTGAATTTCCCTACAGATCCCATCTTTTCTTTCCATTGGATCCATTCCAGCTGGCCTTCTAATCTCAATTGTTGTTCTTTACGTGAGATTGTTTCAACACGTTTCATTCCGTAAAACTCTAATGCACGTTTTACTTTGATTGCGATTTCAAAATCTTGAATTGGTTTTATGATATAATCAAAAATCCCTAATTTCATCACTTTCACTATAAATTTTGGATCTGTATTTCCTGTGATCATAATGATAACAGGCTCAACATCATATGCATTTAAAGCGGTAATCAATTCTTCGCCATTCAATCCAGGCATTTCATGATCTGTAATGACAACAGGAAATGGATATTCTTGAAAATACTGCAAAGCAAGTTTGCCATCTTTTGCATGAACTACTTGGTAACCAAGTTCAGTAAGTTGCTTTTTTAAATAATAACCTAAAACTGCATCATCTTCTGCAACTAATATACGTTTCCCTTCCAAAATGGATCCTTTCTCCAACTCGATCCAATGAATCGGTTATGAGTCTATGAAAGTTATCTGGACCAGCATTTTATCAATGAAAACGAAAAGCTCGTACATTAACTAGTGTAATGCTTAAGAATGATTCTAAGTATACATTAGTTTTTTTCTTCTTAAGTATTTTAAAATTTCTGAATACAGTAACAAAACCACTGTTCCGTGAAAGGAAAATAAGTAAACATGAAACGGTAAAGGAGCAAAATAATAAATCGAACTTAAGGAAGTATAAAAAAATAAATAACATAATAGAAAAGAAAATCCAATTCCAAACCATATGATTTGATTTGAAAATAAATTCATTTGAAACACAGACTCAGTTTTAGATCTTTTACTTAAAACATTAGCAATTTGTACTGTAATTGTAGGAAAAAAGAATGCTGTTAATGATTGTAAATATTCAGGACTTGCTTTTGTCATATTCAATCCTTCTGGTGAAGTTGGCATCACACCACCACACTCTGTATACACGAAGTAAAAATAAGTACTAATACAAGCACCGAATAAGATCATTCCTTCTTTCAAATATGATCTGAGTATAAATCCTAGAGAAATTAATTTTTCATTTCGATTTCGCGGAGCCCGGTTCATAATTCCTTTTTCTGGAGGTTCTGATCCAAGTCCCATAGCTGGGATTAAGTCGGTCCCCACATCCACAGCAAGGACTCCCATCACTGTCATTAATAAAGGAAACCCTGGGAACATGGCCCAAAGTAAAAATGGAATTAATTCTTGTGGGTTAGAATTTAAAACATAAGCAGAGAATTTTCGTATATTATCGAATACACCTCTACCTTCTTCAATTGCGGATACAATGGTTGCAAAATCATCATCCACAATGATCATCCTTGCTGCTTCTTTCGCAACTTCCGTTCCTCTTTTCCCCATTGCAATTCCAATATCTGCTTTTTTCAAAGCGGGTCCATCGTTGACTCCATCTCCAGTGACCGCGACAATTTCACCTAACTCTTGCAATATGGTCACAATTCTTAATTTTTGAGACGGAGAGACACGTGCAAAAATTGGTTCTCCTTTTCTCACCCACTCCCTCAAACTTGTATCAGACATTTGATCCAACTGGACACCTGTTATTACAACAGGTTTATCTCCCCCAATTCCTATGGAGTGACCAACCGATTCCGCAGTCAAAGGATGATCTCCCGTGATCATGAGAATCCGAATCCCTGCTGTATGGCATTTTTTTATGGCTTCAGGTACCTTAGGCCGGATTGGATCTGCCAAACTACAATGGCCTAAATACACCATATTGGATTCAACATCCGATTCAGTTAATGAATCCAACGAATCAATGTTATTTGTGTACAGTTTATAAGAGAACGCTAAGATTCTATTTCCTAGTCTTGCCGAAGCATCGGAAGCAGTTTGTAATTTTTTCCTTTTCTCATCATCCAAAGGAACAACACTTCCATTTTCATAAACATGAGAACAAATTGAGAGAATTTCTCCAGGTCCTCCTTTTGCAAATGCTGTTGTAAAATTTTCTTTTGTTAGGATCACACTCATTCGTTTGCGAACAGAATCAAATCCATTGGTTAATATTCTTTTTCCAGATGTATTTACAATTCTTCCTGATGCCAAATACAACAAAGCTAACTCAGTTGGATCACCTAAAGGATTTGGTTCAAGCGAAGCATTATTACAATAATAACCACATTCGATTAATAATTGACTTCCTTCTAGTTTTGTTAAGTCATCAGGAGAAACATTCTTCGAATCAAAATAAACTTCAACAACACGCATTTGATTCTGAGTGAGTGTACCGGTTTTGTCGGAACAAATCACTGTTGTACAACCCAAGGTTTCCACACTCGACAAATCTTTTAGAATCGCATTTCGTTTTGCCATTCGTGAGACACCCAATGCAAGAGACAAAGTCACAGTAGGCAGTAATCCTTCAGGGACGTTTGCAACGAAGATCCCAATAAAAAATAAAAATGCTTGGACAAAACTAAGTCCAGCAACCCAATACCCAAGGATTAAAAAGATCACTCCAATGCTAAATGCAAATAATGAAATCGAAATGACAGTTTGTCTTAATTGGATTTGAAGTGGACTTTCGACTCTTTTAATTTTAGAAGTGAGTCCCGCAATTTGACCGATCTCTGTTGATTGGCCTGTTCCAAAGACGACAGCTTTTGTTTTGCCTTTGATCAGTGAACTCCCAGCAAAAAGAATGTTTGGCATCTCTAACCATAAAAACTTTCCTTCTAAAACGATTTCTCCTTCCGATTTATACCTCCTTGCAGAGGTGGATTCTCCTGTTAGGGAAGAATTGTCTACTTCTACATCTTCAGATTCAATGATCCGACAATCAGCAGGTACAATATCACCTTCTGCTAATACAATCAAATCACCAGGTACAATTTCATCAGCAGGAATCGTAACAATCTTACCGTCACGGATCACTGGACATTCATTTGCCAGTAACTTACGTAAGGCTTCAACTGCATGGTCAGATTTTGATTCTTGAAAAAATGAAAAAATACCATTGATGAGTACGACTATAAAAATTGCGACACCTAACTCTGGCATGTCGACTCCTGGAACAAAACAAAGCCCAGTTGCTACCCATAATAAAACAGCAAAAAGATTAAAAAAACTTTTGATGAATTTCCAAATCATGGGAACTGACTTTTCTTTTTCGATTACGTTTTTACCAAATGTTTGTAGTCGAACTTTTGCTTCTTTTTCAGTTAAGCCCAATTCTATGTCAGTTTGTAATTCAAATGCAATTTGTGCTTGGTTCAAGTTTTTATAACTTGGTTTCATGTTCACTTCGCCGCGTTGCACTACATCCAGAACCTCTGCTTCTTTTTTGCAGACCATTAGTTCGTCAAAAATTTGAGGCAAAAGAGAAGAAAGTCCATGTAACAATCGCAGATGAAGAGAAGGTAAGTTTTCTGGTATCATTTGGAATAATACCAACCTGATATTCTGTTCCCCTACAGAGATTCCTTTGGGGATTACAAATAAAAACAATTCGGGAGTTTTGATTTTTTTTGAACGAAAATGTGGGATAAGAATACTTTGTCCAATGGATTCAAACGTTTGGTTCGGAATCGAATGAAAATGGAATTGGATTTCTTCTTGGATTTCCAACTCTCTAATTTTACTTAATAATGCGGTGTGAACATCATCCCAAGTTTTTGAATCATTCAAAATTTGAATGGAATCAACATTTAAGTATTCCAGTAACATGGATCTATTTAGGCCTTAAAGGAACAAATTTCTATTCATTTTTTCCTTTCAAAGTTTTGATGCCAAAAAAAGTAAAATTACACTGTAAAGTGCAATTTTACTGACAATGGTTTATTCTTGGAAAATTTCCTTTGGTGCTTTTGGATAACGTTGTTGGATTCCTTCCCACCAAACATCTGTACTAAAAGCTGCTGATTCTGATATTTGCCATTTCCCATTATTTTTTTTGTACAATGCTTCTACATGGCAACAATCATAAGCTAAATCTTCAGCAAGTTCGATTTCTCTTCCATCTTTTCTTTTTGCAATTCCACGAAACCAAGCATAATCTCCAGAAACTTTGAAATGTTCGACTACAAAGATAAATTCCTGTTTGAATTTGTTGGACATTCTAGCTCGTAATAAATCAAGCAAATAGGTTCTCTCTATTTCATTACTTTTTGACTTAGTTTTGTAATCCAAAACAACATTCTGAGAAAATAGATTCACACTTAGGAAAACAAACATGAATAGGTAAAAAACTTTTTGTTTCAAAACACAAATCTCCTATCTTACTTTTACATTCTGTATCATTTTAAAAAACAATGAAGGAATTAATGTTTGTAAAAACAAACCAAACTTTTCTTTGATCCCGGCAATCACAACTTCACGTTGGTTATTGGCGACTGCATGAAGGATTCGATGTGCACATAATTGGACAGGTAATCCAGATTCAATCACAGAATCCATCTTTCCAGTGGAAGATCCATCACCTTGTAATGCATTTTTTGAAATATTGGTTTGAATAAAACCTGGATAAACCATTGTTACAAATACTCCCGATTTTTCCTCTTCCGCTCGTAACGAATGGAAAAAACCCACAAGAGCAAATTTTGATGCAGAATAGGCAGAACGTAAAGGACTTCCCATTTTTCCTGCAACACTTGAAATCACTGCAAAATGGATTGGTTTCTTAATTTCTGGTAGTATAGCGCGCGTTAATTCAACAGCACCGTAAAAGTTAGTATTCATGATCTTTTCGATCGTAGTTAAATTGGTTTCCCTTGTATAGGACCTTTGGCTAATCCCACCGTTATGGATGACTACCTTCGGTGTTCCATATTTTTTAAGACATCGTTTGGTAAAAATTGAAACTTGTTTATAGTTTTCAAGATCCAATTTTTCAATCGCGTATCTCCCTTTTTCGAGTCCAAGTTCTTTGGCAATTTGTTCCAAATCTTTTGTTTTTCGGGATGCGAGTAAGAGTTTTGCATTTTGTGCAGAAGCCTGTTTCACCAATTCTTTCCCAATCCCAGAAGAAGCACCTGTGATCCAAACCCATTCATCTCGGTAAAATTCGCTCATAGATTCCCCTTAATCCGAAAAAATAATTCTGAGAAAATTTTATACGTTAGGTATTTTTCACAACTTGTTTTTCTAAGAGTGAAAAGATTGTATCACCAAGGTTGGAAGTGATAGGAATTGGATGGTCTCTTCTTTGAATAAAGAACAGACACATCCTTTTGATATGTGTTTATCGTAGTTGGAAAGAAGGGCACTCCACTCGGTAAGGATTTTTTTTCAAATCACTTGATAAGTAGATTCCTTCATGTACCAAACGGTATTCTCCTTCTGAATCCGTATCACTAGATTCCCAAATAAGATCTAATTTTCCAATGCCCTTGTCAAAAAATCCTGGTTTGTGAAACACAAATTTTGTATCAAAATCAGCATCTGATTTCACACGAATCCAAGTTGTTCCTTCTTTTTTTTCAAGCCATAAGTAAGAAGTGACTTTCGGGTATCCAATATTGGGACTAACTGCATTCACTTGACAAACCACTTTGTCTCCTTTTTTGTAATCACCTAGACTTGGTTTTAACACCTGTTTCGGTATCTCGGAAACAACTTCTGAATCCGGAAGATTTAAGGGGTGGATACGATCAGTTAAATCGAGAGGCATTGGATTTGAAATTGAAGTTTTTGAAAATTCGATTCCTTTTACAAGATCTGATGCCATTTTAGAAAATTCTTGGCGCAGTGCATTTAAACTTTGTGATCCATGTAAGGTGTGGCCACCTTCATAATTTTGTGTCGAATATTCTTCTGGAGTTGTAATGTACCCAGAAAAATCATTTGTTAATCCAGATAAAACAATTTCAGAAATTTTATCTTTCATAACAACTTTTACTTCTTTTTTTAATCTACGACTGGACATTGTTGTGACTTCATGGGGTAAAACTAGTATAGACAAATCACCAACTAACACAATTCCATACGGTAATATTTGAGGTAGACTTGGAAGTGGTTTTGTTTCACCCATAGGGAATAAAACAGCTTTTGGTTTTTGACACTCTCTTAATTCTTCGGAAGGTGACTGTAACATAAATTTAGCGATCCAATCGATATAGAATTTTCGATTTTTCTCTGTCATACCTTCATGGAATAACCAATGACCACCACCTTCTTCTGTTGACCCTGCAGCAAAAGCATATCCGTATGCAGAAGGACAAGTATATTCTGTTTTTCCTGTCCCTGAGAATTCACTTGTAACTGGGTGTTTGCTCATATCGATGAAAGTATGAGAAAATTGAAGTCCACCATTTAAGGTTTTTCCATTCGATTTTAAAAACTCCTGGCTTGCTAAAAACTGTCGTTTCCCAATGATAAAACTACTATCATAAATATCTTTCCCTGGTCCCGTATTGTCTAAGTTTAAATTTGGAGATACATCTCCTTCATTAGCTTGTGCAAAAATGGCAACAAAAGATGGATTTCCATTTTTGAATGCTTCTTTTTCTGCAAGTAATGATGCGATCCCTTTATTGTCTGAAGATATCAATCGATTATCGAATGTTATGTTAGTCGGATGTACTCCATACCAATTCACAAACCCAATTGGTTTTCCTTCTACAAAAATATTGAGTTGTACCATCTCTTTGTCTATATTGTCTGGGTATAATTTCCTTTCTGATTCTGGATTTGCCATATAAGCAGACAAACTTCGATTCACTCCTGCATCTTTCACATAAGTTTTACCAATTTTTAATTCAGCAGGTTTTCTTTTTTGATAGGCTTCTTTGATGGCTTCGAAAATTCCATCGCGTAACACAGTATAGGAGTCACCATAAAATTGTGTGGAATAAAAGGAAATTTCCGAATAATGAAAATGCCCTGCAGGTCCACTATGAGTATGAGATGCATTTAATAATACATTCCCCAAATGAAAATTTGGATCCACTTCCCTTTGTAATTTAGATACAACTTCTCTTTGGATTTCAAATGGAATCCCTCCTACTTCTGCTGTGACATAGGCAAATGGTTTTTGGGTCGTTTTGTCTTCTATTACCAATGCACGTGCGTATTGTCTGGTTTGGATTCCCATGCCTGTTTGGTCCTCGCGGGCATAACCCCAAAACATAACGCCAACCGGAGGGCCTGTGATGTCTTTTTTGGCCATACCAGCAAAAAACGACCCCGATTCATTAGCCAATAGAGGCAGGGTAAAAAAAAGAAAGAAGGAAAGGTAGTTCCGAATTTTCATCCTTCTTGTTTTATGTGGTTCCAAGAAAATGTCAATCCCGAACAATTGTCGACTAATCAGATCCGAATGAAATTCTAGGAGGAGAAGTTTTTTCGTTCAAAAAGGAACAAATCGCAGAAGATTTGGTTTTCAGAGAACCATTCGAAACATTTGGTCACAAAGAATGTACGGACGAATTCCAGGTCACAGCGTTTGCTGGTGATAGTAAAAATTGAGGAGTTTTATGATCACTCTATTCAAAACCAAATTAGGTAGATTCCGAATCTTGGCATTTTTGGAAGGCGTTTCCTTCTTATCAATTCTATTTGTAACGATGCCACTTAAGTATATCTACCACAACCCAGAACCAAATAAAGTTGTGGGACTTGTACATGGTCTCTTGTTTCTTTTATACTTAGTTGAATTATTCCAAGTG
Source organism: Leptospira limi (assembly GCF_026151395.1). Lineage (NCBI taxonomy): Bacteria > Pseudomonadati > Spirochaetota > Leptospiria > Leptospirales > Leptospiraceae > Leptospira > Leptospira limi. The sequence goes on from NZ_JAMQPV010000003.1 coordinate 237,548, forward strand.
AAAGTAGAACTGAATTGGAAAATGAAAAAAACATTTCTCGCAGCACTTGCATCTGTGATTCCATTTGGAACTTTTTGGGCTGAAAAATATTTATACTTAAAACCAGATAATGACTAAACCCATCCAAACTGAAATATGAAAACAATCAAGATTCTCCTTATAATCTTCATATATATTTTGTTAGTTGATTTGTCATATGCGCAGTCAAAACAAAATAAAAAACAAACTCTGATCAAACCAGTTGTTGAACCACCTATCGAAATAGAAAGGGCCACACCAAACAATCCTGACCAATACCAAATTCGTTTGATTATGGAAAATGATGCCTTTGGTGGTTTTTCAGATCGATATTACACAAATGGATCGAGATTAGAATTTCATATGAGTGCGGGGGAATCGAATCCTACTAGAAGAGTTTTCAGTTATTGGAATGATTTATTTATCACTCCAAACGAAAAAACAAGATACCTTCAAGGTTTTGCAGTGGGACAGGAATTTTATACACCCACAAACATCAAAAAGGCGGATGTATCCTATGGAGATAGGCCATATTCAAGTCGAGGTTATTTTACAAATTCACTAACAACCTTTACTGAAGATACGAGTATAACCACAGAACTTGAGTTGGGTATGATAGGACCATCCGTTGGTGGGAAAACAGCACAAACTAATTTCCATAACTTCATAGGTTCCCCTACTCCACAAGGTTGGGACACACAAATACCGGATTCCTACTCTGTTGCGTTAAAGACAGATATTCGAAAATATTATCATCGATTTTTTGGAACCCAATACAATGTAAATTTAGGAAATATCCAAACAGATGTTTCTTTTGGACTTATTTTTCGCTTTGGTAATGTGGATAAAACACCTGGACCTGGAAGTTCAGCACTCCAACCAGGATCTCCAATTCTCCATGAAGATGGAAAAGGGTATTGGTATTTTTATGTGAATCCAGGTGGCACCTTACAAGTATATAATGCAACGATCCAAGGGCAAATGGGTTCGGATAAAGGATATAAATCACAAAACAGAAGTTCGGCGTTTAGTAATTGGGATAGTTTCTTAAACAATCCAACTCCTGATGTGGGGGAAAAGGAATTACAATATAGATTATTATCAGAAGATAACGGAAAAAACACATTACAACGTTATATCTTGTTTAATGAATTTTTGGTCAATGGCACAACAAATCCTTATAATATTGGATTAAATTATTTAATTTTTAATAATATCTTTAATGGCGCTGAGGAAATTGAGCGTACCACTCGATTGTTTTTATTATCGAATTTAGCAGCACAGTGGGACCAAATTCCAACAAATGCAAGAGCGTTGGCTGTTTATTCGATCTTTAGACCGGAAGGAGGAAAACTCCCTCCCATTGTTCGATACTATTCCTATGAAGTTCTCTCTCAATTCATATTGGACCCGAAACAAAGAGAAACGTTATTACAGTTGTTACGTGAAGAAATTGAATATCGAGATAACAAAACCTATGTTGCAGACTTAAAACGTGCTGTTGGTTTTATCCGAGCGGGATTTGTTTCGGTTTCGAATGCAGGATTTTTATTTGGCCTTCATTACAATTACCAAACCATTGATTTCCAAGCAGCAAAAGGATTACCCCAACAACACCAATGGATTGGTTTCCAACTCGGAAAGGTCTTTTAAGGAACAAATCGGTATTTGAATCAGCCTAAAGTTTTGAACCAAATTCAAAAATAAGAGTCGCCAAACAGACTGACTTTTAGGAAAACTGGGCGATCATGAAAAATCACAGTTTGAGTGGGCGCCTTTGGTTTGTTCTCATTTTATTCGGTCTTGTTGGCCAAATCGCTTGGTCTGTAGAAAACATTTACTTCAATTTATTTATCTACAATACAATTTCTAAAAGTACATCATCCGTCACTCTCATGGTGCAACTGAGCGGAATTGTTGCGACGTTTGTCACTTTGTTCGCTGGAATTTTATCTGATCGACTTGGCAATCGAAAGCATTTTATCTCTCTTGGTTATTTGTTTTGGGGATTTCTTACCTTATCTTTTGCCTTCGTTTCCAAAGAAAACACAAGCCTTTGGATTGGGATCACAGATGAAACACAAATCATCCAACTCACAATCGCCATTGTCATCACTCTTGACTGTATTATGACAGCATTTGGATCAACAGCAAATGATGCTGCCTTTAATGCATATGTTACAGATAATACGGGCAATGCTAGAAGTTTGGCAGAAGGTGTTTTATCAGCAATGCCACTGCTTGCAATGTTAATCGTTGCAGGAGGTTTTGGTATGATCGTCATTGCACTTGGATACCCTGGACTTTTTATAGCTGTTGGAACCTTGATGTCGTTATCTGGTTTGATTGGTATCTGGTTCATTAAAGATCATCCCAATCTGAAAGCACAGAAATCAGATTTTATTTCAGATCTTTTATATGGTTTCAGAACTTCCGTGATTCTAAATCATAAACGATTGTATTTGTATTTTATTGCAATGGGAATTTATGGAATTGCTAGTCAGATTTACATGCCATATTTGATCATATTTATGCAAGAGTATCTCAGTTTTAATGCCATCCAATATTCTATCGTTCTTGCTTGTGTGATCTTAGGTGCAAGTGTCATTACCATACTCCTTGGAAAACAATTTGATGGGAAAGATAAAGACAAACTTCTCGTTCAATTCTCTTCAATTTATATCATTGGTATGGCATCTTTGTATATAGTTGCAAAAACATTAAAAGGATATAATTCTACAATCTTAATGATATCTGTTGGTTTTACTAGTTTGGTTTTAATCACTGGATTTGTTCAAGTTTTAGCACTTCTTGGAGCTCAAATCAGAGATTATACTCCAATTGAAAATACTGGAAAATTACAAGGAATCCGTATGATCTTCTTTGTCTTAATTCCAATGTTCATAGGACCAATGATTGGACAAAAAATCAACGAATCTACGAATTTAACCTATGTAGATCCAGCCAATGGTAGCCTAGCGCATGTTCCATCTCCAGAGATATTCATTACAGGAGCCATCTTTTGTCTGTTTATCTTTTATCCATTAATGCTAATTAGACGAGGAAATCAAAACTAACATGAAAATACCTCATACAGAATACCCAAGGCCACAACTGCAAAGGGACAGTTATCTAAATTTAAATGGAGAATGGTTTTTAGGGCATGTAAAACAAGGTGAAAGTCTTGAATACCAACACAAAATCATTGTTCCATTTTCGCCAGAGTCAAAAGCGAGTGGACTCGGTAATTTGATTCTCAAACCAAATGAAGTTTTGTTTTACAAAAGAGAATTTGAAATCAGTCCTGATTTTATAAAAGATATCACATTTTTACATTTTGGTGCTGTAGATTACTCCTGCATTTGTTATATCAATGGAGTTGAAGTTGGTTATCATCAGGGAGGTTTTTTACCTTTCTTTTTTAATGTTACAAAAGCGATAAAAAATGGGAAAAACGAGATAAGACTCACTGTTACAGACCCAACGGATACAGGCACTCAATCTAGAGGCAAACAAAAACTAAAAAGAGGTGGCATTTGGTACACACCTCAATCAGGAATCTGGCAAACTGTTTGGTTGGAAAGTGTCTCAGAAGATTATATTCAAAACATAAAAATAACACCTAACATAGAAACCAAGTCAGTAGAACTGGAAGTCAATTCTGATACTGATGGCATCACAATTCAAATTCTAGATGGGAATGAAGTGATTGCAGAAAGTTCCAAAAAAACCTGCACTTTACCAATCCCGAATATGATTTTATGGTCTCCTGAAAACCCGAAATTATATGATATCAGGATCAAAACCAAAAACGATGAGGTGACATCTTATTTTGGCATGCGTAAATTTTCCATTGGATATGATGGAAAATTTAAGAGATTGTACCTGAACAACAAACCATATTTTCATAATGGACTTCTTGACCAAGGTTATTGGTCAGAAGGACTTTTGACTCCACCTGACGACGAATCAATGATCAATGAAATTCGTTTAATGAAGGAAATGGGTTTTAACACATTAAGAAAACATATCAAAATTGAACCATTACGGTGGTACTATCATTGTGATCGATTGGGGATGTTGGTTTGGCAAGACTTTGTTTGTGGAGGGGGACCTTATGAAACCTGGGAAGTCGCCTATCTACCGTTTATTGGATGGAAAACCGATGATACAAAACATCGCTTCTTAAATCGTACGGATGAAAAAGGGAAAAAAGAATTTTTAGTAGAAATGGACAAAACAGTAAACCTTTTGTACAATACTGTTTCCTTATCTGTTTGGGTTTTATTCAATGAAGGATGGGGACAGTTTGATAGTGTAAATCTCACAAAAAAACTAAAAAATCTGGATTCCACTCGAACCATTGATAGTGTAAGCGGTTGGTATGACCAAGGAAAAAATAGCAGTGAGCTAAAAAGTTTACACCTATACTACCAAAAGTTAAAAGTTCCAAAAAAAGAAGATAGAGTCATCGTATTATCTGAGTTTGGTGGATATTCCTTAAAAACAGAAGGTCATGTTTATGATGACAAAAAATTATTTGGATACAAAATCCTTCCCAATAAAGAAACCTTACACTATGAATACAAAAAATTGATTGAAAATGAACTAATACCATTAATTCCGAAAGGACTTAGTGCCTCAATTTACACTCAAGTGAGTGATGTGGAAGAAGAAATTAATGGTATTGTTACCTACGACAGAAAGGTTGTTAAATTTGACATTCCATTCATGCAAGAATTGAATTCAAAACTAAAGTACAATTAAACAAGAATGATATTTGGAAATATTTATATCACAATCAGTTTGATTCTTGTCTGTGTTTTTTTAGTTAACTATTGCATCAATGTTGTTGAAGCTCCAACACTTCGGTTCATTGATACTGAATTTTCATCGAAAATTATTTCTGAAACCCCAAAGTTACTAAAACGGTACTTTCCAACTATTTGGTGTTATAATCCCCATCTTATGTTGTTTCTACTAATGTTTCGCGAATCAAAAACAAAAGATTTTGTTTATGACAAAATAGAACATTTAGAAATGAAAGATGGTGGCACAACCGGACTTGCTTGGTCAGGAATCCAATTTGTCAATCACAAAGACAAAACTCCCATTGTTGTTGTTTTTCATACAATTAGCGGAGATGAACAAGACATTAAATCTACTGTTTCGCATATTAGGAAAACATTAAATTGGATTGTGGTAGTTTGTGTCCGAAGAGGACACGGTAGTCTTCCACTGACAAAACCAATCATCAATACAATGGGATCAACTTCCGATTTAAAAGAACAATTAAATCATATTCGAAAACAATTCCCAAGTAAACTTTTGTTTGGTATTGGCATTTCAGCTGGTTCAGGACTTTTAGCACGTTATCTTGGGGAATCTGGACCAAAAAGTTTATTCCAAGCAGCTGTCGCAGTATCTCCTGCATATGACATTGAAAAAGCATTCCACCGTGTCCATCCTGTGTATAGCAAGATCATGGGTCAAAGAATGATTAACTACTTTCTGAAACGACATTACAAAAGTTTTGCCAATGTTAGAGGGACCGAAGATTTATTGAATGTTAAAACACTTGGCGAATTTCAGGATAAACTCCATTCCATTTCTGGTTTTAAAGATAAAGACTCTTATTATCAAAATTCAAATCCTATACTTGTTGCGGATCAAATCAAAACTCCTCTCTTAGTTTTAAACGCTGCAGATGATCCTATATGCGTAAATTTGAATGTGTTAGAAAACTTACATTGGCTCGAAAACCTCAAAAATACGATCCATGTGCACACCAAAAGAGGTAGCCATATTGCATTTTATGAAGGTTTCTCTGCCAAATCTTGGTCGAACCAATTGATTGGTGAATATTTTTTGTCAGTCTTTCATTGGTTTTCTACAAAAAATTCGAGTAAGTAAAAACGGAATATTAAATTGACTTTTTATCAATCACGTTCTAATACGAAAAAGAAAGGTTGTTTCATTCCTTTATAATCCATACATCCAAACAAAGTGTTTTCATTTACCTTTCGAAAAACATCATGGATTGGAAGATTATCGTAGATCATTGCAGAGGAAACCTTTCCTCTAAACTCAATTTGTCTTACACGAGCTTTGGAATGTTTCGTTTGGAACAAAAATCGAACCATTAGAAAAAGATAACGTAATGGCCACAGTTTTGTAGATGGAAGAAGTGTAGCTAACCTAACTGGCATTAACGAAGGATTTACCTTAAACAGTGTTTTTCCAAAAGATTTAAAAACCAAAGGATGAACATTTTCAGAATCAACAAATTCCTTTCCATACCAATTAAATGTCTCTAGGGCTCCATCCATAGTATGCCCTGTATGAAATCCTGATCCATGCCAACGCCCCATCATTTCATTCAGTGGAACTACATCCAATGCATCATAGAGTGCAAATGAATCTTCAACAGAGTTGTTCTTTTTAGCACGCATCTCGTGAAATCTCGTTTCAAGCTTTTTGTCTTTCATATATAAATAACTTATACCTGTTTTTGCAATCCTCCATTTTTAGGAAATATATATCCAAAGAAGATCAGATTTTTTAGAATCTTAAAGAGGAACAGATTGTATTTGTTTTCTTTGTTTCAGAATGTTTTTTTAGAGCTTCGTTTCCTTTTCTTGAAACAGAATTGGATGGGAGAATGTCAAATGACTCCCTTTTGGTGATGTAAATCTTGATGAAGGTATCTTTTTTCTGACGACATGACTTGTCATTTTTCCAAAACAGGATATAATCATTTTATGAATGTTCCAGATTCTGAAATTAAATCCTTACTCCAATCGTATCCAACAATCGCAGTGTATGGTTTAAGCCAGGATCCTTTAAAACCGAGTCATTACGTCCCTGTTTTCATTCGTGATAAAGGTTGGAATGTCATCGGAACCTATCCCAAAGAACATACGATAGGTGGTTTTCAAATCTACAAAAGTTTACAAGACATCCCAAACGAAAAGCGGAAGTTCATCGATGTCTTTAGAAGTTCTGACAGCATTCCTGAAGTTGTTGATGAAATTCTAACATTAGGTGGAACGGAAGTTTTGTGGTTACAATTGGGAATTTCTCATCCAGAAGCAGAAAAAAGAGCAGAAAACGCAGGGATCAAAGTTGTTTCCAACCGTTGCCTCATCATAGAATACAAAAAGTATTTTTAAATCCCTCCTCTGTCCCTCAAAACCACGAAAAACACATGATTTCTTGTCCTAAAGGATTCACGTTCCCGGAGGTCTCTAAGCACTCTTACTTGAATTTGCGTCTCACTCTCATTTAAATTTGACAAAATAGGACCTCCATAAACCATGCCGGTATGTCCTTTTTATTTGAGATCTATTCTCATTTAGAATCCAAATTAAAAACCTCCAAAAGATGGCAATCGTTTGATCGTTCTGACCTGGTTCTCATATACTTCGCCGGCCTCTGTTTGACGCCACATCCGGTTTTTATTGTATCAGCTGAAACAGATGAACCTAAACCAAAACAAGAAAACGGGATCCATGTTACAGGGAAAAAAGACCAAAGAGATCGAGAAATATTACGAACACCTAACAGCATCAGTCGATTGAATGAACAAGAAATCCAGGATGCAGGGATCAACAGAACGGGCGATATTGACAAACAAGTTCCCAATTTTTCCATCATTGATTCAGGATCTCGTAACTTCACATACTTTAATATACGAGGTATGAGAAGTATTGCATTTAGCGAACCTGCGGTCGGACTGATTTTAGATGGAATTCCCTTAAATGATAATGTAGCTCTTAATACCGAATTATACGGTCTTGAAAGTATTGAAGTCTATAGAGGAAGCCAAGCTACCTTATTTGGTAAAAATTTCCAAGGTGGTGTGGTTGAAATCAAAACCAAAAAACCAAACAATTTATCTGAAGGAAAAATCACATTCGATATCGGGAACTATAAAAAACAAGAAACATCAGTATATTATAATGCTCCAATTATATATGACAAATTATATTTCGGTGTCGCAGGTAAAACAACTGAAAGAGAGGGATACTTATCCAACGTAACTGGATTCTATTATCCCAATAATCGACCCTATGAGCTCCCTGTCGAAATCTACAAAACACATCCCGACGGAAGAAAAGGTCAGGCAGGTAGATTTCGATTGTATTTTACCCCGAACCAAACATTTGAAGCCGACTTACAAATTAGTGCAGAAAGTTTTGATGATGGTTCACTTAACCTTGTCAATTATCTAGGTGCAAAATCAGAGAGAGAAAAAGCCCTGTTACAAGGATGCGTAGCGGCACCAACCAATTGTTCGAAGTTATACGGAACTTATGTAAATCGGGTGAATGGAGATAGAAAAGTATATTGGGATTACGAAGGAAAAAGTAATGTTACCGGGAATACATATTCACTATCAACAACTACCAAATTACCACACTCAAACTTAAAAACAGCATCTGCATTGCGTAAAATGGATATTGATCCAATCACTGCCGATTCTGATTTTACAAAAGTCGATCAAAACCGATCGATCTACATTGAAAAATCAACAACGTTTCTCAATGATATTTACTTAGAATCAAAAGATAAACAAAATCCTCTTCAGTACAAAATAGGCATCTATGCTTCCAATAAAGTTACGAACATTGACCAAGCGAAAGAACATCGAGTACAACTCTATGTGATCAATGATTTCCCTGGTTTCAATGCACCCACCCAAGAAAAAAACCTATCTAAGTTAACCGACAAAAACATAAGTTTTTACACACACAATAGTTACACTTTCTTTGAAAGATTTACGATTACATTAGGAGCAAGGCTCGAAAAACAAGACAGTCGATTATCTCATTCAGAACTCGCAGTCGGACCTTCAAGTTCGAATCCTATCGGTGATACACTTCTTTTATCCGATCCGTATTCAATTCAAAATCGATACAACTACAATGTATCTAGAATCATTTTTGATTATAAACCGATAGAAAATCTTATGTTTTTTATTGGAGTAAGCAGAGGATACAAAAACGCCGGGTATAGCACAGTTGTAAATATTCCTACCAAAGCAAGTTTTAAACCCGAAATCAACGACACAATTGAAGCTGGCATCAAATCAGAATTTTTTAAAAACAAATTTGGCCTGAAGTATACACAGTTTTATACAGAAACTCAGGACTTCCATGTAATCCGAGCGATCAATCTCTCACAATACGTAAATCTAAATGCAGAGTTAGTTACCATTAGAGGTTATGAACTTGAGACGTATGTAAAACCACAAAAAGATACCAAACTAGGATTATCTGCTGGTTACACAGAAGGGATATTCAATCGGTTCCAAGATACAGTTCTCAATCGAAATTTTAACGGTAAGTGGGTACACTTTATACCAAAATACGATATACTCAGCTACCTTCAATACAGAAACGAATTTGGGATTTTTTTAAGAGGAGAATTCCAAGCTGTTGGTCAAATGTACTTCGCGGCAGATAACACTGTTTATAGCGACCCTTACTATGTATTAAACGCAAGAGTTGGTTACGAAAAAGAAAATCTATCTGCCTACTTCTATATAAACAATCTCAATGATCGATACTATTTCACCTCATACATAGATGGAACATTCCAAGCAGTTCCAGGGGCACCAAAAACATACGGATTTATATTAACCTATAAAATCTAATTTTTCGGAGAACAATATGAAAACAAAAATTAAAATTCTATCTTTATCCTTTTTCATTGGAGTGAATACTCTCCAATGCAACCTTTTTGACCCTAAATCAAAAATAACAAACAATGAATTGGTGGAAATTGTAACATTGCAACAGTTAAATGCAAATAGCATGAGTGAAGGCCAAAAATTAGGTCTAACGATAGCGTATAGCCATCGGTTTAGTATTAAAAACGGTCCACATTTATTTTGTCGGGAATACTCAACTGCATACTTAGAAAAACAAGCCGAATGGGAATTAAATATTGAACAAACTTACGCCACTATTGGAAATGCGATTGGAATTGATATAGTAGTAGAAAGGATCAATGGACCCTGTGCTATCAACAATAAAATAAGTGCATGCCATTATGATGGAGTGGATGGTATCAATGATTTGATCCCTTATGCTTACTCCACAGAAGGTGAACACAAATATCTGATCCCTGCTTACATTTATTATGGTATCAACAATCTAAAAAATGCAAAAGAGGCATGTGAAGGGTATAACGGAACTTATGTTTGTTATGATCCAACGAAGTGTTGGCAATAAAATTCCATATTCATAAAGATAGAGAATCCATTTCTTGGGTTCTCTATTTAATGATTTTTTTTCTGTTCACTCTCTTCCGATAAAAAATAACAAGACCACTTAGAGATAAAATTGCAGGTGTTAATCCTCCAAGAGTCCATAAAATTTTACTATAATGGTTTGCAAAGGTTCCAAAATGGAATGGCCGAAAGGAATCTAGAATTTGATTTAGGTAACTTTCTTTCGTAATGTCGACAATACGATTTATTTTTTTAGTCCTTCTATCAAACTGAAGGTAAGATCCATACCGACTTTCCCATCCAGACGAATCATATCGATTTCCATAGAAACCAATGGGTTCATTAAGGTTATGATGTGGGAAGGATATGTATCCTAAATGAAAGTTTGGAATTTGTCTCTTTGATTCAGTAATCAATTCATCAATGGAATTTCTATGGCTCCAAAGTTGATGGATAATGATTTCCTTAGGCTCACTCCTAATGAATGTATCGCGAATGCTCCACCAAGCACCGGTGACTGCCAAAATAAAATGAAACCATATAAAATTGATACCGACAAACTTGTGTAAATCGGAAAACAAGATCTGAAAACTTTCTTTCCATCGAAACCGAAATAAACTAAACCAAAATCGTTTGTATAATTTGATTCCCGTTATCACGAGTAAAAAATATACAATTGCAATACAACCTACTATAAAATATCCAAGTTTCCCCAAAAATAAACTATAATGTAATACTAAGACAAATCCATAAAAACTATCACTACGATCTTCTTTTAACGCACCAACGATCTTTCCATTGTAAGGATCAAGTAAATACACAACTTCCTTACTTGGAATGTTTGTGTCATGAAACCATATTTGGTCTGGTTGGTCTAATAGATCGGAAACCAACCATCCTGAGATACTCCCCTCAGGCAATTGCGGAACAAGTTGTTGGTAAAGACCATCAAATGAAAGTCTATGCACTTGTAAGGGAATTTGAATGGGAGTAAACAACGATTGGATTTCTTTCCCATAAACAAGTAAGGATCCTGTGATCCCAATCACGAGTAAAAAACTAGATCCAATCATTCCGAGAACCAAATGGAGTTGGTAAAAACGTTTTGCTTTCAATGGTTTTTCCTATGCACTGATTTTTCCATAATATTGAGATTAGGTCTCATTATCAATTAACTTCTTACATAGGATTCTTTCTGATTTTACTTTTTTTACTCATCGTTAAAATACACTTTCTGCTCTGTTAGGAACCGGGCAACTTACACATAACTATGTGGAAACAAAAGGATTTTGCCTTCAATCGGAATGAGATAGCAGGTGCTTTCGGCGATATTGGAACTGATTTTCCAATTCTCATTGCAATGATTTTGGCAGCAGGACTTCATGCTCCCAGTGTTTTCATTGTATTTGGTTGTATGCAAATACTAACAGGCATTATCTATAAAAGACCAATGCCTGTCCAACCACTGAAAGCAATGGCAACCATTGTAATTACGGGAAAAATTGCAGGCCCCATCGTGTTAGGTGGAGGTTTAAGCATTGGAATCCTAATGTTGTTTTTTTCAGCAACGGGAATACTTGAAAAAATTGCTAAACTTGTTCCTAAGTCTGTAATCAGAGGTTTACAACTTGGTTTAGGAATTAGTTTGAGTATGCTTGCCTTCAAAGAATATATCCCATCTGAAAGTACCAAAGGTTATATTTTGGCTGGAATATCATTTCTGTTTATCATTCTACTGATCGATAACCGAAAGATTCCTGCTTCATTAGTTGTCATCCTTTTTGGATTTTTTTATTCGTTATTCTTTCATTTCGATACATATACAAAATTTTCAAAATTTGAAATCAATCTACCAATTATACACGTACCAAATTTTGAAATGATCTTAAAGGGATTTATATTATTAACACTACCTCAAATTCCTTTATCCATTGGGAATTCAATCCTTGCCACAAAACAAATATCAGATGATTTATTCCCAAACAAAAAACCAATTACAATTAAAAAGATTGGTTTTTCTTATTCTATTATGAATTTGATTTCACCATTTTTTAGCGGGATACCTTGTTGTCATGGTGCCGGTGGGATGGTAGGTCACTATACATTTGGAGGTAGGACAGGAGTTTCTGTTTTACTGTATGGTTTGTTTTATCTATTATCTGGAATGTTTCTGGGGAATGGAATCGAAATATTGATAAAGGCATTTCCTTTACCTATTTTAGGTACATTACTTTTTTTTGAATCATTATCACTTATTTTATTAATCAAAGACTCATTTCAAAACAGCAAAGAGTTTATCATTGTGATTATGACAGGTTTACTTGCCAGTGGATTACCCTATGGATTTCTAATTGCGATGGTTGTTGGAACGAGTATCCACTATACATCTATTGGATTTAAAACTTTCACTTCCATTGGAGATAAAAACAGAAATTAAAATCCATTCAAAAAGATAAAATAATGAATCTTCTAAGATGATGAATTGGAAACCATATTTTTAATGATCTGACTCACTTCTGGCCTGCAACTTCCGCAACCAGTCCCAGCTCCCGTTTTTTCCATTACTTCTGCTAAATTTTTAGCGCCGCAAAGAATTTCATCTTCGATATTCCCTTTCCCAACGCCATTACAGGAACAAACCAAGGCACCTTTTGGCGGTTTGGCGGTTGAAATGCTAGATAAAAGTTGGTTTCGTTTCTCTCCTAACTCTAATCCTGAAGCGATCAGATTTTTATATTCTACAAATTCCGATTTATCACCAACAAGAATAGCACCGACCAGTTTGTCACCTTTTACGATACATTTTTTGTATTTACGTCTTTTCCGATCGAGGAAAACGATTTCTTCATATTCATCTGTTAAATTCTCAAATTGAATGCCTGGTAAACGAAGAGAAACAAGTTCTAAACCTGGAATTTTCAAAAGATTCGAATGTAAAGACCCCGAATATGTTTGGAACTGGTAACCATAAATATGGTTCGCTGCTACTTTTGCTTGTTCTTCAGCGGCAAGTACCGTTCCATAAACACCTGATGTATGTTCTGCGACTTCACCAATTGCATATATATCAGGATCTGATGTTTGTAAAAATTCATTCACTTTTATGCCTTCGCCAATTTCGATACCAATCTCTTTTGCTAAAACCAAATTAGGATTAGTCCCCATCGCATAAACGATTCCATCAGGATAAAGTTTTTTTCCGTCCTTTAATTCAACATAAGTGACTCGATCGTATCCATGTACTTTTTTAATTTCAGAATTGAATAACACTTCAATTCCACGGCTTTCAATTTCTTCTTTCAAAATTTCACAAGCAACAACATCCAATTGTTTGGACATCAATCGATTTGTGCGAACAAGTACAGTCACTTTGACACCCAGAGACTTAAGTGCTGAAGCAAGTTCCAATCCAAGTAATCCACCGCCAACAATTAAAGCATAAGAATCAGGGACAAAAAAACCTTTGATTTTATCAGCATCTGTTTTTGCTCTTAAACTAAATATACCTACCATGGATGGAGAAATTGATTTTGGAATTTGAGGACTACTCCCTGTTGCTATGATTAATTTTTGATAGGAATAAACATTTCCCATCGAATCCTTAACAATTTTTGCTTCAGGTAAAATTTCTGTTACGCAGGTTGAAGTATGTAACTCAATCTCCCAATTCACAACTTCTTCTACACTGACACTAGCTAACTCAATGAATTCTTTTTCTCCACTGATAAAGTCAGGTAATAAAATTCGATTGTATAATGGATTTTCTTCCTTACATAAAACAGTGATTTCATCTTCTGGACAAAGTTCTTTGTAATGTTTGATAAATGCAGAAGTGCTATTGCCACCACCGATGATAAGGATTTTTTCTTTTTCTTTTTTATACGGAATGACCTTTACAGCTGATATCTTGAATCCAGGTTGTTTCGAAAAAGGGTCAAACTCTTTGTTTGTTAAATTATTGGCTCTAAAGGCATCATTCTTATTTTTTTTCCCCCAATGCATCGGTAAAAATACAGTTCCCATTTTGATAGAATCTGTGAGTTTCGCTTTCACACGAACACGTCCTCTTTCATTCAGAACTTCAACAATACTACCATCAATAACCCCAAGTTCATTCGCATCTTTTGGATGGATTTCAAGGTAAGGCTCCGATTTGTGTTCCATTAGTTTTCGAACTTTGCCAGTCCTCGTCATCGTGTGCCATTGGTCTCGGATTCTACCTGTAGTAAGGATCAAAGGATATGCCTCAGATGTTTTTTCTGAAGTATCTTCTGGTGTGACATCAAAAATCTTAGCTTTGCCATTAGGACGATAAAATATGTGATCTGTAAATAATCGAGGAGTTCCATCCAAACTATTTTTAGGAAAAGGCCATTGCACCGATCTCTTTTTATTTAATATCGAATAATCTAATCCACTAATATCGATACTTGTACCTTCCGTTAAAGCACAATGTTCCAAAAATACATCTTCTTCTGTTTTGTATGAGAAAAAAGAACCAAAACCCATCTTGGTTGCAAATTTTTGGATGATCCAAGTATCAGCCATCGCTTCGCCAGGAGGTTCTATAATTTTGGATAAGTAAGTCACCCTACGATCTGAATTTGTCATCGTACCTTGTTTTTCAGCCCATCCTGCTGCTGGTAAAACATAGTCAGCATATGGGATGGCTGCAGAACTCATCGAAATATCCTGTACAATCACAAGTTCTGCCTCACGTAACCCTTGTTCTACCATCCTAGCATCTGGCAAACTCGTAGTCGGATTTGTGCATATGATCCAAACTGCTTTCATTTTACCTGATTTTAGATTTTCGAACATTTCAACCGCAGTATAACCTGGTTTACTTTGGATTGTATCTTCAGCGATGTTCCAGAATCTTTCTACTTCCTTCCGATGAAGAGGATTACTTAGGTCACGGTGTGCAGGTAATAAATTACAAAGGCCTCCTACTTCTCTACCACCCATTGCATTTGGTTGGCCAGTCAAAGAAAAAGGCCCTGATCCTGGTTTTCCAATTTTGCCTGTGATCAGAGATAAATTGAGCAGAGCTAAATTTTTATTCACCCCGATCACACTCTGATTCAATCCCATTGCCCATAATGACAAAAATCCTTTTGCTTCATGGATGTACTTGGCTGCTAACTCAATCTCGAACAAAGGAATGCCACAAGTATTGGCAGCATCTTGTAAATCAAACGATCTTAGAAAAACATTTAATCCATCAAAACCTTCGGTGTGAGATTCGATAAACTCGTTTTCGATCCAATTGTTATCGATTAATATTTTGGCAATTGCGTGGAAGAGATAAATATCAGTCCCAGGATGGATTTGTAAATGTAAATCAGCATCCTCGCAAGTATCAGTTTTTCTTGGGTCTACTACGATAAGTTTTGTATTGGGAAAATTCTTTTTTTGTGCTTCTATCCTTCTAAATAAAATTGGATGGCACCAAGCTGGGTTTGCACCCGCAATGAGGAAACAATCGGCAAGTTCAATGTCTTCGTACGAAACAGGTACACTATCTTCACCTAACGCCATCTTGTATCCCACAACGGCAGAACTCATACAGAGTCGAGAATTGGTATCGATGTTATTACTTCCAATAAACCCTTTGATTAATTTATTGATAATATAATATTCTTCTGTTAATAATTGACCTGATACATAAAACCCAACTGAATCTGGACCATGTGCTTTGATGATTTGTTTGAACTTATCACTGATTCCATCCAATGCTTCATCCCACGAAATTCTAGAGAGATCCGAAGTTCTGTTTGCCCTTTGCATCGGAACCAAAATCCGATCACTTCGATCCATCACAGTATAGTGTAGGTTTCTCCCTTTTGAACAAAGTAAACCCAAATTGGCCGGGTGTTCTTTGTCCCCTTCGATTCGAATTTCATTTTTTTCTAATTTTTCGACAAGGACACCACAACCAACACCACAATAAGAACAAGTAGAAGGATAGGTTTCTGTAGTCTGCACAAAAGAAAGTCAGCAATATTTATGCCAAATGCTGAAAATTTCATAAAATTGCTTACACAAAGAAGAATATTCTTAAAATCTCAATAAAACCCAACCAATTGTAACAATCCATACAGAGACAAACGATCATTTCGTACGTATTGTACACATTTTGCTGCTAGATTCATGAAACAATCGAACTCCAAATCCGAAACTATCGAATCATTCGGCCAAAAAAGAAGATAGTTTTTCATTTGTTTATAATGGATTTCGAATATTCTAACAAATTATGGACATTTTGTATAAATATCTTACGAATCTTCTCTCATTAAGACCTTTTTTTAAACTAGATGCCTTTCTTAGGTACACTTCGTGCATGAATGGATAGAAAGTTATCGTGATTGGTAACTTTAGTTTCGATTCCTGGGTTAGGTACAGTCATGATCAAGCGGAAGTTAGTTGTTATTGGAAATGGTATGGTGGGTCACAGATTCTGTGAAAAACTCGTGGAATATGGCGGGACTGACAAATTTGAAATTACAGTGCTCGGTGAAGAACCAAGACGCGCTTATGACCGTGTCCATCTTTCAGAATACTTTGCCAACCGTTCTGCCGATACATTGTATCTTTCTGCCCCTGATTGGTATCGAAGTAACGGAATCAAATTATTATTATCAGAACCAGCTGTATCCTTAGATACCGTTCGGAGAAAACTAGTCACAAGTTTAGGTACGGAATTAGATTTTGATGAATTGATTTTTGCAACTGGTTCATCTCCTTTTATTCCACCTCTTGAAGGTTTAAACAAAGAAGGTGTTTTTGTTTACCGAACCATAGAAGATTTAGAAGAAACATTAGAATATAGTAAAAAAATAAAAAAAGCTGCAGTACTCGGTGGAGGTTTGCTGGGTTTAGAAGCAGCGAAGGCACTTGTTGATTTAGGGAAAGAAACTCATGTCATCGAATTTGCTCCGAGACTTATGCCACGCCAATTGGACGAAGGAGGAGCTTCCATCTTAAAATCAAAAATTGAAGAAATTGGTGTTGAAATCCATTTAAACAAACAAACAGAAAAAGTTTTGGGAGACAAAAAAATTGAAGGTTTTGCCTTTAAAGATGGAGGAACTTTAGATTTCGATTTATTAATAGTCTCTGCGGGGATTCGTCCAAGAGATGAATTGGCAAAAGAAGCAGGTATCTCAGTTGGTGAACGCGGCGGTATCATTGTCGATGATGGAATGGGAACCAATGTCTATGGAATTTATGCAATCGGTGAAGTTGCACTCCACAGAAACTTTATCTACGGTCTTGTGGCTCCTGGTTATGAGATGGCTGAAACACTAGCATTTAATCTTTGCAGCCCAGGGAATAAGCCAAAAGTATATTCTGGATCCGATCTTTCCACTAAACTAAAGTTAATTGGTGTCGAAGTGGCTTCATTTGGAGATGCACTAGGACAAAATGAACATTTACCAATCGTGTTTAAAAATCCAAGGAGTGGAGTCTATAAAAAACTTGTTATATCTCCTGATGGAAAGTATTTACTCGGTGGAATCCTTGTTGGGGATGCAAAGGCTTATGGCAATTTATTATCTTTTTATCTCAACAAAATGGAATTACCAGAAGAACCAGAAACATTAATTGTTGGATCTGTCTCTTCTGAAAATCTTTTTGGAGCTGATACCCTTCCTGATGAAGCAAAAATTTGTTCCTGCAATAATGTATCCAAAGGAGATATCTTAACGGCAATCCGAGAGAAGGAATGTTTCGATATCACAAGTCTTAAAAATTGTTCCAAAGCTGGCAGTGGTTGTGGTGGCTGTTTGCCCCAAGTGAATTCTATACTCAAAGCAGAATTAAAAACACAAGGAAAAGTAGTAACGGAACACCTTTGCGAACACTTTAAATTTTCAAGGAAAGAACTTTACCAAGTCATCAAAGTAAGATCATTAAAGTCGTTTCCAGATGCGATCAAAGAGATAGGGAAAGGGAATGGTTGTGAAATTTGTAAACCGGCAGTTGCTTCCATCATTGCTAGTATATGGAATGAACCGATTTTAAAACACAGAGAAATCCAAGACACAAACGATAAGTATTTAGCCAACATCCAAAGAGGAGGTACATATTCAGTAGTACCAAGGATCCCAGGTGGCGAAATCACTCCGGATAAACTCATTGTCATTGGCGATGTTGCAAAAAAGTACAATTTGTACTGTAAAATTACGGGTGGACAACGAATTGATTTGTTAGGTGCCAGGATTGACCAACTTCCTTCTATCTGGAAAGATTTGGTGGAACATGGATTTGAAAGTGGACATGCCTATGGGAAATCAATGCGTACAGTTAAAAGTTGTGTTGGTTCTACTTGGTGTCGATTTGGTGTACAAGACAGTACCTCGTTTGCGATCAAATTAGAAGAACGTTACAAAGGAATACGAGCTCCCCATAAATTAAAATGTGGGGTATCTGGCTGTATTCGTGAATGTGCAGAAGCTCGTGGCAAGGATTTTGGAATCATCGCAACCGAAAGAGGATGGAATTTATACATCGGTGGCAATGGTGGAGTCAATCCAAAACATGCAATTCTCTTTGCAGAAGATTTGGATGAAGATACATGCATCAAGTACATTGATCGTTATATGATGTTTTATATCAGAACAGCTGATAAATTAATGAGAACTTCTACATGGTTAGAGCAGTTAGAAGGTGGAATTGAGTATTTAAAAGACGTTGTGATCAACGATCGTCTTGGAATCAACTCCCAGTTAGATGAAGAAATGAAACATCTAGTCAATACTTATCATTGTGAATGGAAAGATGTTGTTGAAGATCCTGAAAAACAAAAAAAATTCAAACACTTTGTCAATAGTAGCGAAACAGATCCAAACATACAATTCACAGAAGAACGTGGACAAATTAGACCAATAGATTGGATTGAAAAAGACCTCGTAAAATCATAAAGGAGACGTACTCATGTTAGCAAATCAAAATACAAAAGAAAAAGTATTCATTGGTCCAGTTTCAGACTTTGAAAAAGAAGGTGGAGTCAGTGCAAAAATCGGGAACAAACAAGTTGCGATTTTTTACTTTGAGTCGAGAAATGAATGGTATGCTTGTGATAATGCATGCCCTCACACAGGTGATATGGTTTTATCTAGAGGTTTACTTGGAGATACCAACGGGGAAGCAAAAGTTGTTTGCCCACTTCACAAACGAAACTTTTCTCTTCAATCAGGTGAGTGTTTGAATGACGAAAACTTAAAAATCAATTTATACACTGTCATAGTAGAAAATGGTTCTGTCTTTTTGGAAATGGAATCAACTCTCTCTCGCCAACTTGGTGTCTCACCATGAATGCCGCCATACCAACTGAAAAACGAGGAAAAGTATTCCTTGTGGGAGCAGGACCTGGAGATCCAGAGTTACTCACCATCAAAGCATTAAAAATTCTGAGAAAAGCAGATATTGTTTTTTATGATGATTTAGTTTCACCTCGGATCCTTGGAGTGTGTAGGAAAAGGATTCAGATGGTTTATGTAGGGAAACGATCGGGAATTCATAGTTGTCTACAAGAGGATATCAATCAAAAACTCATCCAAGCAACACATGATCATCATACTATTGTTAGATTAAAAGGTGGAGATCCTTCAATTTTCGGTAGGGTCGGTGAAGAGGTTGCATCAATCCTCCAAGAAGGAATCCAATGTGAAATTGTGGCAGGAATCACAACTGCGTCTGGTGTTGCATCTTCACTTGGTTTCCCTTTAACACATAGAGATTATGCAAGGGAAATTCTATTTTTATCAGGTCACAAAAAAGAAGGAGTCAATTCTGATTCCTTTCAAAACGTAAACTGTATCGGGAAAACCATTATCATTTATATGGGTTTAAATTCACTTGGAACGATTGTTTCCGAACTTATCAATTCGGGAAATTCAAAAGAAACAAAAATGGCTGTGATTCAAAATGCCACCTTAGAATCGGAACGAGTTTTTACAGGGAATCTGGAAACAATGGAATCCATAGTAGAGGAAAACAATGTGAAGTCACCTGCGATCATCGTCGTTGGAGAGATTGTTCGATTTTATGAAGAAATAAAAACATTAAAAAATGACTGTGCTTCAATTCTATCTCCAATATAAGGGATAGGAATGAACGATATCACTGGAAAAAGAACCACACTCCGGTATGCAGAAGCGGAAGGTTTTGTCTACTGCCAAAAAGAAACCATAGAAAGGATCAAATCAAATACTTTGCCAAAAGGCGATTTGTTTGAAGTTGCAAAAGCAGCGGCTCTGTTAGGCGCCAAAAAAACATCAGACATCATTCCACATTGCCATCCTGTTCCCATTGATTTTTTTTCGATCCAATTTGAAATCATTGAAGATAAAAATGCAATTCGTATCACAACCCAAGCGAAATCCATAGGAAAAACAGGAATCGAAATGGAAGCATTAACAGGTGTGACTGTGGCAACACTTGTAATTTATGATCTATTAAAACCTATTGATAAATCCTTGGAAATTTCAAATGTTCGGCTTTTAGAGAAAAAAGGTGGGAAAACAGACAAACAAATAACAAAGTTTGTGGAAGGTTCAAATGCAAAGATATTAGTGTGTTCGGACTCATGTTTTTCTGGAAATAAAGAAGATGGATCTGGGAAAATCATCGCCGAACTGCTAAATAACGAAGGTGTCCAAGTTTTAGAGATCAAAATTGTTCCCGATGAACCAAAAGAAATTGAACAAACTATATCTACTTGGACAAAAGAAAAGATAGATCTAATTATAACAACTGGTGGAACAGGTCTTGGTCCAAGAGATAACACAACCGATACCATCAAACCAATGTTCGATAAAGAAATTCCAGGTATTGCAGAAGTTATGAGATCCTTCGGACAAGATAGAACTCCTTTTGCCATGTTATCAAGGTCAGTTGCTGGTAGTATTGGAAAAACGGTTATTATCGCAGTGCCAGGGAGTAGCAATGGAGCACGTGAGAGTTTAACTGCGATTTTACCAGCTGTTTTCCATGCAAAAAAAATGATGAGAGGTGAAGGTCATTGATCTCCTATACGGAAGCAATTGATTCGATACTCAAAGAATCTAGATCTTATGGTACAGAACTCATCCCACTAAGTAATGCTTTAGGAAGAGTTTTGGCTGAAGATATTTTTGCAGATCGCGATTATCCACCTTTCCATCGTTCAGCGATGGATGGGTTCGCAATTTCTTACAATGATTATTTGCAAGGGAAACAATTTCAGTATCATAGAGAACTACATGCAGGTTTCACCCTTTCAAAACTTCCGAATGAGTCGGTGATTCGCATCATGACAGGAGCGCCAGTACCAGAAGGTTTCGATGTTGTGATCAAAATTGAAGATTCAGTCCTTTCAGAAACAAACGGAATTCGAACTGTCTCCTTCCCAATGGAGCAGGTATTACAATGGCAAAATATCGCAAAACAAGGTGAAGATGCAAAAAAAGGAGATTCACTCTTATCGATTGGAACACAACTACGTCTTTCTGAAATTTCTTTGCTCGCTAGTGTCGGTAAAGCGAATGTTGCAGTGTTTTCGTTCCCCAAAGTACGCATCATATCAACAGGGAATGAAGTTGTTCCAATCCATGAAAATCCACTTCCCCATCAAATCCGTGATTCAAATTCTATAACGATTTTTACCTCATTGTTAAAATTTGGAATCACCCCCGATCAAATAACACATGTGCCCGATGATCAAACCGAAATGGAAAATACCATAAAACAAGGATTAGACTCCGACGTATTAATTTTATCCGGTGGTGTTTCAATGGGAGAAAAAGATTTAGTCCCTAATTTACTAACAAAGTTAGGAGTGAAGAATATCTTTCACAAAACTGCTATTAAACCAGGAAAACCAATTTGGTTTGGCAAAAAAGATAACACGATTGTTTTTGGGCTTCCCGGTAATCCCTTTAGTGTACAAACATGTTTTCGTATTTTTATCGATCCGTATTTGAGAGCCTCATTTTCTCTACAACGAGAATCAAGTTTGAAGTTTCCAATCCTCGACTCAAAAAAGAAAAAACATAACCTAACAGAATTCTTTCCCGTTCAATTGGTAACAAAAGAAAAAACATATTTGGCTTCTATTCCTTTTAATGGAAGTGGAGATATCAAAGCCGGTAGAAACTCAGATGGACTTGGTATCTTTCCAAGTGACTCAAAACAATTGCATTCCGAACAAGTGATCGAGTTTTTACCTTGGTAATTTAATTCTCATCAATTTGTACGTTACGTACACAGATATTTCGTATTTTATACAATTCTTATTTTCTTATGCGAATCCGTTTTTCTTTCACTCCATATGGTTAGTAAACAGCCGTTTTAGGCCTTTTACGAGCCGTTCCAAATTGGACATTTGGTACGCTTTTTGCAAAGTAATCTTAAATAAGGAGAATCATTCCTGTGACGATTACACCTCATGCGAAAGCAACTAAGATCGATTTATTCAGTTTCAATACTCCCCAAATGAGGACATTCCACCTCACTTGGATTGCATTTTTTCTATGTTTTTTTGGATGGTTTGGAATTGCACCACTTATGGTTTATGTCAGAGAAGAACTTTCTCTCACTAAAGCACAAATTGGAAATATCATTATTGCCTCTGTTGCGATAACAATATTTATGCGACTATTAATTGGTTGGTTGTGTGATAAAATTGGACCAAGAATCGCATACACTTTTTTGTTGATTTTTGGATCAATTCCCGTTATGTCCATAGGACTTGCTGACAGTTATTTATCATTTCTACTTTTACGTTTGGCAATCGGTGCTATAGGAGCATCGTTTGTGATCACTCAGTACCATACATCGGTTATGTTTGCACCGAACATCATTGGTACAGCTAATGCTACAACCGCTGGTTGGGGGAATCTGGGTGGTGGTGTGACACAAATGGTAATGCCAATTATATTTGGATTCTTTGTCGCATTTGGATTTACGACTGGAGTTTCATGGAGACTTGCCATGGTAGTTCCAGGAATAGCATTATTTTTAATGGGAATTATATATTACTTCGGTACCCAAGATACACCTGGTGGAAATTTTAAAGACATCAAAGAAACGTATCCTACATTCCAAGGTGGTAAAAAAAATACACTATCTAACTTTCTTTTGGTGATAAAAGACTCTAGGGTTTGGTTATTATTTTTAGCATATGGAGCTTGTTTCGGAATTGAACTTACAATTAACAACATTGCTGCTTTGTATTACGTAGACCAGTTCAAGTTAACTCCTGCTACTGCAGGACTTATCGCAGGACTTTTCGGTTTAATGAATCTCTTTGCAAGAACGTTAGGTGGAGTTTTTGGAGATAAATTTGGTATCAAATGGGGATTACGTGGGCGAGTGATCTGGTTATCTGCGGCTCTTGCTGGTGAAGGAATTTGTTTGATCTTGTTTTCTCAAATGTCATCACTTATCCTTGCTATCTCTTCAATGATTGTTTTCAGTTTGTTTGTGCAAATGTCTGAAGGTGCAACATTTTCAGTAGTTCCCTTTGTTAACAAAAAAGCAATCGGTGCTGTATCAGGTATTGTTGGAGCTGGTGGCAACGTAGGGGCAGTATCAGCCGGATTTTTGTTCCGAGGAGAAGTCAGTTACCAAAATGCACTCTTAATCATAGGTGTGATCGTAACCGTCTCTTCCTTTTTTGCCTTATTAGTTCGATTCACAATGGAAGAAGAAAAGGAAGTTGGCGAAGAAATGAACCAAATCGTACCGCAGGGAGAGAAAAAAGCGGAATTGGCGACAGCAAACTAACCGCAAAAGTGAATCCAATTTTTGATTGAGAGACAAATTTAAACTTGTCTCTCTAAAATTTCTTTTCTAAACTTTTTGTCTTAGGAGAGAAATATGGACCAAACACATTATCGTTCCTGTAATTTATGTGAGGCCATGTGTGGGCTCCAAATCGAAATCAAAAACGGGACCATCCAAAATTTCAAAGGTGACTCTCTTGATCAGTTCAGCAGAGGGCATATTTGCCCAAAAGGTCCAGAACTAAAAAGTTTATACGAAGATCCAGATCGAATCAAATTTCCTATCAAAAGAACAAACTCAGGTTGGGAAAAAGTTTCTTGGGTCGAAGCACTCTCCGATATCGCAAAACAAATTGTAGACTTACAATCGAAGTATGGGAATGACGTTGTTGCCATCTACAATGGAAATCCAAATGTTCATAATTATGGTTCAATGTTATATGGACAACGATTTGCAAGTCGGATCAAAACAAAAAACAATTTCTCTGCAACTTCGGTAGACCAACTACCCCACCAACTTCTTTCCTATTTGATGTTCGGTCACCAATTGCTTGTACCAATCCCAGACATTGATCGCACTGCATATTTTCTTATATTAGGTGGGAATCCATTTGCATCTAACGGTAGCTTGATGACAGTTCCAGATGTTAAAAAAAGATTAAAAGCGATTCAAGATAGAGGTGGAAAATATGTAGTAATAGACCCAAGGAAAACAGAAACTGCGGAACATGCAAACGAACATATTTTTATCAAACCAGGAACGGATGTTTTTTTCTTACTTTCACTTTTAAACGTAATATTTGATAAAAAACGAAACAAACCAAACTCACTAATTAAAGAGAAAGATTTGGATTCAATAATCAATTTAGTGAAAGAATTCCATCCGAGTGTTGTTTCGAAAATCACCGGGATACCGATCGATACAATCGAAAAAATTGCGTTGGAGTTTGTGAATGCTTCGTCTGCAGTTTGTTATGGGAGAGTTGGTGTTTCCACACAAGAATTTGGAGCTTTGTGCCAATGGCTGATCAATGTCATCAATATTGTCACTGGAAATTTAGACAAAGAAGGTGGTGCCATGTTCACATTACCTGCCGTTGATTTAGTAGGAGAAGGATCGACAATGAGATCTTCACCTGGAAGTTTTAATTCTTATCAATCACGAGTGAGAAAACTTCCGGAATTCAACGATGAATTACCTGTCTCAGCATTAGCGGAAGAAATCTTAACGGAAGGAGAAGGTCAAATTCGAGCTTTAGCAACATCAGCTGGGAATCCTGTTTTATCCACACCTAACGGATCCAAACTTGAAAAAGCATTGTCTCAACTAGATCTAATGATTAGTTTTGATTTTTATCTAAATGAAACCACAAAACATGCTCATTATATTTTGCCTCCAACGTCAACTTTAGAACATGATCATTACGATTTAATATTCAATGTATTTGCTGTTAGAAATACATCGCGTTATAACCAACCGCTATTCCAACCCGAAGAAGGAATGTTACATGATTGGGAAATTTTTGCCGATTTGACAAAACGAATCGAACTATTACGTTCTGGGAAGGAATTACCAAGTGAATTGATAAGGACAAAACTAACACCCGCTAGCATCATTGATCATGCATTAAAATCTGGTCCTTACGGAATAAAAAATAATGCTGAAATTCAAATGAGTTTGGAACTACTAAAAAATAGCCCACATGGAATCGATTTAGGACCACTTAAAAAATCATTTCCAGAAAGACTTTACACAGAAGATAAAAAAATCCAACTCTATCCTCCTTTATTACAGAACGATATTCCTAGATTAAAAACAAAATTCAATGAACACTTAAATGTTGGTCATTCCAAATTTCCATTTCTATTAATAGGAAGAAGGCATTTGCGAAATAATAATTCTTGGATGCATAATTTACCAAAACTTATGACAGGTAAACCAAGGTGTACGATGATGGTTCATCCAGATGATGCAAGTTTTTTGGGAATCTCGAATCATGAAGAAGTAATTGTTGAATCGAAAGTCGGAAAATTACGCATACCTGTCGAAATTACAGATGAATTGATGAAAGGAGTCGTTAGTATCCCTCATGGTTTTGGACACAATCGAAGTGGCACAAATCAAAAAGTTGCAACTCAATATTCTGGCGTTAGCATCAATGACTTAACAGACGACCAATCGATTGATGAGTTTTCTGGAAATGCTGCGTTTAGTGGGATCCAGGTAAAAATTTTGAAAATTTCAAGTTAGTATGGATTGTTATCATTCAAATACTGGGACAATACTTTGCGACCTCCGATCAAAGAATATTTACTTTTAAATTTTGAAAGATACGAAAGAGCTTTGTTGGAACGGACTCCTGATTCGCACACACATACTATGATTTGGTCATCGTTCAGGTTTGGTAATTTCCCTTTTTCTAATGCAGAAAGGGGAAACCAAATTGTATCGGGTATGGGAAACTGAAGGATCTCTTCATTCTCTCTTACATCAAGCAGTGTAACAGGAGTATTTAACTTCAGTTTCAAAAAACCTTCCACATTTATCTCATGGGTTTTACTCTTGTTTAAAATCTGTTTATGATGTGCACTACAAGCCTTACATTCAGGATTTTTTTCCAATTTTGATTGGTAAAAAGAAAGTGGATTCCATTCTAAAAAATATACAGAATTGAAATCAATTTGATTCGGATTTAACAAATATTGCAATGCCAAAGAAGCTTGGTAGGTTCCAGCCAATGTTGCCTGAATTCCCAATACACCTCCCTCATTACAACTCAATGTATCACCTTCATTTAACTCAGGAAACAAACAACGATAACATGGTTTCCCATCTCCTGAAAATATAGCAAATTGAGCACTTGTCTTAAAAACGGAAGCGGTTACAAGAGGAATCTTATTTGATAAACAAATTTCATTGATTGTATACTTTGATTGGATGGTATCTGTGCAGTCTAAAACCACATCCCATGTATTCTTAAAATCAATGTTAGAGTTTCGATTCAAATATTCCGAAAAATTTTCTATCTGTAACCATGGAACATGATTTTTTAATACTTCCGCTGCAACCTCTACTTTTTTTCGACCAATATCTTTCCATGTAAACAATGTTTGCCGATGCAGATTTGAGACATCAACAACATCAAAATCCATTAGACCAATTCTACCGATCCCAGACAAAGCAAGTTGCAAAGCAGAAGGACATCCTAAACCGCCCACTCCGATGATAAGGACTGAAGAATCATTCCACTTCTTTTGGCCCTCCAGTCCAATTTCTGAGACTAAGGATTGACGCTGGAAAAATTTTGATTGATCATTAGTCATAAATTTTTTGAACAATAACGCGAGGATACTTTAGAAATATATTTTTAATAAAATTTGTTTTGAATTTAAGGAAAAAAATCAATTTTAGTTTCCAACTGATAATTCCTGTATAAATTCGTTTATAACGATGTCCTTGGATACTAGAAAATTTGAAGTTTTGAGAATTAGTATCTTATCCCATTGTAATTTCGCATGTGTATATTGTGCACCCAAGGAAAAAGAAAAACACAATCCAAAAAAATCATACAACCAATACCTAAGTCCAGAGCTCCTAAACACAAATCTCAAAAGGTTACTTCCACATATCAAAATTAAAGAAGTACACTTAACTGGAGGAGAACCCACCCTCCACAAAGATCTCATCCAGTTAATCCAAATTATAAAAGAACATTCGATAGAACAAATTGCTCTCACTTCAAATGGAAATTTTGACAAAGGACTCATAGAAAAAATGAAATCCGCTGGCCTTACGAGAATCAATTTTTCATTGGATAGCATTTCACAGAAAGGTTTTGAAACTTTAAGTGATCGAAAAAATCCTGTACTCCAAATTTTAGAGCAAATTGAAACAGCTAAAAAAATAGGATTCGAAATCAAAATTAATTCCACGATCTTACGTGGATTCAATGAGTCGGAAATTTTGGATTTATTGGAATGGGCAGGCAAACGATCGATACCCATTCGATTTTTAGAATTTATGAAAATGGGACCTCTCCACAAAGAACACCCATTGTATTTTTATTCTGCAGAAGAAATTCGAAACCAGATTAAAACTAGATACCAAATTAAAGATTATCCAACGGCACCAGACTCTACCGCACAATATTTTATCACAGAAGAGGGGTATATTTTCGGAATGATTGCCAATCATACAGAACCTTTTTGTGAAGGTTGTAATCGATTGCGAATGGACAGTCAAGGTAGAATTTATGGTTGTCTAAGTGATGAAACTTCCTTCGAAGTGCCACATTCTAGTAATGAAGTCCACTATGTTTTAAACCAAGCTATGTTAACGAAAAAAGCTAAATTCATTGGTTCAGAATTATCAATGAAATATATTGGAGGTTAGATGAAGACAGAAATATTGTTTTTTGCAGCTTTAAAAGATTTTTTTACAGCGAAACAAATCACAGAAATTGGCGAACATATTACCGTTACTCAATTAAAAGAATTGTTGAGCAAACAAAATCCAAATGCATCGAAAATTATAAATGTTAGTAGGGTTTCCATCAATCAGAGAATTGCAAATGATTTTGAAGTGATTCCTGAAAATGCGATCATCGCAATTTTACCTCCATCAAGTGGAGGATAGCAGATCAATCAATGGAACATATAACAGATAACAAAATTGAACTAACAAATATCATACCATCTCTACCAAGTATGGGTGGGTATGTAATGTTCACTGGAATTGTACGTGATATCAATGAGGGAAAAATCGTAACCCATTTAGATTATGAGGCATATTCAGAATTGGCAAATCAAATGATCAATTCCATATTACAGGATTCTAAACAGAAATGGGATCTACAATATGCAAATTGTATTCACAGACTAGGGAAGCTGAACGTAGGCGAAATTGCTGTAATCGTTTCCACTGGTTCAGTCCATCGAGATGAAGCTTATTTAGCAAACCGATACATTATTGATCGAGTGAAACATGAAGTACCAATTTGGAAAAAAGAATATTATGAAGATGGTAGTTCCGAATGGTCAAAGGGATGTCTTCATGACTCAAACCACGAGTGATATCATTTTTTTACTCTTGGTTGGTGGGAAAAGTTCCAGGATGGGTGAAGATAAAGCATTTTTACCATTTGGAAAAAATTCAAGCTTCATAAAAGTTCTCATTAAAAAAATTTCAATTTTCAAATTCAAATTCTTTTTGTCACTTCGAAAAGAGCAACTCTCTCTCTATGAATCATGGCTTCCCAATAACTCTTTTGTTATTGACCAATTTGAAAACATACGAGGCCCATTATGTGGGTTAATTTCTGCACATCATTTTCTAAAATCGAATCACATTCAATATAAAGCACTTTTCACACTTGCAGTGGACTCTCCTTCCATCAAATTAAAATCAATCAAACGAGTGATAGATCAATTTCATGAAAACCCAAATTCATCAGGTATATTTTATCAAACGAAAAATGGAATTGAACCATTATGTGCAATTTATAACGAATCAACTTTAGAGGAATGGATTCAATCATACTATCATAATCCAAAGATTGAATTTTCTTTACAAAAAAAAATATTAGCTTTAGAAAAAACTTCAGTCTTTATTAATTTACCCTTAGAAGAAGAAATTTTTATGCAAAATATTAACACAAAAAAAGACTTTGAATTGTATCATAGATGAAACTTCACCAGAAGAAACAGTTTTGGATTTTTGATATGGACGGCACATTAACCATTGCCCAACATGATTTTTTAGCAATCAAACAAGAACTTGGTATCCCAGCAGATATTGACATATTGACATCCCTTTCGATGCTTCCACCTAACATAAAAAAGCAAAAACGTATAGAATTAGATGAAATTGAATTCAAAATTGCGAAATTGGCAAAGGCATCACATGGTTGTTTTAATTTTTTAAAAACAATTCACTCACAAACAAAAACATTAGGCATATTAACGCGTAATAGTTTTGTAAATTCTTTAGAAACATTAAGTGCAGCAGGGATATTGAGTTTTTTCACAGAACAGAATATTATTTGCAGAGACCGTGCAATTCCCAAACCAAATCCAGATGGAATTTTGTATTTGATGAAACAATGGAATGCAAAACCAGAAGAAACGATAATGATCGGTGATTATGTATTTGATTTGGAAGCTGGAAAAAGAGCAAATGTTGAAACTATCTACATTGATCCGACTGGATTGTTTCCTTTCCAAAAGGAAGCAAATTACAAAGTGACGAAATTAGAAGAAATCTTATATCTATAAATTTACTTAGATTTTTACGGGATTCAAATTTGTCTTAGGAAATCTAATTTCAAATGTTAATCCATTTTCTGTTCCAATCAAAATAGTTCCTTGTAATTGTTTTACTAAATTTCTGACTAACATCAACCCTATTCCTTTATCCTCGGATTCAATATTCATTCCTATTCCATTATCTCGAATGACTAAAACAAACTCTTCTCCTAGTATTCCTAAACTAACTTCAATGATTCCTTTCTGTTCCTTTTTAAAAGCATGACGAAAACAATTAGAAACCAATTCATTTAAGATTAACCCAATCGGAATTGCACGATCTAGATCCATCTCTAATCCTTCTTCCACTAGTTCTCGTAATTCTATATTTACATCAACTTTCAAATAGGTAATTTTTAAGTTACTTATGATTAAAGAAAATATTTGATTCAAATTCACAAAAAGCAAATTTGGTGAGCCATAAATAATCTTATGAACTGATGCAATAGCCTGAATTCGATTTTGAATCAAATTAAGAGATGCCGTCAACTTTTCATCTTTTTCAGATTCTATTTGTAAGGCCATAAGCCCAGATATAATTTGTAGATTATTATTCACTCTATGGTGTATTTCGGTTAGAAGTTTTGATTTTAATTTTAGGTCAGACTTAATCTGGTGTTCCTGTGCGACTCTAGTTTTTTGTTCTTTTTTGATGGAACTAACATATAGAAAAATCAAAAGAATCATTGCATACAAATCTTTAAAAAAACCTTCGTATTCATCAAAATAATCAATAAACAAACCATGTTCAAAAATATTAGAAATGTTTACATAACAAGGAATCAAAGCAAGTAACATCAAAAAAGACCCTTCTCCTCGGAAGGAAGGTCTTTTAATGATATGAATTACAATTAAGAAAAATGCCACCAAACAAAATAATAGCGATAAAATATTTAACAAAACAATTAGATTCATTTCAATGTTGGTTAACCAATATTTCTCGTTTTAAGCTTAAGATAAAACAAACGGATGATAAAAAATAAAATGAATGTTCTAAAATATTAAAAAAATCGTGAAAATAATATCCTTCGAGAACTGTAAAAACATTACTAAACCATATCAAAAGAAATGCTGTGAATAAAAAATTATATTTTGGAATCAGCTGAAGGAACAAAAGTCTTGCAATAATTAAAATACCAATGCTATCGAAAATCAGATTTAGAACTTCACTTAGTTGGTACATTAGATTTAATTTAAGAAATTAATTTCCTTAGATGGGTAAATTTACCAGAAAATCAAAAAAGGTAAAGTGAATAATTACAAAAATCGAAACATAATTTTATCTAGTATATGTCCGAAGGATTCATTTTTGCAAGTCGTATAACATCGGATAAAAATTTTCGATGGCTAACGATTGATTTCTGTTTCAATTCGCGTGAAGGATTAAAGATTCCTCTTTTTCGGAAAATTTTCAATGGATCTAAATTAATATCCGACCATGTCCCAATTTCCAATGTTAGGGGGAGAAAATGCTTAGAAATGGGAGGTTGTGTCTCTTTTATATTTGATTGGAATTTATCATACAATCTATCCCAAAGATCACCATGGGTTGTGTAAGTTTCACTTTGTGGTCCAAATCGATATAGGAAATGATTTAAATGATTTGTAAAATTTGAACCAATTTTCTGAAATAAATCTTCATCAGCACATGGCTCATGTGTACTTGCATATGGCCACCAAACATGATCCACAGTGCCGAATCCAGAATGAATATCTACAACTGGGATTAATTGATTTTCAGCATGAAGGAAATATTCTTTAAAATATCGATCTAAAACTCTTGACTCTACTTGCAACACCTTACCGCGATAATACGGAAAAAAATTTGAATACTTATGCCCTCCAAAAAAAAATGGCGCTTTTACCGCTTCTACCCCAGAGTTTCGCATCAAATCTACGCCCTTTGGATTCGAACGTCTTTTTAAAGCAACTCCACCCGGATTTAGTACCGGAATGCAGACAATGCCAACTTCACCATTTTTGATTTCCTGATACAAAACAGAATTTTTGCGGGCAAAAAGATCATCTAAAAAATCTAATAAAACACGAATCCCAATTGTTTCTAATCCATGAACACCTGCAATAAGGCCTGAAACATTACTTTTAATAGCTTTCGATTTTCCTATTTCTAATACATAAATGGGGAATCTAAATCCTTCTTCCGTTTTAGAAGAAAAGCCATATTGTTTTAATCTAACAAGTTTACCACCTAACTTTGCAATCTTTAGGATTCTGTTTTCATAACGATTTAATCTTTTTATACCACGTAACATTAATTTTTTGCCTCGAATCAAATCAAATGAATTGGAAAACCAAATCTATTTTGTATCGCTAATTCACCTTTTTACAAGGTCTCCATTTCTAAAATTCGAATATTACGACAACTGTTACAAATTGATGACAAATCTTCCATTCTATAAATTTGGAATCAAAATTAGGAGAATTAAAACATTGAAATGAAATTTGACTCACGAAATTCTATTAAACAGAATCAGATTTTATCCAAATTGAATATGACAAAAAAAAATACAAACCAAAAGGTTAGTCCCAAAAAACACAAGAGAATTCGGGAAGAAGATTTCCTCGTGAATGATTCTTCCATCCATGTCGGAGTTTGGCCAGGGAAAAAACGAACTGTCATTTGTTTGCATGGTTTGTCTGGAAATCTACATTCCATGGAATCCTTCGCAAACTTACTGTCAAAAGCAGGACATAAAGTTATCTCCTATGATTTAAAAGGTAGAGGTCATTCGGGTAAACCAAAAATAGGGTATGGTTTTATGAATCATATTGAAGACTTAAATCAATTGGTCCAACATTACAATTTGAAAGAATTTATCCTATTAGGGCATTCTTTTGGATGTATGATCGCACTTCGTTATGCACTCCTATTCCCTGAAAAAATAAGTGGTATGATACTCATAGATGGTGGTGGACTTTTAACAGTCAAAAAAAGAATCCAAATCTTAAAGGTGCTAAAACAATCCTTTGATCGCCTGGATGTTGTTTATCGAAGTCAAAGCGAATATTTTAATTTGTTAAAAAATTCTCCTTTAGTACCAAAGTGGACTCAAAAAATCGAAGATT
The DNA here is from genome assembly GCF_026151395.1 of Leptospira limi. NCBI lineage: Bacteria > Pseudomonadati > Spirochaetota > Leptospiria > Leptospirales > Leptospiraceae > Leptospira > Leptospira limi. Next base: position 270,965 of record NZ_JAMQPV010000003.1, read on the forward strand.
ACTTTGGGAAGGAATTACACCCAATTCAAAATGGTTATCTTTGTCATATGCCAAAATATGTCATGTTAGAAGAACTAAAAGAGATGGGAGGTGCCATTGATTTAAAAAATGTAATTTTACAATTTTTATCGCATCCAATTGAAATGGGCAAAAGAATGATACTCAATAAAAGATTGGATTTCGAAAGCATTCACACACCTACTCTCATCATGAGAGCTACCAAGATGAATTTATTTCCTAATGATGATTTGTTACCAAAAGAATCATTTGATGAAATGATAAGAAGGATCCCTAACGCAAAAGGAATTGAAATTAATTCCAATCATTATGGCATTCTATTTGATGAAATTAAAGAAAGAGATAAAACAATTCTCAATTTCATTAATGAATTGAATTAACGAACCAAAATTATTAGTCATAAAGATTTAAAGTTTGATTCGTTAATTTCAATTTTTAACACTAAAGGAAAAAAGTCTTAAATTTTTTCAGCAGATACTAAAGCATGAATGACTTTCCAATCCCCTTGGTTCCAAAGAAATGAATATTGGGTGCGAAAGTTCATCACCGTACTTTGCAAATTCGCTTTCACAACACCAAAATTATCCACAAGGTCAATCGAATTGATTTGAACCTTCCTTTCTAAACCACCCATCTTCCCATCTTTTAAAGATTGAAGGTATTTTTCCTTGTTAGATACTAAAAGATCCTCCATCCCACTCACACTTACATGGTCAGTAAATTGGTCATGAAATGTATTTTCTAAGGAAGAAACATCCCTTGCATCGATATTACTGATGAAAGTTTTAAACACCTTCTCCAGACTTTCTTTTGTTTTCTCATTTTGATTTGTATTCATATATCCCCCTGAAATAAAAATCCGTATCCTTCGATTGCCAATTATGTTGCTATAGCAACATTTATACCAAAAAAAATTTAACTCGCTGATTGATCATAAATTTCATCAATGATTCGTTTGAAGTTATGAAAGTCTTGTTTTGTCAATTTTTTGAACATTCTGCTTCTTTCCTTTTCAATTTCGGGGACCAAGCGAGTATAAAGTTCGATCCCTTTTTTAGTTGGAAACACTTTATGTTTCCTTTTGTCGTCAGGATCTGGGACAATTTTGATCCAAGCTTTTTTTTCCATGTTTCGAAGCGCTCTTGCCATAGATGGTCGATCATCAAAATCCCTACCCAAATCAGATTGGCTACATCCAGGTTGTTTGATGATTTTGACTAAAACAAACCACTGTTCAGGGAATAATTCAAGTCCCTGCTCCATTGCAAGCCTCATAAACTGTTTTCTTAAAGCACGGACAGTGCGATAAATTAGGTAAGCATATGAGTTCTCTAATTCGAATTCATTTTCCATTTGTTGCTATAGCAACATTATGAAATACAGAAATCATGTCTAGCAAATTTTTTAGTCTAAATGAGGTTCGTAGACGGTTTCTTTGCAAAAAAAATTAATTCTATTTACTGACAACAAATCTTTCTGATTTGAATTGTTTTTCGATTTGTTTAATTGAATGCATTTTAACTCAGGGAACCTATTGACAGAAAGGAATCGTTATTTAAACTGAAAGTTTTTTTGCACAAAACGAGGAGAATGGTTATGAAAACCCAAAAGAAACTTTCGATCACAAATTTTGATTATATTCGGTTAAAGAATATGATTTCCGAATATTCAAAACGTAACAAAACAAATGCGAATTTGGAAGATTTGTTAGGAGAAATTGAAAGAGCACAAAAAGTAGATTCAACAAAAATTCCAGCGAATGTTGTTACTATGAATTCAATTATCGAAATTAGAAACGTAAATGAATTAGATTTTGATGAATTCCAATTGGTTTTTCCTGAAGAATCTAATTCTGCCGAAAGGAAAATTTCAATTTTGGCACCACTTGCGACTGCGTGTTTAGGATATAAAGTCGGAGATATCATCCAATGGAATGTTCCTCACGGTATTCAACAATTCCAAATTACGGATGTAAAATACCAACCTGAAGCAAATGGACACTTTCACCTATAATGAAAGCATTAACATTGGATTGAAATAAAGATTGCGACTACTTCTGGTATATGGCAAACAATAAGGAGGAAGGTAGTCGTAATTTATAACCAATTTTCAAAAGAAAATTAATCACCATCTGCCTGACAATTCCATGCTTTAAAAATCGATGGGAAGAGGTTAAACTGACATACGGAAGTAAAATTGGTTTTCTGATTTGCTTAAATTTTATACTTAATTCTGTATCTTCGAATAAATATTGGACTGGAAGATCAGATGTCCAAAGTTCACGAGAGAAAAAAATACAATGATCCAAATATACGATCCCTTTCCATCGAATGCGTATTACATTGGAATACCATGAAATCCACTGTAACAAAATATGACGTCGATCAAATTGGTGTGTGAAACCACCCCATACAATGGATTTCTCTTTTTTTTCACTTTCTTGAATCAAAAATTCAATGGCATCATTTGTTAACAAACTTCTTGGATGATGGAACAAAATCATATGCCCATGAGAACGATGGAACCCTAAATTCAAACGCTCCGCTCTGGTATATGCCTCTTCCTGTTTAACAAGAATAATCTCTACATCATTTCGTTTTAGAAAGTTTTGTATAGACTCCTTATAATAAATATTCGAATCTATATCAATTGGAATAATGATACTCAACATCTAAATGCATCGTATCATATAATCAATATATAAATTCAAAATCAATCCTTTACCAAATAAATTGAAATTGTTGATTGAGTTTCCGCTTGTTTTTCCATACTCGGATTTCTAATGTTTCCATCAGCCATCACCGATTGAATTCTATTTTCATCAATCGATTCTTTGATTAATATCTGTCGGATTTCATCAAATCTACGTTTTACTAACCTCGTTTGGTAAGCGATATCTCCAGATGTATGTGATTTTCCAACCAAAACTATTTTAAAACTGAGTTCCGATTTAAGAACTTCTCTCGTAAATGAAATTAAAATTTCTTTGGATTCTTCACTTAACGTATGGTCGTCAGGTGGGAATTGAATGGAGTGGATTGGATTGGGACTTCCACTTGAATGCCAAAATGATAATTTGGACGGAGTATCAGGATTGTTACCCTGAGATTGCATTGCCTCTAAAACTGCCTTTTTGGGGCAAACCACTAGTCTATCGGTTGAGGAATTGAATGAAACCAAAAATCCCAAAGTAGTAAAAACAATATCCCAAGGTTTGGCAAAAGAATTAGATTCAACTACAAAAATTTCGGAAGGATTAATTTCATTTTCTTTGTTTAGATTGTGTTCAAAAATAGGCAACAAAAATAACACGCGATAGGTTCTAATTTCTGTATTACTATCACACCCATTTGGTGGAGAAATTGGAATGTGTTTTCGTTTTTCGAGAGGAATTCCGTGCCAAGCACAAGACATAAAAACCGAGCATATAACGATAGAAAATACAAGGATTTTGAAATTCGCTTTTTTGAAAAGGTTCATCATAGGGGAAACTTCCCATATCTCAAACCTATTGAAAACCATTTTAACACAAACTTTGTTGGTATATTTTAATTTTTATACAAGATTAGAAAAATCCCTCATGAAGTTTCCTTACAGATTTTCAAAAATTGAATTTAAAGTAGAAATAAATTGACTGATTCTCAAAATTTGTCTCATGCGTATTCAATTTTTAATTTTGACTTTGACTATATTCTTTTTTTGTAAACCTGCTGAACTTTCAAATGGATGTGATCCTAAATCAAAATCCTTTTTGTTAGGGAGCATCATTCGCTTCGTTACTTCCGACACATCTCCTTCTTGTTTGCCTGCATTTTTACCATATGATGTTGATTATTGGGGGGTTTTTGGTGGGAGTGCCACTGTCAATTCCATGGAAATTTACGGCAATGAACTCATACTAGGTGGATCGTTCACTGCTCTTGGACCCAATGTAGGATCCGCATACTATTTGGATACAAACACGGGAAAAATCATTTCGAATGTTGAATGTCCTTTCTTAAAATTGAATGATGTTGCGAAGGCAGTTGTATCTGACGGAAGCGGAGGGTATTATATTGCTGGAAATTTCACATATGCCAGAGGTGTTCAATTTCAAAACGTCGTACACATGTTACCAAACTGTAAATTGGATTTCAATTTTCGTCCAAATCCAGTTACACAACCTAATATATATTCAATGGCAATTTTTGGTGACAAACTGTATATAGGAGGAGTCATTTCATCGTGGGATGGCAATTTTCGTAACAATTTAGTCGCCCTCAATCGATTTACTGGTGCTCTTGATCCAATGGCGATCGATGTTGATTTTGCTTTAGAAAAACTCTTGGTATACAATCAGAAACTTTACCTAGCAGGCCAATTTTCAACAGTGAATGGTTTTGCACGAGACCGTATAGCAAGAATCGATTTACTCACCTCTACTTTAGATTCTTGGGTAGCTTCTACAACTCAAAATAGTACAATACGTGCATTAGCAATTGGTACGATTTCAGGTGCCCCGGCACTCATTGTTGGAGGAGCGTTTACATCTCCTAGAAACTCTGCATTCGCATTAGATTTAAACGGAACATTGTTAGCATGGAATCCAAATTTTAACGGGATTGTTGATAGCATTGCTACTTCTGGTTCCAAAATATATGTAGGAGGATCTTTTACAACTGTAAATGGAAGTACAGCAAGGAGTAACTTCGCTGTTGTCGATTCCAATACTGGAACGGAACTAGGACTTAATTATGGAGTGAATGGAAATGTAAACCAAGTGATCGAAAACAATGGTCAAATTTATTTGTTTGGTTCCTTCACCTCAGTTCTGGGTGAAACTAGAAATTATGCTGCAAGTATTGATTCAACTACAAACATAATGCGAGAGTGGAATCCAAATTTCTTCAACCAATTCGCTTATCCTTCAGCGGCCGCTGCATTTTCGTTAGATGGGAGCAAGATCATGATTCCTGGAGCTGTAAGTACAGTGAATTATGTAAACCGATCGAATATCGCTTCTGTATATTTAGATACTGGTTTACCTTCTAATTGGGCTCCCTCTATCGACAACGAAGTGAGTGTCCTCCATATCAAACGGAATCTTCTCTTTTTAGGTGGATCGTTTACATCTATTAGCGGACAAAGTAGACCACGATTAGCTGCATTTAGATTACCTACCTATGAGCTATTATCCTTTAATCCAAATGTAAACTCAGGTAGTGTCACAAATTTAATTTCGGATGAGTCTAATTTTTATTTTGGTGGTACTTTTACGAATGTAAATGGATCAACAAGAAATAATGTTGCTGCATTTTCGCTTGATAGTTTTACGCTTACTAGTTGGAATCCAAACGCAAATAACCAAGTAAGTGCCTTGTTTGATTTAAATGACTCTATTTTGTTAGGTGGTCTTTTTACGAATGCAGGTGGTTCTAGCTCAACTTATATTCGAGCCGTAAATAAAATTGATGGGACGGCAATCAATATTCCAACGACGTTCCCAAATGCCGATGTCTCAGGATTTGCTTCTTATAATGGAAAAATATATGTTGGTGGTACTTTTACGACTGTTGGTGGGTCATCCAATCAAAATTTAGCAAGTTTTCAAAAAGACACTGGGATTTTTGAGACCAACCGTTTCCAATTAAATGGAGGTGCCTTTTACAATATGTTTATCACAATAGATGGATTAATGGTTTTACATGGAGGGTTTTCCTCTATCAATACAACAACAGCGCAAGGAACAGCATTTATCAATTTAAATACGAACCTAGTGACTCCTTGGAGTATATCACAAACAGGTGTTACATTTCATCAAAAACAATATGGAAATTATTTATTCATTGGTGGGAATATAACAGATCGAGGTTACGAGCCATTTAGCGGATACCACCGCATCAGTTTGCCAAAATTATAATGAGTCTAATTATTAGTATATAAAAACAAAATAAGTTAAAAATAAAATTAAATCTTATATTTCATTCGAATTTTGAGTCATATAGCGTACCCTGTATTCTATATGCAAGAGGATTGGATATGAAAAAGATCGTAGTTTTAGGAAGTAATTTTGCAGGTGTAACTGCAGCTATCTCAACAAAAAGAAAACTCGGCGACTCTGTCGAAGTGATTGTCATTTCACCCGCAATCAATTTTTTATATGTGCCTTCTCTCATTTGGGTTCCATTCGGAATCCGAAAGGTAAAAGACATTACGTTTCCTGTTGAACCTATGTTAGCAAAGAAGGGTGTAAAATTTATTAATGATCGCGGCACAAAAGTGATCCCCGATCGAAATGTGGTTCTCACCGAAAATCATGGTGAAATCACATATGACTATTTAGTTGTAGCAACGGGTGCATCACTTAACTTCGATATTTTGCCAAATTTAAATCCAAAAGAAAATATGATACAATGTATCGTCACTCCTGAACTTGCAGAAAAATCAGCACATGCGTTCGAAGAAATTGTAAAGAATCCAGGTCCTGTAGTTGTCGCTGCCACCCAAGGGGCCAGTTGTATGGGAGCTGCATATGAATATTTATTCAATTTAGATAAATACCTTAGGAAAAGAGGAGTTCGCAATCAAGTTGAAATCACTTGGGTAACACCTGAACCATTTTTAGGACATTTTGGCATTGGTGGTATTGTCGGTGGTCAAAAAATGTTAGAAATATTTATGAAATTATATGGAATCAAATGGGTTACCAATGCTACGATTCAAAAAATTGAAAAAGAAAAAATTACGTTAGGTGATTCAACGGAGTTACCATACAAAATGTCAATGATGATACCTCCATTTTTAGGAGCAGATGTTATGAAAAATTCTCCTGAACTAGTTGATGAAAAAGGATTCGTAGTCACAAATGAAGGTTACCAACATATCAAATTTAAAAATGTTTATGCAGCTGGCCTTGCTGTTGAAGTAATTGCACCATTTAAAAAATGTGCAGCACCATTCGGTGTACCAAAGACAGGTTTCCCATCTGATGTAATGGGAAAAATTGTCTCAGAGAACATTAAGAATGATATCCTCGGAAATGGAAAATTTAAATCTATGCCTTTCGGTAAAATCCCTGGTATTTGTATCATGGATGCTGGGAAAAAAGAAGTTTGGATTCTAACAAACCACTTATTTAAACCCAGACAATTTGAATTGATGGTACCAAATATGTTTTACAATATTGGGAAAATTATCTTAGAAAAGTATATGTTATGGAAAAACAAAAAAGGATTAGTCCAACTTCCATAAAAGTAGATATAAATATTCCTTTGAAAGGAAAGAACTAAAGCAAAAATGGTCTAGAGAAATCTTTTCTAGACCAAAATGCATTTGAAAATTGGAATTTTACTTTTATGTTTTTCTTTTTTGATTTCATGTCATGAAAGTGAAAGACAAATTGATTTACCTGAAGTTGAAAAGGGCATAATTGATTTAACTAACGTTAACTTCAGTAATCACACTAGTTTACCATTATCTGGGGATTGGGATTTTTTTTGGGGAGAATTAATCACACCAACTGTATCCATTAACGAAAATCCTTCGGTTTTTCCAATCCAAGACAATATTACTGAGCTTAACCCAATATTTTTGAAGATTGGTAAACGATGGAAAGAAATCCATTCAGGGACAGGATTTGCCACCTACCAAGTTAAAATATTTTTACCCGATACTTCAAATGAAGAACCATTTGCGATTCGTTTTTTGCAAACTGGTGGAGCTGCGATTGAAGTATTTGTTAATGAGAATCTATCACTTTCATCAGGAAAAGTGGGAAAAACTAAAGAGGCAATGATACCGACCAGAAGTTCAGGTATCATTGTTCTTCCTTATGGAAAAAAAATTATAAATTTAACTGTCCACATTTCCAATTTTTATCATGACGATGGATCGTTTTGGTATCCACCAAAAATAGGGAAATATCGCGACATACAAAATGAATACATCAAAGAGATTACATACGATTCCTTATTAACAGGTGCCTTGTTTTTTATGGCATTTTATCATTTCCTTTTATTCTTTTTCAGAAGGAATCGGTCGTTGATTTTATTTTTTGGGTTATTCAGCTTCATCACTGCCCTTCATTCCATTTCATTAAATGGAGACATCCTGTATCATTTGATTCCCAATGTTCCTTATCGAATTGCCTTTTCCTTATCACTTATCTTTTATTTGGCGATGCCATTTTACCTTTCTTTTTTAGCGCAATTATACCCAAATCAATTTAACAAAAAGTTTATTCAGATTTTTTCTTCCATTTGTTTTGGATTGTACATTGCAGTGATTCTTTTACCAACGGAACTTGGCTCTCAAACTACACTATTTGGAATCTTTTTTACAATCGCAGGATTACTTTACTCCATACTTTGTTTAATCAAATCTACTATTAAAAAAGAAGAATTAGCTCTCAGTTTATTAATCATCCAAGTATTTTTATTGTTTAGTGCGATTAATGATACTTTAAATTTATATGGATTTTTCCAATATACATTGATTTTAAAATATTCTTACTTATCTACTGTTTTATTCCAATCACTTATCCTTGCTTCTTATTTCACAAAAACATTCATCAAAAATGAAACTTTAAAAAATGAACTTACAAAATTAAATGAATCCCTAGAACAAGAGGTTGTGGCACGAACAAAAGAATATAGAGAGGCAAAACAGATTGCTGAAGAAGCAAACCAATGGAAAGATAAATTTATTTCACTTGTGGCACATGATTTACGATCACCTTTGAGCACTGTTTACTCAGCTCTTACATTTACTTACGATGAAGACACGCCAAAGGAAGAAAAAGATCATATATCAAAGCAAATATTTGTCATCTTGGAAAACGCTATGTCTACCGTAGAACATTTATTAAACTTAAATAGATTTCAAATAGACAAGGGAAAAATCAATTTGGATTTAACTGAAAATAATGTTCTAAAATCAATAAACCAAGTTATAGAAACATTTGCTTTGGATCTTCAGAAAAAATCCATACAACTTGAAATTACTGTTTCCGATTCGGCAAAAGTATATGCGGACAAATCAATTCTAAATGAAATTATTCGGAATCTGATTGCAAACGCGATCAAATTCAGTCATCCAAATGGAAAAATTGAAGTTAGTTTTTCGGAGACATCAGATCTATCTACAATAACTTTCCGAGATTATGGCATAGGTATTTCTACTGAACAAAAATCACGAATCTTCACTGATCCTATGTCCTCTCCAGGGACTTTAGGAGAAAAGGGATTTGGGATCGGCTTAAAGCTCTGTAATGAATTAATGAGGTTACAAAATGGAAATATAAGAGTAGAATCAGGACTGAAGCAAGGGAGTCTCTTTATACTTGAATTTCCAAAACAAAATAAAATCTGATAATTTCTTGATTATTTCAGAAGGCAAGGGATACTTTTAAAGATCATGAGAAACCAATTGAGACGTATTATTGTATTACCGTTTCTTTTTTCTCTAGTGACCTGTTCATTTCCAGAGTTGTCAAGAAGCCCATTGGACTACTTGGCTTTCCTCCGTATTTTCACTGGTTCAGGTCAAAGTTTAGGAGGAGCCGTTTCAGGATTAAGGTCTGGAACTTCAGTTACTCTCACCAATGGAAACGATTCTATCACTATTTCCGCGGATGGAAATTTTACATTCCCTACTCGATTAAACTCTGGACAAAGTTATGATGTAGGTTTAACGACAAACGGAGTTGGGATCACATGTTCCATAACAAATGCGCAAGGGGTTGCCCAAAATTCTCCAATAACAAATGTTAGCGTTACTTGTGGAATTGGTGTTGGTTTTTACGAAGTTGGAGTCAACGTTTCAGGGATCAGTGGTTCCATTTCTATTCAAAACAATGCAGCGGAATCACTTACAATATCCTCCAATGGTCTTACTAAATTTACTACTTTACAACCAACTGGGTCTAACTACGCGGTCACCATTACTTCACAACCTGCGGGAACGGTTTGTACGTTTGATAATCCATTATTAACTTTTGGTTCCATTGCTGCAGCAAACGTAACAATTTTTATCACTTGTGTGAATGGTTACATTGTTGGTGGAAATTTGTTTTCTTCTACAGGCATTGACCTTGGAACAAATTTAATCAACAGAAAGACCTACATCAGAACGTTTGTTGGATCATTCCCCACTAACAATGGAGGTTCGGGTGCTGCTTCTGGTGTGGCGGTAGCTACCGCAACTCCAACGACTGCTAGATTCACGAATCCAAGTATGTTAACAAGTGATGCCAGTTTCATTTATGTTGCCGACACAGGTAATGGAGTGATTCGGAAAATTGATAAATCCTCAGGTGTTACCACCATTCTTGCAGGAGGAAATACTGGCGGAGGGACAACTTGTCCAGGCACGGTTACAACGAATTGTTTAGACGGAATCGGAACTGCAGCTCAATTTAATGGAATTGTTGGGATCACAACGAATGGAAATAATTTATTCGTTTTAGAATTGAATGGAAATCGCATACGAATTGTGAACTTGGCAACATCGAATGTTTCAACTTTTGCAGGTTCCGGTGTAACGGGGGCATCAGACAATACCTCTGGAATATTAGCTTCTTTTGCCAATCCAACCTGGATTACTTTACATAATGGAATTTTTTATATAGTAGACAGAGGAAACTGTACAATTCGTACCGTAGACCCTGTGTCATCTTCTGTGGGAACAATTGCTGGAGGTGCAGGTTCTTGTAATTTTGCGAACAATCCAGTTGGTACAAATGCAAGGTTTGTATCCCCAATTGCCATTGTAGGTTTAGGAAGTTATCTTTACGTAACTGATGTTGGAGTGGGCGGTGGTTATAAAATTAGAAGGATCGCTCTCACTGGTACGAATGCAGTAGATACATTAGCGGGTGATGGAGTACAAGCATCCACCGATGGATTTGGGACTTCCGCTCAATTTAACGACCCACATGGAATCACAACTGACGGAACTAATTTGTTTTTATCTGAATGGCTCGGACATAGAATTCGTCATATAAACTTGAGTAACAGTAAAGTAACAACACTGGTAGGAAGTAGCTCAGGTTATTCTGATAATGCGACTGGGAATGGCCTACTTAATTTTCCTGGATACATTGCAACTGACGGTCAAAAAGTTTACATAGCCGACCAAGGCAACCACGCCATTCGTTTTTTAGAACCTGCTGAATTAATACAATATTCATTCGATGGGAATGCTAACGATTCGATCGGAACTAATCACGGTTCATTGATTGGTTCTCCTACTTTCACTTCAGATGAAAATGGACTTTCCAATGGTGCATATGAGTTGAATGGAACATCTGATTACATTGTATCATCAGGACCATTGACCCAAAACACAGATAATATCACTTTCTCCGCTTGGGTACATTCTTCCGCAAATGATGTAAATCAATTCATTCTGTACAATGGACTCGGCCTCAGCAATGGGTACGGTCTCATGTTGGATATTACGGGAAGTTTGAGAATCGATTTATCTGGCACTTTAGGGCCACCCACTGCAATGAAATTGCCACTCAATCGATGGGCACATGTCGCAGTACGTCGGTTATCAAATAATTGGCAAATTTACATCAATGGAATATCCGCAGGGATTGTCTTTTCAACAAACCCGATCCAACCTACTGCGACGGCTACGTTTAAAATTGGAGATGCTGGGACTGGTAATTTTTTTAGAGGAAAAATTTCTAATGTCAATTTTTTCAATGGCGCGTTAGACGATGATTCCATACAAACTTTAGCAGTACAAGTTCCATCAGGTTTGATTTCCTATTTTCCATTGAATGGAAATGGAAAAGATTACGGAAACTTCAAAAATGACCTTAACAATTATGGGGCTGCATTGACTTCAGATCGTTTTGGCATACCCAATTCAGCGTATTATTTTAATGGAGCCTCCTACTTCCAAAAACCAAATCCAAATGGATTACCCACAGGTATTGTAAGTCGTACCATCTGCGCTTGGTTTAATACTTCTTCTGGTATTGGACAATATATCATCAGTTATGGAACACCAGTTCCAAATACAGGAAATGGTCTTGTCATTGATCCTCCTGAAGTGGGAATGTTTGGATGGTCTGCGGATGCAAAAATATTACACGAAGATTTTGTTAACCAATGGATACATCTTTGTGGCGTTTTTGATGGTGGAACAAAAAACGTTTCTCTATATGAAAACGGTACCTTAAGACATTCTGAAACACAAAGTGGTTGGTCTACAGGTACGAGCGCAAATTTAGAAATAGGAAAATTAATCACTACAACTGGGTTTTTTTCAGGGGATCTTGATGATATTCGAATTTATGATAGGACCTTATCTGTTGCAGAAATCCGTGCAATTTCAGGACCTTATCCAACACAAGTTAGTTCCTGGAACCAAACGGTTGCTAGTAGTAGTTTAAAATTTTTCTTATTACCTGAAAGTGCTAGTATTGGTCCAGGTGGTTGCCTTGGCAGTGTCAATTGTGTTTCCGCATGGAATGATCGAAGTGGAAACAATTTCCACGTCTACCAAGGCTCAGCCCCTGCACAGCCAGTGTACAATGCGACAGGAATGAATGGAGTACCTGCCATTCGTTTTAATGATGCTTCTGCCAATTTTTTGTCTACATCCTGCGTTCCTGATCTATTATCCACTTCCAATACAATCTTTGCGATGTACAACGATAATGGAATGATAGGTAGTGATGGAATTTTCCACAATGGTGAAAAACTACTCTATTTACCGGACATTACAACTAACAATCTCTTAAGTTTTTTCGATCTCCAACTCAATAATCCAAAATTAATATCAACGGGTGCATATAACATACCTTCAGAAAATATCCTTATGTCCTTAGATTTTAATGGAACTACGGGTAGTATTTATAAATTTGGGACTCCCGTTGCCTCCTTATCTATACCAAGTGCGGGATTTACGTGTGGAGTTTATGACTTAAGTATCGGTAGGTTCTTATGGAATTCGGGAATTTATCCGTTCAATGGGGATTATCTTAATGGTCATATAGGCGATATTATTTATTTCAACCAGACACTTTCCACAAGCGACAGAGAACTCGTTGAGTGTTATTTATCAGGGAAATACAGAGTGAAAGTTGGCCATCGATGTCATTGAAACACCAAATAGGTTAACCCACATTTGGTGCTATCAATCAACAATTCAGCTTAAGCAACAACGTTTGGTTTTTGCTTCAATATTTGTATTCCTAGTGCCATCATCCAAACCAACCAACACAAACTTCCGACTAACCCTGCGAAGGGGATTTCCTTCACATCTGAGATGACAAGTGAAAATAATTCAAATTGAGCAAGTAAATATATAAAGGCAGATACCATCCCGAAATTGGAGATCCATTTGGGGAATATTTGGTTTTTACGAAGAACAATTGATAGAAGCAACATCCATAAAATTATAAACAGTTGGCCTAAGTGCTCACCAATTAAAACCCCAAATAGATGGTGGATTGTTTGGAAATTGATGAGAACGACTTCTTTCATAATTTCTGAAGAGTTTGGGTCAAAATATAAATTTGATAGGATTGGTACAACAAATACCCAACGTAAAAGACCAATCAATTGGAAAAACAACGAAGCGACACCAAAAATAACGGCCGTTAAAGATAACAATGGGCTATATACTTTTGTATTCTGATACAAATGTAAATACGCAAAAAAAAGTGGGAGCCCTGAAATTCCAAAAAACCACCATGTCCATACCAAGGAAGAACTACCTTTATGGAATTCTGACAAAATAGAGTCAGTTGGTTGTCTCAATATATCAGGATATTGAAAATTCATAATTAAAAGTGTGTAAGGAATTTGAATCAGAATGGGTATCATGATTAATACCAGTCCAATATACGGATTCCATTTTATTGTTTCATTTTTCATTGTTTACCTCAAAAAAAAATTCTGAAAAACTAATGCCTGGTGTTGGGTTGAGCTCTGTTGCAGAACCTTCTGCAGCAATTACGATCAGACCCAAGATGCATTGGTAAAAACCAGTAACCAATCCCTATTTTACAAAACACAGTTGTGATTCCTGGATCAAAATTGGTTTCATAATAACCGAAATGAACAGAATATTCGCCTTTTCTATATTCTCCACCGATGGAAGGAGCGCGAAAAAAATGTATAGAAAATTTTTCATTGGAGAACTTTGCATTCCCTAAGATAGTATCAGTGAAAAGAATAAACAAACTTTGTGAAACCAAAAGTTCTATTTTGAAGATTCGAAACATTTCTCTTTGATTGTAAGCGAATGTGGAGACTTTGTCGTCTCACCCCATTGGGTGGAACTCCTATTTTTTAAAAAAATCCGTCTATCCAAATGTAACGTATTATGATAGAATCAAGCAATCAATGATCGGATCTATTTTATTAAGTGCAGGGTTCATCCAGTCATTGTTTTTGGGATTGTATTTTTTTTTCCAAGGGAAACATAAAAGACAATACAGTTTGTATTTATCTTTTTTCTTTTTTTTTCTTTCTCTCACCATGGCCTGCAACCTGATTTATTTTTCAGGAAATCTAAATGAATTTCCTCATTTGATCAAATTGGGTTATTTTTTCGGATTTTGTATCGCTCCACTTTTTTCATTTATCATAACTAGGTATTTTGTGATTCCAAAGGAAAGTATTTACTGGGAAGGATTCACTTTAGTCGTTCCTTTACTATTTTTAGTATATGAAGCTCCTTTTTTCTTATTAAGCGGAGAAGACAAATTTTTATCTCTTACCAAGATGCAATCGAATGAAATATTCAGTGAGACCAATTTGTTTCAGATATTTATATTATTTTTTTCATTCGTCGTTTTCTTAAGAACATACATTCGGTTTAGACTCGAAATGGGACAATTTGCAAAAGATCTCTATTGGGAAGGCAAAATATTTGAAAATTACCTTCTACTGTTACTCATATGGCTTTGTTTCTGTATTTTGTTTTGCATCATTTTACCAGGCAAAACTTCTGAATCGATTTCGAATCTAGGGTTTTCCATTTGGATCCTTGGGTTTGCTTGGCATAGAGTATACTTAGATAAAAAAGAATCTCATGATCTTCCAAATCACCAATCTGAAGAAGTCAAATACCAAAAGTCATATCTACCAGAAATTCAAATGATGGAACTTGGGAAACAATTAGAGAACATACTTGAAGACAAAGAGTTTTTGTTCGATGGTGATTTAAATCTTACCCTTATTGCCAGTAACCTTGGAATCTCTACTCATTCTACATCTCAAGTATGCAACAGATACTTTGGTAAAAGTTTGATCGAAATCATCCAAGAAAAAAGAATTGAACATGCAAAAGATGCTTTAAAAAATTCAGATGATACGATTTTAAGAATTGGATTTGCTGTCGGTTTTAATTCTAAAAATTCATTTATACGAGTGTTTAAGGAACTAACTCAACTCACTCCTTCGGAGTATCGTAAAAAATACAAACCTTAGCCGAAACAATTTTAAAATTGAAACTATCATTTCAGCTAAGATAGACAATTGCGAATGACTAATTCTTTGTTTCCTTCAAACTCAAGGCAATGGAAAAAGAAAAAATACAAGCAATCATACCAAATGCAAACACTGCCGCATAACCAAAATGATCGGCAACAAATCCTGCAAGTGGCCCAGTCACTCCTAAGGCAAGATCGAAAAATGCAACATAAGCACCTAATGCGACTCCCCGAAATTGTGGTTCCATATTTTTAACTGCTTCAACACCGAATGCAGGGAAAACAAGTGAGTAACCAAATCCTGTCAAGACAGCACCTATAAACGCTATATAAGAGTGATTCGCCTGCCATAATAATATTTGTCCTATCATTGCGACAAATGAAAAGATGAGAGCGATTTTTTTCCCACCATATTTATCCACAGTTCCAGCAAAAAAAATACGAGATAGAACATAAGCAGTTCCAAATATCGCCATCACCCATTGTGCGTTTTCCCATCCTCTTTCTTTGAAGAGTAAGGTACTAAATCCAGCAATCCCAGCAAAAGATACGGCAGAAAAAAGTAATCCAAAACCATGTTTCCATACTTTAGGAATTACTTGGTAAAATGGAATTCGTACCTTACTTGCGGGAGGGATGGCAGGCACAGAAATGGAAATGAGTCCAGCAATTATAGGAAAAAGAATCGCTAACATAACTCCACCCTGGAAACCTAATTGTTGTACCATTAGATATCCCATAGGAGCAGAAATTGCAATCGCACCATACATCGCCATACCACTCCAAGCCATCACACGACCTGCGTTAGCTGGACCAACCAAACCGACTCCCCAAGAAAGAGCACCAGTGATTAATAAACTTTCTGAGTAACCTAAGATGATTCTACCAATAAAAAGTGTTATGAGTCCCATATCACCAGGTATCAAAAGAGGACCTAAACTTACAATACCTGAGATTACTGCAAAGAACAATCCCCTTGTGACTGCGACTTTGGGCCCTTTTAAATCCGAGATGGAACCTGAATGGTGACGAAACAGTAATGTCACTATTGATTGAGTTCCAAGTATAATTCCAAGCCAAACATCACTATATCCTAATGTATTTCTGATAAATCCTGGAAGTGTTGCAATTGGAATTCCTACAGAGAAAAAACCAAAGAGAACTATGGACGCGATGATAATAATATATTTCATATACATTCCTTAAATTTTTTAACGCAAATAAACATGTGTTAGAAGTGCTGTTCCGTATAAACCAAGTCCATAAACAGTATGGATGGCAATATTTCGAATTCTAACTTGAAATGGTTTTGGCGTTTTTGATGCCGCGATGCCAATACCCATAGCAGGTTGCATCAAAAACCAAGGTGCAAGAATGGTCAAGAGACCCAAAAGAACTGGTTCTTTCAAGGAAGGATTTTCTAACCAATTCACTCCCCAGATGATGGGCAACAAACTAGCAAAAAAAATTCCTATCGCATAATGTGAAAACCAACCAATGATTATCTCTCCCGGAATTACCGCAGATTTCACAATTGGTGAATGAAAGAATTTACCTTTTACACAATGTCCTACCCATCTACCCAAAAGTCCAAGATCCAATGAGTTTACCTGAAATGTCTTTTGTAAAAAAAACCTCCATAGATCCATCGCCATCGTAGCACCAACCCCAATCAAAATTGTCTGAATTGTTATTCCTATCAGGTGATCCATGACAACCTCCTATCAATAAATCGTTCTATCATTCAATGTATTTATTGAATGATAGAACGTCTATAGTTTTTTAAGATATTCTAAAAACTCTTGCCAGAATGGGATTGATTGATTTTTTAAGATTGGTATGAGAAGTTTGGAAACCATTCCCCGTATGAGCGAAATCGCGAGTATGCTCGGGAATGAATCACGATTAATTTTGCTTCAGCTTCTGGCAGAAGGGGAAAAATCGGTAGAAATTCTTTCTGAAGAATCCGGTATCCCGGTTGCAAACACGTCCCAACACCTACAAGCGCTAAAAAAAGCAAATCTAGTCATCACAAGACGGGATGGAAAAAGGATACTGTATCGTTGGGAATCAGGTCCAATGAAGGAACTATTCTTAGCATTGGAAAAATTTGCAATCTACAGCACTGCCCAAGATGACCATTCAAATCTAAAATCAAAAGGCAGAAACACTGAGTTATCAACCTCTGAATTGCAAAAGAAAATGAAAAAAGGAGGAATCCTCCTGATTGATGTCCGCTCTAAAGAAGAGTATAAAAAAGGACATATACCAGAAGCTGTAAACATTCCTTACAATGAATTGGAAACATATAAATTTCCCAAAAACAAAGAGCTGATTGTATACTGCCGAGGACCTTTGTGTTTATTGTCTGTGAATGCGTTGAATTTTTTGCAAGCTCGCGAACTTAGTGTTACACGATATGGTGGAGGATTTAGAAACTGGGAATCAGGAGAAATCTAAAAGGAACAAATCTATAAAAATTTTTCTATATAATAGAATATCAACTATAAACTTGTTCCCTTCCGTTAAACTAGAATTAGTTCCAGTTGTTAGTTTTTGGTTTTGCAATATTCACTTTCATTTCACGATTGAGAATATTTTTTCCGTTTAAATCGCTGATAGCTTTGTCAGCTTCATTACGATCCTTCATTTCGATAAAACCAAAACCTTTTGATCCGCCAGTGTACTGGTCAGTGATGATTTTAGCAGAAGAAACAGAACCATGAACTGAAAAAAGTTCGTTAAGTTTTGATTCCGTCATTTCGTAAGAGAGGTTACCTACATAGATATTTGTTGACATGTGATGTCCTTATTAAGTTTTATTTGACTCTGAAATTTTAATGGATTAGAAACAACTTTCCTGAAAGGAAATTAGGTAAAAACACAACGAAAATGCAGGGGAAAACTAATGAAAGAGATCAGAATGCAAAAAAGTGAGGACTACTTAGTGGTTAAAAAAACGATAATATTTTGAATCTGTTACCAAGTTAATTCTAGTTGAAATTAATAGCAACCCTATTTAACTTTTTTTCATTTAACAAAAGTTTTTTGCCCCCACTCTACTGGTTCGAACAGTTTTGGACTGCCCACTGAAAAGTTGATGGCAAACAGATTTAATTGCCATGCGATGATTCGATAGTTCATGGGAGGTGGTCAAGAAAGCCTCCATTGGTTCAAACAAGATTCCCCGCAAAACAATGTGTCAGGGAATCCCAATTGAAAAACGATCAGGATTCTCTGTAAAAATCTGGAATTAAATGTTTGACACAAATGTCTTATTTTATTTATAACGAACGTGCGATATAAAATGTGCTCTTCCCCCAACTGTCATAATGGGGATTTGGCCTACACCACAGAGAAAGGAGTTGGGTATGTTTCTCTTAAATCAAATGGGCAAACAAAAAAATAAGGAGATCCATGGATCCTCCTCTGGTACCAAACACGTAACAATCAATGGAACTACAATTGAAGCTTTTCGGAATGAAAATATTCTCAGTGCGGCACTACGGCAAGGGATTGATTTCCCACATAGTTGTCGTGTTGGAGGCTGTGCAACTTGTAAGTGTCAACTTGTGGATGGGAAGGTAAAGGAACTTACCGAAACTGGGTATTTATTGACTGATGAAGAATTGAATAAAGGTTACGTCCTTGCTTGCCAAAGCATTCCACAAACTGATGTTAGTATCCAAGTTGAAAACAAAACCACTTATTCAGGAACAGTTATCCAACAAAATGTTTTAACTGAGGATATCTGCGAAATCTCCATCCAATTGGATACAAAACTGATTTTCCAAGCAGGCCAATATGTTTCGCTATCAATCGAAGGGATGGACGTCGAAAGAAATTACTCCATCGCAAATGCACCAAATCAGAAACGAATTGTTAAGTTCATAGTACGTAAAGTTCCCAATGGAAAATTATCAAATTATATATGGAATGAGAATTTATTGGGGAAAAAAGCAAAACTCAAAGGTCCATTTGGCAATTTTTATCTAAGAGATTCCAAAAAACCAATACTTATGGTTGTTGGAGGTAGTGGACTTGCACCAATACTTGCTATGTTAGAGGAAGGGATTTTGAAAGGCACAAAAAGGCCACTCACCTTACTTTTCGGTGCACGCAAAAAAGAAGATTTATACAAGATAAGAGAAATCAAAAAAATTCAAAAAGTTTGGAAAGGGAAATTTACCTTTGTTCCAATCCTTTCTGAAGAACCAAAAGGTAATTCTTGGAAAGGGGAAAGAGGTCTTGTCACATCAAAAATCAAAGACCACCTAACAAAAACGACTGAAGTTTATTTATGTGGACCCCCACCAATGGTTGATTCTGCAACAAGTGAATTATTCAAATTGGGAATTCAAAAAGAGTCAATCTTTGCCGATCGATTTACAACCATTGATCATAGTCTTAGTTTGAACATAGATGACAAAAATTCTAAACGCAAAGCTGGATTGTTTGATTATCTAAAATTCTTTTTGTTTCATATTGTAGGACTCTCATCTGTCGTGAGTATCCTTATGGGAGGATACTATACTACGATTGGATTTTTTTCCTTACTCTTATTTTACATTTTTGGAGATGCAATTTCAGGAGATGACAAACATACTCCAAATTATACAAATCCTCAAATTCTTACGTTTCAACTTTGGATGGCATTACCAATTTTATGCCTTATCTTTTTTTGTTCCATTTGGACCGTGAGTCCCATTGATACTTTTGGTTTTGGATCTTGGTTAACACAAATAATTGGATACGATTTTAATTTTGCTAAATTGAATACATCTCCCCTCGTCCATGTGTATGCGATCATTTTCACTGGATTGATGATTGGACTCGTAGGAACCATTACAGCACATGAATTAACCCATCGCACATGGGATCCCATTTCTATGTTCATTGGTCGTTGGTTATTGGCTTTTAGTTTTGATACTATCTTTTCAATTGAACATGTCTATGGGCACCATCGTTATGTTTCCACGACAGAAGATCCAGCCACAGCTCCTCGCGGAAGGAATGTGTATTACCATATCCTTGTTTCGACCATCAAAGGTAATCTCAGTGCTTGGAATATTGAATTAAAACGTTTGAAACGTAAAAATGTACCAACGTTATCCTACCATAATGCTTTCCTAAGAGGACATCTGATGAGCGTTAGTTTGGTTGTGTTAGCGTATTCTCTTGGCGGAATGCCAGGAATGTTCTTTTATATCGTTTCTGGATTATTTGGAAAAAGTCTTCTGGAAATTGTAAATTACATGGAACATTATGGAATGGTTCGATTGCCAGAAGAACCAGTACAACCAAGGCACTCTTGGAATACAAACAAACGAATTAGTTCCTGGACGATGTTTAATCTAACGCGACATTCTCACCACCACGCGCAAGGAGAAGTTCCTTACCAAGATTTAAAACCATATCCTAATGCACCTATGATGATCAGTGGGTATTTGACAACAATTGTGATTGCACTCATACCACCTTTATGGCATTATCTGATGATTCCAAAAGTTAAGGAATGGGACCAAAAGTTTGCAAGCCAAGAAGAATTGGAACTTGTAAAAATCGCCAATCGTACAAGTGGAATCTCAGAGTTTGTAAACTCCAATCGCAATCAATCACCCTTGCAATCAA
Organism: Leptospira limi; assembly: GCF_026151395.1. Lineage (NCBI taxonomy): Bacteria > Pseudomonadati > Spirochaetota > Leptospiria > Leptospirales > Leptospiraceae > Leptospira > Leptospira limi. The sequence continues at coordinate 292,050 of NZ_JAMQPV010000003.1, forward strand.
AAGGATAATTTAGAAAAAAACATTAAAATGATTTACGATTGTTTGGAATCCCAAGTGAGTAAATCACCTACATACCTTAATCCTTCAAACAAATCAATCCAAGGAGTGTGTTCATCTCCCTTGGATTTTAAGAATAGAACTCCAACAAAAAAAGCAAAGAAGGCTTTACCACCCTTCCCTTCTGTTTCTTTTGGAAAAAATCGATTGAGTGCACTTTCATAAGCAACAAAAGAATCTTCTAATAATTGTACCAGTTCTTTAGATTCTGAATGTTGTCTTTTGATATCAACTGCGAGTAACATCAAATTCAAAAAATGTCCTTCTTTTCCTGAAACAAAATTCATGATGTCAATGATACTCGTTGTTTCTTCTGATAACTTTTGGATTGCTTCTGCATCTGTCATCACTAGATGTTTTACCATTGAAGAAAACAAAGCTTCTTTTGTTGGGAAATAATGATATAAGGTACCAGTTGAAACTCCTAGTTCTTTAGCAAGTTCTCTCATCGAAACAGAGGCTACCCCTTTGGAGACAAAGATTGGTAGGGATTTAGAAAGTAACTCTATTCGATACAAATTATGATCTACAATCTTTGGCATAAAGACCACCTAGGTTATGCTCGCAATCGATTTTCCAAAATGATTCAATCATTTCCGTTGGACTTCAAAAATCGACGAGACAACAGGATTATATTAATTCTATGCGAAAGGACATCAAGCGAGAATCTTCTGGAAAAAGTTACCACTTAGCCTCACCGCTATCCTTGCTAAGTCACATTCAAAATGGATTATGTAACTTTTTGTTCCTAAATTAATTTTCCAAAAAAAAATATTTTTTAGCAACTTTCGATTCTACTGTTGTCTAATATACGAAATGCAATTCACGTATTATATTGCATATCGGGAGCGAAATATGCCTACAACCATTAAACAATCAAATTCAAACCTATCAGAAGAGAACGAGGAAGCTATTGTCACTCTGATAGAAGGAGATGGAATAGGACCTGAGATCATCCAACAAACGATCCGCATTTTAAATGAAGCTAAATCTGGATTACAGTTTGAAAAGGTAGATGCTGGCTCTTCAGTTTATTTATCTGGTATCCTCTCTGGGATTGCTGAAAATGCTTGGGATACAATTCGAAAATACCCAACCATATTAAAAGGTCCGATCACCACTCCCAGAGGGAAAGGATACAAAAGTTTAAATGTTACCATTCGTAAAACATTGGGGTTATATGCGAATGTTAGACCTGCAAAAACATATGATCCTTTCATTGCAACGAATCATCCCAATACCGATATCGTCATCATTCGAGAAAATGAAGAAGATACGTATGCAGGAATTGAACACCGCCAAACACGTGAGGTTACTCAATGTTTGAAACTAATTACTGTTCCAGGGACTGAGAAAATTGTGCGTTATGCATTTGAATTCGCAAGATCTAATGGAAGAAAAAAGATCACTTGTATGGTAAAAGACAACATCATGAAAATTACAGATGGATTGTTTGCCAATATCTTCCAAACAATTGCGAAAGAATACCCTGAAATTGAAGCGGAAAGTATGATCATTGATATTGGTGCAGCATTACTCGCCAATCGACCTCAAAAATTTGACGTGATCCTTGCTCCAAATTTGTACGGTGATATCCTTTCTGATATAGCGGCAGAGGTCACAGGTTCTGTTGGTATGTGCGGATCTGCAAACATCGGTGACTTTGTTTCAATGTTCGAAGCTGTCCATGGAAGTGCTCCCGATATCGCTGGTAAAAACATTGCTAATCCAACAGCCGTGATTAAAGCAACTGTGATGATGTTAACACATCTAGGCAAAACAGAAAAAGCAAAACTCATTAGGAATGCTGTTTTAAAAACCATTGAGGATGGTTATCGAACTGCTGATGTATTTCAAAATCAAAAGAATACAACACTTGTTGGAACTAAAGAGTATACAGACGCAATCATTGATCGACTTGGAAAAAACCCGGAGGTACTTTCGGCAAGTGAACTTGTTAAACCTAAATCTTTTACGCTCAGTTTACCAACTCAGAATGAAAAAAAAGAATTAGTTGGCGTTGATATTTTTTTAGATATACCGAATGATCGTGATCCAAATGTTTTAGGTAAAAATATTGAGGTTATCACCGAAAACTTCTTACACTTAAAAATGATTACAAACAGAGGAGTAAAAGTATATCCAAAAGGACAAAAGGAAACGTTTTTAACAGATCATTTCCGATGCCGATTTATCTCACCTAACGGTGGGAAAATCCAACACAAAGATATTACAGCCGTACTAACCTTACTCGAATCAAAGGGATATGATTATATCAAAACAGAAAATCTGTATGAATTTGATGGAGTACCTGGATATTCCTTAGGACAAGGAGAATAGATAAACAGTCCTATGTTGTATCAAAACCTTTAGTTACAAATCAAATGGTGACTTAAGGTTTTAGAATCTTCTATTATTTTGATTCGAAAAGTTTTTCCAATGGTAAAAATACATCACGACTGATACCTAAAGGCATATAAAACTCTATATGATCTACAAATTTTGCAGAACCACCATACACTTCAATTGCGACTGATGTTTTCCCAGATTCATTTGCCAGTATCTCTTGAAACTTCGGATATACTTTTGTAGGTGCAAGGAAGTAAGAGAATACATTCTTAAACGGAAATGTAGATGTTAGACAATCAGACTGTGGAATTTGGAAGGTAACAAATTTAGATTGAATTGATTTGATTTGGTTTTCCGCAAGACCCAACATACGGCATCCCAAAATTGATCTTAAGTTTTCAGGTGGAGTGTCTGGAGGATCCAAATAAATTGCCAAACTATTACATTCAGTAATACCAATTGATTCCCATTCCTTTTGGAATTTTTCCCAACTCTGATTTAGGTTTTGGTAGGGACCTTTATGAGTGTAAATGAACACCTCTACTGGCCCGAAGGATTGGTGTTTCACTTCAATCGTTTTAAATCCACCCATGTATGCATAAATGGAAATACCTATAAAGACAAGTATTCCAATTACAATGCTAATTATCTTCATCGTTTTCATTTGATTCCCTTTTGTATTCCGATGTTTTTTTGCAAAGGAAACAGAACTTGCAAAAGTTGATCTTGGATTTTTTTTCTTTTTTGTCAATAAATTAAGTAAGGTAATTTGTTAGTTCTGTCTAATCAACATTCATATCTCTAATAGAAATTTGGGAATCCATAATCCAATTGAAAGTTTCGTTTCCAACAGATCCAATCTCCATCCAAAAAAGAATCCAATCTATTGATCCAATCAAGTATGTTAGTTCAAGAAACTATATTGATGGAGCAGTTTCATTATTATCACCTTATATTGCGAGAGGTTATATTTCCACCAAACAGATCTTCGAACATGTGTCTTCCCGAGGATATAAACCTTACCAAATTACAAAATTTGTTCAAGAATTAACCTGGCGTGATTATTTTCAGCAAGTTTGGCGAAATAAGGGCGAACTTTTATTCCAAGATTTGAAACAACCGCAACCTGGAATCAGACATTACAAAATTCCAAAATCAATTTTGAATGGTCATGTCCAAACAGGGATCTCAGGGATAAACCGAGAGTTACTCGATTTTTACGAAACTGGTTATCTTCACAATCATGTAAGAATGTACATTGCTTCCCTAGTTTGTAATATTGGTGGTGCCTACTGGAAAAAACCTTCGGAATGGATGTATTATCATTTGTTAGATGCTGATGCAGCAAGTAACACTTGTAGCTGGCAGTGGGTATCTGGTTCCTTTAGTTCTAAAAAATATATTGCCAACCAAGAAAACATTAACAAATACCTAAAAACGAATGATCATGGCACATTTTTAGATCGAAGTTATGAAAAAATTTTAGAATTTAATTTTCTTCCAAAGGAATTAGAGGATTTGTTTGACTGGGATTTAACGAATGTTTACCAAGGAACTGAAAAATGGATTGAATCAAAAATTTCGAATGCAAATCCAGATGATCGAATCTATTCTAACTCCAATCCCAATTTTTCTTTAGATCTGGACCTTTCCTTACCAGTGTTATTATATGATTTTTATAATATAGATCCAAATTGGAAAAAAAACATTCAGGCAAATCGGATATTTATTTTACGCCCTCATTTTTTTAGAAAGTATCCATCGTCCCCCAAAACTATGGACTTTATATTCGCTCTCGCAAAGAATATACCAAAAATCCAATTTTTTTGGGGTGAATGGGAAGACCTATTACACCAATTAAATTCAGCTCGACCTGAAATTTACTGGAAAGAACACCCAACTAACAAAGAATATATTGGCAAAGAAGAAGAAAGAGACTGGATTTTTCCTGAAGTTTCTGGATACTATCCTTCCTTTTTTACTTATTGGAAAAAATGTGATAAAATATGGGATCGTAAAAATTTGCCGAACCAACCAAGTTTGTTTTAAAAATCAATCCATCTCACTAGGAAGAGATTTACTTGCACCTTTCTCAAATTGTAACATTCTTTCTTTCGTGATACCAATCAAGTTATGAGTCAACACTAATGTATCTCCTAAAAAGTCAGGAGCAAGTCGAATTTCAACAACACGATACCAAGTTTCTTTAGGTAGTACAGAAAAAGCATGGTTCACACATAAACATTTGAATTTAAAACCAAAACTATGTTCGACGGGCATCGCGGAATGGGGTGCTGCGAAAAAATAGGCTGGTTTATCTGTAGGATTTTTCATCACCAATAAAAATTGTTTTTTAGAACCAGGTTTTAAGACTAATTGCCCATTCGGTATCAAGTCTCCAAAAGGAGCACGTTTTCCATCTTGGATAGTACCTGTTGTCCAAAGCGCTAAAGTTTGTGCTCCTCCCGGTTCTCTAATTTCCATTTCTAAAGGTAATGAAGTGTATACCCACCTAACATCAATTTTTACTTTGTTAGATGGGGTAGGATTTGTAACAACAACTTGATTGTGTTCGTGATTCGTTGGAACTACTTTTTCTTCACAGGAGTTGAACAAAAGCACCACACTGAATACAATACAAAAGATAATTTGTTGTTTCATACCGATAAAACAGAATCCCTTACTATTCTAAATTTAATTCCAAGGTTGAGAAATCTAGATTATCAGTTTTTTTAGAATTGATCAGATAAAACTGTTTTCCTTTCACTTGTAAGGTAACAAATTCTTGAAAAATTTTCTCCGTATTATTTGGATCTGGATTTTTCACTAAGTTACAATCCCTTCCACATCCATTACAATCGCCACCACCATAATCCAAAAAGTTTGTAAACGTTTGTTTTCTTAGAAATCCAAAGATACGAAGTTGGATTTTTCCAGGATTCATCTCTTTTACTTCATAATTTCCTAATCCATAAAACCGATTTGAACTTTCTTCTCCAGCATCGTAATTAGTCCTCGCTGTTGAACCTTCTAAAAAGAATGTCCCATCCGAACGCAATCGAATTGTCCAATCAGAGGAAGTAGGAGGATCCATGTTCTCTTCCATAGCCACTTGATTTTCTGCTCCTTCAGGTTGGTCTACGACCGCTTCATCACCTGAAATAGCATATACTTCTCTACCTGTTAAACCTCGATTTAAGACCATACGAAGTGATGATTTTGAAAATGAATCAAAATTCTTTGCAGCAGTGTCTTTGGATTTTGGAAGAGTATCCATGGCAAACCAATCGCCATCATGACCAAATCGAAGTTCTGATAACACAATCCCTTTCTCTGTTAATCCAGGATAAATCTCTTCCACCTTCATTGTTAGTTTTTTACCCTTAAAGGTTGAAGGAAGTTGGATTTCTTGGCTACCCATTGTATCTTCTACATTGATTTTAGCAGAATAACCATCATCACCAGTTAATAAAAATGCTTTAACTCTTCCATTTTTAATACAGTGAACATCAGACCTTTGGTAACCATTCCAAATTTTAATGACAGAAATCTTTTTTGTATCCGCAAAATCAAAGTTAAATGATACTCCAACGCCGCCTTTAACAGATGCATACCCATTCTCATATTTAGAATCAAAAAGATTCATAACAGAATAAGTTGGCTCAGGTGATGCAGTCTCAGATGCAGTTACTGTTCCAGATACAATCTCTGGTGTATAAGTTCGATATGCTTTTTTGGCATCATCGTAAAATTTGACAGCTTTTAAACAAATATTTTGATTTCTTTGAAAATTCAAAGTTACCGATCTCGCTTGCACAACTGGATCAAAAATAACTTCTGAGTTTGATTTTTCGATATCCGTACTTGCATATACTTCATCAAAGTTTACATAAGCAGCGACTCGGTCTTTAAATTGACCATTACAAGACTCGATGGATACTTTAGTTAATGGGAATGCGTTGTCTGCATAAAAATGTAATTTAACAAATTCTGCTCCAGGCTCAGCCTTCCATTCCTTGCCGTCTAACACCAAGAAGGGGAGGCCATTCTCCATCGATGTAGACGTAACCATTGAAAAATGGAGTTTTTTCCCACAATTGGCAGCGAATGTTACCATTAAAATCAAAACAAAAAATAGACTGGATTTGAGTTTCATTATTGGTCCTTTGAAAATGTGGATTTAAAAGAACCCATTGTACGGAAAAAAGGCAAGAAATTTTTTATGGACTCGTATCTTTTAATACTCTTTCCCAAGTATCTTGTTTTAATGCACCAACAATCCATTTCCCATTGACCCAAAATGTAGGGATTGAAGTGACTCCAAGTTTTTTTGCTTCTTCCCAGTCCTTTTTGACTAGGTCTAGGTATTTTTGAGTTTCTCTTTGGGAATCACATTCAGACCAAACACTCGATTGGTTAAGTATGGGATCTTCTGATTTGATCATTGTTTTCGCATGGGCATATAGGTTTTGCATATGATCTGTAAAATGAGCTGGATCTCTTTCCCACAAACAACGTGACACAATGAGTGGTGCTAAACTTTGGTTTGAATCACCGTCCAGTGGGAAATCTTTATGGATATAATGAATTTGATTTTTGTATTTCGATAAAAGTTTTTTTGTATGGGGAAAGGTTTCCTTACAAAAGCCACATAAATAATCGCTCCATTCGATGATCACCCATTTCGAATTGGGTTGGCCAAATTGAGGTGAGAACTTACTATTTATTTTTGCAAGTAAACTCGCCTTTGATTGGTCAAATGGTTTTTGTTTTATGCTTATATTCGATTTTTGAAAAATACGACTCCAAACAATTCGAATGCGAATCATTTCTCGCATTCGATCAATTGCATCTGTATCCTGTATCGAACTTCGTAATTGTTTTTTCTCTGTTCCCCAGTAATGATTGATGTCCATCTCGGAAACAAGTTTTTTCTCATTTTCCTTCCATTCTTGTAAGGTAATTCCAAGTGATTTTGATCTCTCATTTAATTGATTCAAATGAATCTCAGATGAAAGTGTTTCTTTGATCGATTCTTCAGAAGGTAAGGATTCAGGTAGATACCGATTTTCCGGCAAAGGTTCAGAACAAGAAAAAATAAAGAAAAATAAAATGACTATGGGCACATTCGAAATCCTATAATCTTTCGCAAATTGTCTCAAGTATTTTTGTGCGATCAAACTTGTTTTTTTGATTGAAAGTGGCAATTGTTTCCATTTTGATGAGTCTCCTGTATGAAAATTAAAATCCTGTCGCGCATATTACAGTTATTAGCTCTCTACCTCTTCTTTACTTCGGTTTATGCGAGTTTAGGTAAAATCATCACCATTCAATCTGGAACCAAAATTTCTGGTAAAGTTGTATCATCTTATAAGGAAACCGATTACTCCACGCAAACTGGTAACAAACGTTATGGGACAACTCACTACATCCTAAGACCAATCATCAAATACCAAGTAAATGGAGAAACTTATGAAATTCATGGACAAATTCTAGGTGAGGTCGGCAATCACTACCAGATCGGACAAAGAGTTCCTCTCTATCTTTCTGAAAACCAACCTGATTATGCGATTATCAATTCCTTTTATGAATTGTGGTATGAGCCATTGAGAAATGTATTCTTCAGCATAGGGTTGTTTTTAGTTGGAACTTTCTTGGGAAAAATTCTTTCGAGAATAAAAACATCAATAGTGAATTTATTTAATCCACAAGCGCATTTGGATCAGTTCTAAAATTCGGTTGGTTTCAAAACTGTTTCCATTTAAAAAAATTCGAATTGGAATACTACTCTTCTGTATCATTCCCAATTCAATATTTAGCCAAAGCAAAGATATGGTCAAATTAGAATGGTATCATTATATCATCCTCTCCCCTATTCTCGTGATTGATGCAGTTAAGAAAGGTTACCATAGTTTTGAGAACCAAATCGACAATTTCCGTGAATTCCAAAGTTTACCTGAATTACACAAAGCAGTCATACAATCTGATCTAGATCAGGTTAAAAGAATTGTTTCTTCCGGTGCAAACTTAGAGACAAAAGACAAAAATGGGGAAACTGCGTTATTCTATGCTCTCGATAAAAACCGTATAAATATCGCCAGATTTTTAATTCAGAAGAAAGCGAATGTGAATGTTTTCAATCTTCATGGACGTCATATAGTCCATCCTGCCATCAAAAACAATCAATATGATTTGATCAAACTTATGTTAGATTATGGATTAAACCCAAATTTTGATGGAAGTGGGCCTACAACCCTAACTCTCACTGCAAATGTTAACCCCAACAATTTTAAATGCGTCCGACTTTTTGTAGAGCAAGGTGTCAACATCAATGCGTTGGATAAAAACCACTACTCAGCTCTCATGTATTTAACAATGATCGAAAATCCAAATCTAGAAATTGTTTCTTATATGATTAGCAAAAAAGCGGATGTCAATGCCAAGGACAGTTCTGGTAGATCCATCCTTCGTTTACTCATCGAAAAAAGATCTCAAAATTTAGCCTTAGTCAAGCTCCTATTAAAAAAAGGCGCAGACATTCATTCCAAAGATAAAGAAGGACAATCAATTTTCGATTTTATCAATCAGTACTATGATGATCCCAATACCAATGAAATTGTTCAATATCTAAAAAATTACAAAAAATCAAGCCGATAAAAGACAATCAAAGCGAGCAATTCAATCAATGTGAATTCGCAGATCAATCTAACTTTATGTTGGCGGAATTAAGATCATTACCTTTTTTTTATCCATTCGAGAACGAAAAATTCCAAAGTTCATTTTAAAGAAAAATCTTCTTAGGATTCACAAAAAATATTCTCGCTAAAAAAAATGAATATGCTCTCTTTGGCTCGGGGTATTTCTAATGAAAATAATTTCTTCAAATATAAAATGGATCATGTTAGTCTCTGGACTCATCACATGTTCAATGATTTTATCTGCATTACATCCGAATCTGGGTCTAACCTTGACTTTCGGAGAAACAATGGATGGAAACTTAGCAAACATCATCGTACGCAATTGGGGAGCACTCATTGTGATCGTAGGTGGAATGTTAGTCTATGGAGCTTATCATGAACCAAATCGTAATTTAGTTCTAGTTGTTGCTTCGATTAGCAAAAGTATCTTTATACTCTTAAATTTAGTTTATGGACAAGCTTATTTAGCAAAATCAAGTCCTGCGTTGGTTTTTGACTCTTTATTGGTGATTATCTTTGTATTGTATTTAGCTTGTAAACCATCAAAGTAATCAATCATTTCACTCACGGAAATTCTTTGCAAAAGATCCATGGATCATTGTGCCTCACAATTAAAAATGAGCACATTGATCCCTTATTTTCGATTCATCGCTTGGTCCAAAAATTGATTCAGTGGATAAACGAAGCGAAACAATTTTAAAAGGTCCTCACTACTCAATTTAGAAGTTAAATCTCCGTTCTTTAAGTGTTTTGCCACTGCAAACCCCTTATACTTGAGGATTTCGATCATAGGATGGTCTTTGGCAAACCCTCTTGGAACCGTTTTCACTTTCTCTGCATAAAATTCTTTTCCAAAAGTATCATAAAATTTTGGATCATTTATAATTTTTAGAAAACTTTTAGAATCATTAGCAATTTGATCCCGGATTTTATATAATGATTGTGCATCTGGTTGGTAACAACCTCCACCTAACAAAGAACCATCTGGCTCTATATGAAGGTAATACCCAGTTCCATCAATTTTTCGATTCCCGCCTTTCATAAAAATCCCAAAGTGTGTTTTATATGGACTTTTATCCTTGGAAAATCGAACATCTTTATAGATTCGAAAGATACAAGACTTTGGATCTATACCTTTCACAGAACTATCAAATTTTTCAATCCCTGATAACAAGGCACCAGTGAAGGACAATAATTCTTTTTGAATTTCGTCAAATCTTGGCTTATTCTCTAAAAACCAATCTCTCTGATTATTGTTTTTAAGTTCCGATAAAAATTTAAAAACTTCATTACTTAACTTCATATCAATTAAACAAATCCCTTACATTCATATTTGTCATTGGAAGGAAATCCAAAAAAATGACCTGAAACAAACTGTTACGTCTATTCTCTTCAATTCAAAGAAGATCCCTATTCTACTTCAAGCAAAACATAGATCCAAATGAAATTGTAGAACTCCCAAGAAAAGCAAGAAACTTCACTGAAAATTAGGACTAAGTTCACGGTTCCATTGGAGGAGATTCCAAAATTAACTGACTCAAATTCTACATTAACGATTGTTTGCGGAATATTTCTATTTTCTGGCGGAAAGTTTATCAAAGGGATTCACAATCCTTACATTGAAAACATAGCTAACTTCACCACCTTTCTCCAATTTAAGTCAATAATTTATTGTTTTTTGAAAGCCTGAAATAATATTCCTGTATCGCAAATGATCGGAAGTTTTCCGTTTTAGCAATAAAAAGGAATACTGAAAAAATTGATTGAAACGATTTTTATACGGGAGACCAAATTCATGAAAAATTCAAATTTTATCTCCAAAATGAAAATTCAATGTTGGTGATGATGCATCTATTGGTTCAGGTCTCACTATCAATTATTCAGAACCAAAAGTAGATCAAAACTTCCCGAATGATTACACAACGTTTGACCAAAGTACAGGTATTATATAGAAAACATGTTCCGAAGGATTATCGGGGCCAACTTGTACAATCAATAGTCCAGGTGTGACAACGGGAGGTTTATCAACTTCAACTACTTCTTGTTTATCACATAACTCTGCTAATTCGGGAAAAGGATATTCTGGTTATACTTCATGGCGGTTTCCAACAATGCGAGAGCTCCTGAGTACCAACGATGCGAGCAAAACTTCCGTCACTATCCATAATACAACAGGTCTTACTTGGCAAAAATGTTCCTATGGGCAAAACAATGATGCGAGTTGTATAGCTACTGCCACTAACATCAATTGAGTTGGGGCTATATCTTATTATAGTGGATTATCTTTAGCCGTAAAAATATGGAGACTATCCAATCGAAATGAACTGATCAGCTTACATGATTACACGAAAGCCGTTGGGCCAAAAATAGACCAAACAAACTTCCCAAATACAGTCTCATTTACTGGAGGATACTATTAGACATCTACTACCAATGCACCTGGAATCACAAGAGTATGGTATGTTAACTTCACAACAACGTTTAACAATACTTATGATGTCCAACCCAAATCCAATTCTTTATATGTCCGCTGTGTTTCTCATGAGCGTTCATGTTGTACCAATTGGCGCTCCCAATCAAACGAATTCACAAATTAATAATTAAAAGGGATGGGCTACTTATTCGCCTTTGGATCTGGTCTAGTGAATTCAAATGAATAGCGATGTTCGGCAGTTAGGCCAAGTTCAAGTGTGAGTCCATATCGAATGAATATTAGAAATAAATAAATTCCAAAAGCAAAAATAAGAAACTAAGAACCAATTGCATTCTTAGTTTCAGTGTAATTACTTTCTATTTATCTACAAAGATTAATGCAGAATGCCTTCCCGACTCCTGCTCACGTGACATCCATGTCACGATTCGCGAGCTCCGCAATCCTTGCTCCGCCACCGTCAGAAATGCATTCTGACTTGGTTAAGCTCTGGAATATCGGTATCACTCCCCGGGCATAAAAAAAGCCCTGAACTTTCATTCAGAGCTTTCCCCAACATTTGTATACGACAAAGGTTTTGTTTTTCCCAAGAGGGAAAGCCTGCGGAGCACCAAGCGGCACTGCCGCGACTGCGAGCACCCGACCGATTGCGTGAGCTTCGAGCTCTAGCAATCAAGTCGTTCGGCACAGACCGCCAAACAGAACAAAGTAAAACAAACAACACTTTCAATGACATACACGATCGCAATCGTGTATATTGTAATATGGTCAAGCCGATCGAGCGATTAGTATCACTTGGCTGAATCCATTACTGAACTTACACCTGTGACCTATCAACCAGGTCGTCTGCCTGGACTCTTCAGGGAGATCTTATCTTCAGGTGGGCTTCCCACTTATATGCTTTCAGCGGTTATCCCGACCGAACGTAGCTACTCTGCCATGCCACTGGTGTGACAACAGATGCACAGTGTCCCTTCGGGCCAGACGAGTTTTGGCTAGGCTAACGCTCCGCCAAACTCGCATTCTCGCTCCCTATGGGTCGCTGCGAATGGTTCGACCAACCCAGTCCTTTGAATTGATTTTAATGACTTGGGCGTTCCCAATTTAATTGAATTGTTGAATAGTATTGAATTAGGGTCGGGCTCTCCCTCGACGAGGCGCTCGGTCGATCCCTAACGCGGAGGATTTAAATATTTGAAACTTGAAAAGCTTTTCGTATAGAAGCGTATAATGAAATTTAATCTTTATTCATTATTTGTTTTGCAATTTGCATCGCAAATAAAGGCGGGACAGCATTGCCAATCTGCCTTGCAATGCATCCAATACTACTCCCTATAAATCTATAAGATAAATCAAAAGTTTGCAATCTGGCACCTTCACGTAAGGATAAAGCTCTATTTTGAGTGGGATGAGCGAACCTTCCGTTTGATATGCTAAAGAATTTTGTAGTTATTGTAGGAGCAGGAGAATCCCAACGCATTCTTCCGTAAGTGTCATGGAATGTTTTAGGCTTTTTATACTGACATGGGACAGCAAGTTTTACGTCGTTGACATATGACATTCGATCTCCTCCGTTTTTGATAGTTTTAGACAATCTTTTCAGGTTTACTTCCGATAATCCAGCCACTGTATGCAAATTTGGTGACTCATCTCTATACCCTGCTTTTAGAATCGGGAATCCCTTTTTTGGATGAATAAATTCTCTGACTGTATTAATAGTATTAACATTTTCTGTAGGTAAAGATATATTGTAATCAACTCGAGAAGCAACCAACAAAAAACGTCTTCTAGTCTGAGGAATACCGAACTTTTCTAGACGAAGAATATCCATTGAAACTTTATAATTTTTCTTTTTTAAAAAATTTACAAAATCTTTTAATGGGCTTTCAGGAGATGTAACAATTCCTGGAACATTTTCTATAACTACAAATCCAGGAAGGTAGTGTTTAACAAATCTTTGAAAATCGTTCAATAAATTTTTGGATTCAATTGATTTTGATTTGTTGGTTTTGATAGTAGAGAAGTACTGACATGGACTGCAACCGATAAAGATCATTTGGTCATCCATTTTTCGAATGGAAACGAATTTCTCCAATTCAGAATATTTCAGTTTTTTAATATCTGCTTCAATAAATTTAGAATTAGGATGATTGAACTCATAAGTCTCTTTGCATTGATGATCAATATCTATACCGGCTAGTACTTCAACTCCAGCCTTACGAAAACCTGATGTCATTCCTCCAGCACCACAAAAGAAATCTATTGCCTTGAATGATTTATCTTTCATTTCTCATCTCTTAGACGTCTTGTATATTCGGGTATATTTACTCCCACTCTATTTTGTTTAGCCCACGTTCTTTGGAGGATTCTATCCACAAAAACTTCTTTCAGTCGACCAACATAAGTGAAATCCTTAATTTGTTCTATATCAAGACTTGGAAATCCACTTAAGTCATTGGATATTTGGATTTCGCGAATAGTTAATGTAGACCACTCAACTATTATATTTTTATCAACAAAAGTTTGAACATAATAACCCTTGTTTGTTTTTTTTATTTTTTCAACTTTATTTCCGCAAATAAAATATAACTTATCATCTTTGTTTATTCTATAAAGATCACAATCTTGAACAATACATAAAAGGAATTGATTCTCTTTATTATCAAGTAAGACTGTCCCTCTTCTCAAATAATCGATTAAATTCTCTGTCTTGAGATAGCATTCCTGAAGATAAGAAAAATTATTTTGTGAATCTAAATTGAATTCACCTTCTGATTCTAATTTTAAATCTTGCGAGTTTTCTTTAAATATTTTTTTTAATTTATCTTCATACTTATTATCTTTTTCACCTTCTAATTTAGTTAACGCTTTTGGAATTAATGGTGTCAGTATCTCATCTGAAACTATTTTCAAGGGGGACGATTCTAAATGCATATTAAAATGATCTAAATAAATTTTAGAAACCCAATCACTCATCTCATTAGGCATTGCAGTAAAAAATGATTGTAGAATGATTGCTGAATCTGTCCCATTTGGTATTTTAGATACTAAATTAGATATATTTTTTGTTATATAATTTGATAATTCAAATCCTGCCCAATGGAGTAAGTCAGGAAAGGATTCGGACATTAAGTTATAAGCAATATCAAACAAAGCTTTTCCATTTTCTACAATAGTGTCTTCTTTTTGAACTACACATAAAAAAATATTTTCTTTTCGAAATATTTTTTTAAAATGTTTACTATTGCTTTCACTAACTTCGACTACAGATTCAAATTTATCTTCTTCGGATAGCTGATTTTCAACTTCCGAATCTAATGATTTAAATTCTAATTCTGATTCTAAAATTCCTAGTAATTCTGGAGTAAATTGAGAATAAAATAAAATAAATTTTAACTTTTTATCCTCAGAAATTTTTCGTAAAATTTCAATAGATATTTCATATTTTTCCTCTAACCCTAAATGCCAATCAAGAATGATTACTTCGCCATTCAATGCATGATTCACTGCAAGCTGTGTATATTTTTCTTTCTCATCCTCCTTAATCGATTTTCCTTCTTTGGCTTTTTCTTTTGGGAAATACTGCAAATGACAGTTGATATCAGACTCGATGCATTCCTTATAAAAATTTGCATATAATTTATTTATCTTAATCTCTCCGTTCTTCCAAGAAGATTCATCGTAACAATCATCATCAATCACAACGACATTCTTAAAATACTCTTTGGCAATTCCTTGCTTAATTTCTTCAATTGTTCCTAATCCAGTCATTTTCATTAACCTTCCTCATCTTGTTTAGGCATCATTATTAGAAAATTAGCCCCGTCTAGGGCGTTCTTCATTTTAATTTCAGATAAGACTAAGTCCATTCCATGGAACTTTAAAGCAGTTCTTGAAAGGTAAAGCCCAAGTCCTCTTCCAGTTGGTTTACGTGAAAAATATGCTTCAAAGATTCTTTCCTTATCTCTTTCTGCAATGCCAGGACCTGAGTCAGATACAACCAATCCCTTGGGATCAATTGTAAACCGGATTTCTGGATTAGATGGTGACTTATCGATCCAATATTTCGCATTATTTATAATATTTATGAGTGAAGCATAAAGTACCGATCTGTTTGTATTTTTCCACACAAGGTTTAACACGGATTTAGAAACTTGAATCAAACCGACTTCAAATTCATCTTTAAATCTCTCTTTTAAAAATAAAAAAATTTCAGATCCTGTTACAGTCTCATACCTTCTTTTTCCTGCTCTATACAATGGCGATAAGGATTCGATCTTTTCATTTATTGATTCAAAAACGGACTCTAAATCTTTAAAAGTATTCTGATTAAAACTCTTGTTTAGAGTTTTGAAATCTTCCTTTGCCTGCTTAAATAAAACCCTATATTCATGATCAATTCCTTCCACAATCAGACCCAATTGTGCGAGTTCTACATAGATTAATTCGCGCTCTTGTAAACCTTCTAGCTCTCGATGAAGATCACCGATGGCAGACTCCATACTCTTTGCCGCAGACATTCTTTTAATGTCACGAAGAATACTATCCCAGTAAGGTTCGATTGTGACTTTGGCAAGTTTCGTTTGGTCAGATAGTGCTCTCTCAAATTTTTCAAGATCTTCCACTTCACCATTTACAACTGTTAAAGCAGGGTTATCTCCAAGTGGATTGCGAACGATACGTTCAATGTCTGATTTATGCTTTTTAAGCCAACTTGGTATTCTTTTCGATTGAATTTCATCTAAACAACTTAACAATTCGGATTTCTTGACTTCTAGGTTGAGAAATAATCGCTCCTCCTGTTTTTTCAGCCTAGAATCTAACTTTTGTAAGTATAAATACTTGTCAGAAAACTTTTTCAAAGCAGAGTCAAGTTGTTTACTGAATTCAACGAGTTGCTTATTTGTCTTAGTTTCGAAAAGTTGTTTATCAGACAGATAGCTATCCCAAGAAGCGAGATTCTTTCCATTGGGTTGTGCTAAATTAGGAATGTCTTCTATCAATTCCTCTGAATCTGATTCAAACCGCTCCCGAATCCGAGTTAATTTTTCCATATACTCAGAAATCTTTTCAATATTCCCAGATTTTAAATCAGAAAGATTGACTTTCAAAGATTCTATTTCAAGTGTAAATTTCTTCTTTATTTTTTCTAAATTTTTCTTTGATTCTTTATACCTTTGTAAGAACTCTTTCGTTATTTCTTTGGCTTCTAAGTCGAATGGTCTATCTTTCTTTTTTTGTTCTGCCGCATATTCCTCCTTGGGTTTAGTAGCAAGATAAGTTAGTGCAATATCTTTAAAAATTTCAGTTAAGATATGCTTAAATCCTCTATAATATTTATCTTTTATAAAGCCTTCCCTTCCAGCTTTATCTTTTAAGCCAGGATTATTATTGGATGTAATTCCAACATAACCAAACATACGTCTATGAGAAAATACATACGTTCCACTTCTTAAGTTTCTACGATACTCAAACTCTAAGAAATCTTGGTCATCTCTACCATAAGGCATTACTCGAATTCCATCGCGGTAAACGTATAACGCGCCTATTTCCGCCAATTTATCGCTAAAGTATTTATGTCTATCACTCGAAAGTGATGTTTCATCAACTTTTCCTAAAACATACCCAACTTTTAAATCTAAAGTGCCAGGGTAATCGCTTCTGGCGGGTAGATCTTTTGTTTGATATTCATATTTATAAATTTCATTAAACCTTCTAAAAGTCCCTTTCGCAAAACCATTCTTGTCAATTGTCAAATCTATTTCGTAATCAGCTTCTTTGAAATCTTCCTCTATCCAGAATGCATCAGCAGCATTAAATGCTTCCTTGTTATCAATATATGGTTTTATTTCGATTCGAGGTTTTTCTCCCGAAAAATGATTGTTGAAGCCAAAGAAAGTTTTCATTCCTTCCGATGCACTCGACTCTTCGCCTTTAATTTCTCTTCTTTCTCTGAAAATTTCAGCAACCTCATCCTTAGTATCGAAAATATAGAAACTAGTTCCCATCGAATCAATTGGGAAATTAACAGATTTCAAGCTAGAGTTAAAAACAATTTTTGATAATTTTTCAATTTCACTAATGGAATTATAGGATTTTGAATTTTTATTAATCTGCTTTTTATTTTCATCTAACCAATCAATAAAGAATTCATTTAAAAGTAATGCCGCATCATACGGCTTATCATTAGCACCTAACGTTATAAAAGGAATGTATATTTCATCTAGATTGAATTGTGAAAATTTAAATAGATCCCAAAACACCAATGCCATGGTTCTTTGAAGATCTTTTCCTTTTCCCCAACGTGTCCAAACTAAAACTGCTGAGCCCAGTGATGCGACCGCCAAACGACCGATCCCTTTTTCTCCAAACGGAGAAAATTTGTCGATATTCTTCCTTTGCTCGTTTGAGGCATATTTAAGGTACTCACTATCCGGTTTACTATGCCGAGAATCAGTTGCAAGAACTAGCCATTTATCTCTAAGATCCGAAGCTCGCATTCCTAAGCCATTGTCTGAGAATTCGAGAATACTTTCTTTAGTATGATAATGTGCAACGATATTGCTTGCCTGTGCATCTACTGAATTTTTGAATATTTCAGTGATTGCTGAAGATGCATCAGCAATTTGCTCGCGACCAAGAAGATCAACGACTCGGGCCTTCGTTCTAAAACTGATTTTTTCCATTAATTCCTCAAATCCTCTGCTGCATATCTTGCTATAATTCGCAGTCAAAATGAATTTCTGCGGCAAGAAATTCTTTCATTACGATCTTAACTTTTATACTATCGACAGATTGTTGTAATTGGAATCGATAAACTCCATTTTGGACAACTATCCATCCTCTTTCATCCAAATTTTGCCTTTCAAATAGCCTAATCAGTAATCTACTCCCAACCTCTGGAAATAAGTCAGGTTCGCCCACAAAAGATTCGAATTGGTTTTTAAAAGTGTCATCCATTCTTGGGAGGAAGTTCATTTTCAATTCTTTGGGAATTTGCTCCACATAAAGACCAAGTTCGAATCTTATATGGCCAAGAGCATTCTTGATCAATACATTTTCGAAACGATCATCTATAAATAGCTCTTTAAATATTCTACTATTGTTTCCATATGTCCTCTCCAATTGATTCTTCAAATCAGATTTCATTGAAAGAATGTTGGTTACTCTTTCGTTCATAATCCAATCGTAATCATAGTGAAAAGATTTTAAAAATTCAACTGCACAGGCAACATATTCCTCATCTTTAGAGAAACTACCATTACATTTTATGCAGGAGGGAACTACTGATAGATCCGTTGGGAATGGCTCGTCTAATAGTATTTTGGATGGACAGTGGTCTCGTGATTGCGACTCAGCTTGTTTGCAAAAAGTGCAGAAATTTTTCATTCTATCAAATGCAATTCCTTGAATACGTATCATTCACCATCCCCTTCAAAATCTCTCCTCTTTTCTCCTCCGCCTTCCCGATCCTTTCTTCCAGCTCATCGCATAACGCCAAAAACTCGTCCACCTTTTCCACAATCCGTTTTTGTTCGGCAAGAGGAGGAAGGGGGAGAGGAAATTTTGACAGCTTTGTCATACTTAATCCTTCACGGGATACACCAACCTGCTCTTTAAAAACTAAATTTTGAAAAAAGTCTGATATTATCAATTTATGCAAATATGTGACTATACTAGGAGTAAATGTTCTTAATATTGCTACGTGCTGTGAAACATTTGCCTCCTCAAAATTCAAAGGAAAAATTGTCGAACGTCCAATTGATGCTCCAGTAATATTCAAAAGAATATCATTTCCGATTACTTTGGTTCCTTTCATTTTTTCATGAATTGATTTTGAAATCCGTGCAACGTCATCCAAATATAAACCATCATTCCAAACATTTTGAGATCTTAAAAACATTATACCATCAGTGGTATAAACAGATTTTCCACCTAAAGGAGTACTTCCAGCACCAAACTTCTGGAGAACCTCCCCTAACCGCACCCACTCCCATCCCTTAGGAATCACAAACGGCTTCTCCTCCTCTTTGATAGGTTGCAAAGCCTCACTCTTCTTTACCTTCCCCTCTTCCACCAATCGCGCCTTCTCCGCTTGGATCTCTTTGAGTAATTCACTCGCAGGCTGGTCGCTTGGATCCTGTTCTACGAGTTTCCCCATCACCGCGAGTTGCAAAATTGCCTTTCTCAGTTCTTTGACATTCTCTTTGACAGAGTAGAGTTCGTGAAAATGAGTTGTGAGAAATTGAAAGTATTTTTGGAAACTTTCCTGCGAATCAGCTTCTAACATCTGTGTGATGATAGATTGGTGCAGGTCTTTTCGTTTGGTCTCTTTTGATTTTTTGAGTCGTTCGAGTTCATCGCATAACGCCATAAGCTCATCGATCTTTTCTACGATCCGTTTTTGTTCTGCGGGAGGAGGAAGGGGGATAGGGATCTTTGATAGT
The DNA here is from genome assembly GCF_026151395.1 of Leptospira limi. NCBI lineage: Bacteria > Pseudomonadati > Spirochaetota > Leptospiria > Leptospirales > Leptospiraceae > Leptospira > Leptospira limi. The sequence continues at coordinate 312,032 of NZ_JAMQPV010000003.1, forward strand.
TTTAATTTATTGATAATAGGAGTAGCCGATCCGCCTGCATTTTGTAAGATTGTTTTCTGGAAATAAGGAGAATCTACTGAATAAAAAATATAATGATAAAAGATTGAATTATATGGAGTCACAGTATTGATCTGTTGATTGCAACTCACATCTCTATCATTTAATGCTACTTTGCCTATACTACCACCAATACACACTATCATTATTGAATTCGCTTTGATTAATCTTGCTTTTTCTAATCCTTTTTCCGATAAACCATTTTCATTATATTCAATTTTATAATTTTTAATATCTCCAGGCCCAATAAAAGGTATAAATTTTCCATAATTCGATTGGTCTTTAGTTTCGGGAGTAGTTCCTGTTTGCATCTCTCCAACCTCCCCAAGTCTTACCCACTCCCATCCTTTCGGAATCACAAACGGCTTCTCCTCTTCCTTTACTGCAGGCAGTGCTTCACTCTTTTTGATCTTTCCTTCTGCCAAGAGACGCGCCTTCTCCACTTGGATCTCTTTTAGGAGTTCACTCGCTAGCTGGTCGTTTGGATCTTGGGAAACCAGTTTTCCCTGCATGGCAAGGGTTAGGATCAGTTCTCTGAGTTTTTTGATTCCATTCGGGTGTTCGAGGGCGGTGTCAAAATGGGTTTGGAGGAGTGGATTTAGGGAGTTTGGCATAGAAGTTTCAGGTTGACGGATAGGTAGACGATAAGTAGACTGATGGATGCGACCGGGCTCCTTCCAAAAGGATGTTCTGGCCGCAACAAAGTCGCCCGCTTGTAGCGGGTGCAATTTTTGAAATCATACATATACAATGCCTCGGGCATCTTTTTTACTAGCTTCCTTTAATAGAATTGGATCCAAAATATCAAAAAGACGATCCACGTTATATTTCTTGTAACTTCCCTTCGGATATAAATTACGATACAATGCATGTGCAATCAAGTCGGCAATCTGCACAAAATACGAGTGTTCTGATTTCCGAATCACAGGATCTTCCAGAATTTGATTTATGTTAGCCATTCGGGGTTTGCTAGAATACAAACTTGGAACAGGATTATAGATTCGCATCTTTCGAACAAGTCCTCTTAATTTTGGCTCATTCGTTTCATCAGAAAAAAGAATCCCATACTCATTTCCTTTTTTCTCTAAAAATGTATTAAAGCGAGTGATTAAGAATTTCCAACAATCTTCTTGAATATCCTCATCCAGACCAAATGATCGATTTTCCTTTCGATATGCAACATTCAAAATTTTTGCCTGATTCATTTGCGATGTAATATCTGTCAAAATAGATTGATAGATTTGAATTCGTTTGCTCCGATTCAATTTCTTTAAAAAAAATTATCTCTAGGATTGATAAACTCGGAACCTTTCACTTCCAAGCGAACAGGAATTTCATACTGCTGTTTGATTGCTCGACGTAGATTAACAAATGTATTAAGATAGGTCCGCCACTCAGTCATTGGAATTATGATGCCAGATACGATGTAATGCGGTGAACCTTTTCTTGCTTCCCCTACTTCTGCAATTTCTTTTCCAGGATCCCCAGATTCATCTATATACATAAAATACATTTACTTTAATTTCTCCTTCTACGGTCTAAGAAAACAACTTACTTAAAAATCAATTGACTCATTTTTAAGTATCATGGCTCATTAGAGTAGAGCCTGTCTTTGCATGAACTCCGACTCCATGTCGTCGAAGGGTATCCTTCTGAGTGCTTAGCTGGGCTTCTTTATTTTCTATCTATTCCTAACGAGTCAAAGCTTTCATCAGTTCTTGTTTGAGTTTGTCTCTTACTTGGTTTAGCTCTTTCGAAACGTCTTCGTATTCGCGGGCAAGCTCCTCTGGATCTCGGTGCACCACATCCACAACATGTGGATTTTTAAAATCCAAATTGTAATTGCGAGAGGCAATGTCTTTGACACTTACCTTCCAGGCAAATTCGGTTTCCTTCCGTTTGTTCCACCATTTTTTTTCGAGATCAAACTCTCCAATGGTCAAAGGTTTGGAACGGGAATAGGATTTATAACCTGGTGGATAGGGATGTTCAAAAAACCAAACTTGTTTGGTAGGTCCTCCCTTTTCCAAAAAGAGAATGTTGGTATTGATACCCGTATACGGGCTAAACACACCTTTGGGAAGACGAACAATTGTATGTAAATTGAATTCTTCGAGTAACTCTCGTTTGAGATTTGTTTTAGTTCCCTCTCCAAATAAAAATCCATCGGGAAGCACCACAGCCGCCCGACCCGTATCATGTTTCAAAAGGTGCATGATGAGGGCCATAAAGAGATCGGCAGTTTCCCTCGTTTGGTATTTTTTGGGAAAATTGTTTTCGATTCCATCTTCTTCCATTCCACCAAATGGAGGATTTGTGATGATAATATCCACTCGATCTTTGGGACCATAATCCTTCAGCGGACGACTAAGGGTATTGTCATGGCGGATATTGGTCGGAACATCGATTCCATGTAACATCATATTGGTGAGAGCAAGCATATGAGGAAGAGGTTTTTTCTCCACACCATGGATGGTTGTTTGCAAAATCTGTTTGTCTTTTGCAGTTTTGATCTGCTTCTTCAGATGTTCTATGGATGTGGTGAGAAACCCACCAGTTCCACAAGCGGGATCCAAAATGCTTTCTCCCAGTTTCGGATCAATGATGTCCACCATAAACTGAGTTACTGCACGAGGTGTATAGTATTCCCCTGCATTCCCTGCCGATTGTAAATCAGCCAGGATCTTCTCATAAATATCATTAAACAAATGTCTGTCGGCAGAACTATTGAAATCCAAATCTTCTTCGATCGTGTTGATCACCTGGCGAAGTAAGGTGCCAGATTTCATATAGTTGTAAGCATCTTCAAAAACACTACCAACGACTCTACCTTGGGCACTCACACCAGCTTGGGTTGCGAGTTTCTTCAACGCAGGGAAAAGATCATTATTCACAAAATCAATCAACTCTTCACCAGTCATCCCTTCCGAATTGGACGCCCAGCTACTCCACTGAAACCGAGAGGCAAGCGGGGATTTATAATCTTTGAGTGTGAGTTTCCACTCTTGTTCTTTATCATCAAAGATTTTCAAAAAGAGAAGCCATACCATCTGGCTGATTCGTTGGGCATCTCCATCAACACCCACGTCTTTCCGCATAATATCTTGAATCGACTTGATTAGTGTTCCAATTGCCATATTGTTTTGTTCAACCTTAGCTTAAGCTATCTCACGGTACAGTGCATTTTCCAAACCAGTAATGGCTTCGTTGTATTTTTCAATCCCACCAAATTCTTGGATGATCTCCATCGGTGTTCCAAATTCAGGAAATGGATTGATAGTAAGGATTTGTGTTTCTTCAATTTGAACCACACCTGAGTCTGCGTATTTTTCAAGAAGCGCATCCAAAACCTTTCGTGCTGCTTCCCCATACTTCTCAAAGTAATTCGTTTTTTTGACTCTGTCGGCCCGTTCCCGTCTTGTCAAAGGACGTTTGTCCCAGACTACGTGGCAGATCAAATCAAAGGGATCCACATCCTTTCCCACATCTTCCGCAAGAGCTTCTAAAAAGACTCCTTGGTTTGCTAGTTCTTCTAAGATCGCTTGTTTTCTTTCTGTAGCATTCCAATGCTTTCGGAACTCATCAAGTGTGGAAAATTCTTTGGTCACAGTTTTTCTGGTGTAGTCTTTCAAAGACTCAGTCACCAGTTTTCCATTGGCATCAAAGTATTGCACTCGCTCCGAAGCTACACGAACTTCCACACTATCCACATAGTATTTCAATACACGATTTCGAGGCAAATCCCCTTCCTGAAATTCTCTTCCATCGAAGCGTAAGGAGGGATCAAATTCAGATTCATTTTCGCCGAATCCAGTGACACCGTTGGATGAACCAACATCTCCATCCATTTCCTCATCCAAAGATTCCGGAGGTGTTACTGACTCTCCTTCCTTTGGTTCATAAATCTGCACGGGGTCTCCATCAAAATCAGGATCCGCAAACAACTCCGTTGCCCGTTTAAAATCCATAATGGTGAAATAGTACTTATCAAAATCTTCGTTAATGCGTGTTCCGCGACCAATGATTTGTTTGAATTCCGTCATCGATTGGATTTGTTGGTCGAGGACTATCAGTTTGCATGTTTGCGCATCCACACCTGTTGTCATGAGTTTGGATGTCGTTGCAATCACTGGGTATTTGGATTCAGGGAAGATAAAATTATCCAGCTCTTCTTTACCTTCTTCACTATCCCCTGTAATCCTCATCACATACTTACTATTTTGACTAGCCAAATCGCTGTTTTCATTGACCAGTGCTTGCCTCATTCTTTCCGCATGATCTATATTTTCACAGAATACAATGGTCTTATGAAAACGATCGTTCTGCTTCAAAAATTCACTGACTTTCGAAGCAACAAGTTCCGTTCGTTTGTCTAAGATAACTTTTTTATCAAAATCACTTTGTTTATAAACTTTATCTTCAATTTCATTTCCATACTTATCTCGCATTCCCTTTTCAGGTCGCCAGCCAGATAAATCCTTATCTAAGTCAATCCGAATCACTTTGTAAGGCGCAAGAAACCCGTCTTCAATCCCTTGTCTTAGCGAATATGTATACACTGGTTCCCCAAAATAATGGATATTAGAAACATCCTTTGTTTCTTTGGGTGTTGCGGTTAGTCCAATTTGAGTCGCAGAAGAAAAGTATTCAAGTATAGCACGCCAATTAGAATCTTCGGCTGCACTTCCCCTATGACATTCATCCACTACGATCAAATCAAAAAAATCTGGCGAAAATTGTTTATAGATATTTTGTTCTTCTTCCGTGCCAGTGACTGCTTGATACAAAGAAAGATAAATTTCGTACGATTTGTTCGCTTGTCTCTTTTGAATTTTGGTCATTGCAGATCCAAACGGCTTAAAATCGTTTGTCATTGTTTGATCTACCAAAATATTTCGATCAGCCAAAAACAAGATTCGTTTTTTTGTCTTGGATTTCCATAACCTCCAAATGATTTGGAATGCTGTGTATGTTTTTCCAGTCCCAGTCGCCATAACAAGTAGCAGACGCTTTTGCCCTTTAGCAATGGCTTCGATCGTTTTGTTAATTGCTAAAATTTGATAGTATCTGGGTGATTTATTTGATCCATCACTATGATAATCTTGAGTGACAAGCTCTTCCTGCGTTGAGTCAAGTCCTTGCGCCTCTTTCCACATTTTCCAAAGTGATTCTGGATTTGGAAATTGATCCAAACCCAATTCTGTTTCAATGTTTCCCTCACTCACAAGTTTGTTATGAAATAAAAAAGAATCTCCATTAGAACTAAAAACAAATGGAACTTGTAACAAATCTGCATACTGAAGGGCTTGTTGCATTCCATCGCCAACAGAATGACTATTGTCCTTTGCTTCGATCACAGCTATAGGGATATTAGATTTATAAAACAAAACATAGTCTGCACGTTTATTCTTTGCTCTGGTATGCAACTTCCCACGAACAATGATCCGTCCGTTTGTAATGGGAAATTCCTCTCTCACTTGCCACTGCAAATCCCAACCAGCTACCTCTAGTGCAGGATTAATAAACTTAGAGCATATATCACGCTCAGAGAGGCTTTTTTTATTCATTTAAGGCATTCCGATCAGGATATGAAAACCTGAATCCTATTTTATCTTTTGAAATCAAAATCTAACAAACATTACTTTGTAAGATTCATAACTCAATTACTTTTTAGGGTATATCCTACCTCAGACAAAACAGCGATGTGAAATAA